>JBFJXA010000061.1:0-11045 GCA_041623375.1 Gammaproteobacteria bacterium | reverse complement strand
ATTGCACGCGATGGTCCTCATCGGGTTGCGGCAATCTCGATGGTTTCGAATCGCCCGCGACGGCGGCACCTGACCAATTCGAAATCGACCAGGTCGTTCAGGAATTCGCCTTCAAGTACCGAGGCCTGTCGATTCAACAGGAATATCACGAGAAGACGATTCGCGACCGCTCGGACGGTAGCAAGCACGAGCTCACGGGCGGCTACGTTCAGGCCGGATACTTCTTCCATCATCTGTTCGAGCGCATTCCCGAGCCACTGGAATTCGCCGTACGGTATGCAGCCGTCGATGAGCCCAATGCCGTGAATCGCACGTTCGAGAATCAACGCCGCGAGTTTACGATCGGTGCGAACTGGTTCTTCAATGGCCACAACAATAAGCTGACCGTGGATCTCTCGCGCCTATCGCTCGACGATGGGCTCGTGGGTCTGGACGACTCGGAGAATCGGGTACGTTTTCAGTGGGACGTGTCGTTCTGACACCGTGCTACTATCACGGGCACGCGCTGCTTCATTTGCGTTCCTCCGTCTCGGCGCGGCGGCGTTCGTTGCGAGGCCGCTGGGGCTTGCGAGACTCGGCTGACCGTTACAGTCAGTCGGCGGGCCTCAACAGCTCGTTGAGGCTCGTCTTCGCGCGCGTTTGCTCATCGACGCGTTTGACGATCACGGCGCAGTAGAGACTGTGGCTGCCGTCCGCGGCGGGCAGGCTGCCAGGAACGACGACCGAGCCTGCGGGGATACGACCGTAGCTGACGGTCCCGTTGTCCCGATCGTAGATGCGTGTGCTCTGGCCGAGATAGACGCCCATCGCGATGACCGAGCCGCGTTCGACGATGACGCCTTCGACGATCTCCGAGCGCGCACCGATAAAGCAGTCATCCTCGATGATCGTCGGCGCTGCCTGCAGCGGCTCGAGCACGCCACCGATGCCCGCACCGCCCGAAAGATGGACGCGTTTGCCGATCTGCGCGCAGCTGCCGACCGTGGCCCAGGTATCGATCATGCTGCTCTGATCGACGTAGGCGCCGATATTTACGTACGAGGGCATCAAGACCACATCGGCAGCGACATAGGCACCGCGGCGCACGATCGCATCCGGCACGACGCGCGTGCCGGACGACTCGAAAGCGGCGGTGTCGTAGCTTGCGTATTTCAGAGGGACCTTGTCGAAGAAGCGCGTGTGACCGGCATCGATGAGCTCGTTGGCGTGAAGCCGAAAATACAGCAGCACGGCTTTCTTGAGCCATTCATTGACGACCCAGGTACCGCCATTAGAACCGCCTGAACGCTCCGCGACGCGCAGCTTGCCCGCGTCCAGGCCGGCGATGCACTGCTCGACGGCCTCGCGGATGTCGGCATCGGAGTTGCCCGGCGAGAGATCGCTGCGCCTTTCCCAGGCTGCATCGATGATCGTGCTCAGATCCGACATACAGGCATTACCTTGAAATGAGTTCCTCAAGCAGCTTGCGGCTCGGCGAGCTGGGTTTCCAGGTCGCCGGCCAGTTTCCTGCAAGCCGCCTCGTCTAGCGGCGCGTTGTCCTGTGTAGAGATGAAGAACACATCCTCGGCGCGCTCACCGAGCGTAGAGATCTTTGCGTTCTGCAGCTTCACGCCGTTGTCCTCGAGAATTTTTCCGACCTGAAACAACAGGCCCGGACGGTCGCTAGCGATGAGCTCGACGACGGTGCGCGGTTGGGTCGGGTCGTCGGACAGAGTGACTTGCACGGGTGTCGAGAACATCCGTACCTGTCGGGGTGCGCGCCGAGTGACGCTGAGCTCGTCACCGCTGTCGAGAGACAGGCTCTTCTGTAATCGTGCGTTGATTTCTGCCAGGCGCCGCGAGTCACGGATCGGGCTACCGTCGGTCTCGAGCAGAAAGTAGGTGTCGAGGTCCAGTGCCTCGCTCATTGGCTCGATGCGGGCGTCGACGATCGTCAGGCCGAGCTCCGCCAGCGCTGCGGTCGTTCGTACGAACGAGTCGAGGCCCGAAGGTGTCTGGACCATGACGGCCGTGAGCCCTTCCGCCACTTTATCGCTGATATCGACAATCACGCCCCCGCGATCGTCCAACGCGGCCAGAACCTGCGTGTGCCATGCGATCTCTTCGGGCCGGTGGCGCAGAAAGTACTCGGTCTTGAAGCTCGACCACACGGCCTCCCACGCGTCCTGCGCAACGCCGCTCTGCCTCAACAGCTGCTCGGCCTGTGCCTTCGTTTCGTCGACGAGCTCGTCGGCGTCGATCGGGTTGGTGAGGCCGCGGCGCAGCGCACGCTTGGTCAGCTCGTAGAGCTCCCAGAACAACGTGTCCTTCCAGGAGTTCCAAAGCTTCGGGTTCGTTCCTCGGACATCCGCCACCGTGAGCACGTACAGATACGCGAGACGTGTCTCGTCGCCGACCACCCTTGCAAACTCGTTCACCACATTCGGATCGTTGAGATCCCGTTTTTGCGCCGTGACGGACAACAGGAGGTGGTGTTGGACGAGCCATGCGACGAGTCGCGCATCGTAGCGGCTCATGCCATGCTCGAGGCAGAAGGCCTCCGCATCGACGGAACCGAGCTCGGAATGGTCGCCGCCGCGGCCCTTGGCGATGTCGTGAAAAAGCCCGGCGAGATAAGCGATCTCGGGCTTCGGCAACTCCTGCATGATGGCGCTGCAGGCCGGGTATTCGTGATCGAAGCGACTGAGGGAGAAGCGCCGCAGGTTTTCGACAACGAATAGCGTGTGGGCATCGACCGTGTAGGCGTGAAAGAGGTCGTATTGCATGCGCCCGACAATCCGCCCGAAGCTCGGGATATACAGACCCAGAACGCCGTAAGTGTTCATCCGCCGTAACGTGCGCGTGACGCCCTGGGGCGCCTTGAGAATGTTCAGAAACAGCCGATGGTTGCGTGGGTTCTGCCGAAACTCCTCGTCGATGAGCCATAGGTGTTGCTTGATCAGGGCGATGGTCCGTGCGTTCACACCCTTGAGATCGAGGTTTTCCTCGAGCAGCAAGAACAGCTCGAGCAGGGCAGAGGGCTCCTGAACGAAAACCTTCTCGTGTGCGACCTCCAGATAGCCACCGCGCTCCTGGAAACGCGGGCCGAGCGGCGTAACCGGTGCGTCGGGGTCGCCCAGAATCGCTTCCTCGAATAGCTGTAGCAGCATCTCGTTGAGGCGGCTGATCTCCATGACCGTGCGGTAGTAGCGCTGCATGAGCTGCTCGACGCCGAGCGTGTAGGACGCATCCTCATAGCCGAGCGCTTTGGCAAGCTTGACCTGATAGTCGAAAAGCAGCCGATCCTCGGGGCGACCGACGAGCAAATGCAGCGCGAATCGAATCCTCCAGAGAAACGCACGGCCGTTGATGAGGATCTGGTGCTGGTTGTGCGTTAGAAAGCCGTGCCCGATGAGACCTTCTAGGTCTTTCGTGCCGAGATGCCGCTGGGCGATCCAGCCGATCATCTGAATATCGCGCAGTCCACCTGGGCTGCCCTTGATATTGGGCTCGAGGTTGTAGGCCGTGTCGTGATAGCGGTGATGGCGGGCGGCTTGTTCGCCGACCTTTGCCTCGAAGAAATCCGCCGACGCCCAGATCCGATCGGGAGCGATACGCTCGTGCAGCGCCTCGAACTGGCGTTCGGGACCGGCGAGCAGACGGGACTCCATGAGCGTCGTGACAACGGTGACGTCACGAGCTGCTTCGGTCTCGCAATCCTCGAGCGTTCGAACCGAGTGACCGACTTCGAGACCGATATCCCAGAGAAACGTCAGAAACCGGCTGATGATCTCATCGAGACTTGGATTGCTCGGGCCGTGCAGCAGGATCATGAGATCGATGTCGGAGCGCGGGTGCAGCTCACCGCGCCCGTAACCGCCGACGGCGATGAGCGCGATCTCGTCTGCCGCGGCCGATCCGAAATGGCGCCACGCGACGATAATGACCGCATCGACGATCGCAGCCTGCTGGTGCACGAGCCGATCGATGGGCTCGTTCTTGCGAAAGCGCTCGGCGAGCCTGGTGTTGGCGTCGGAGAGCGCCTGCTTGAACGTGGCGATGGCCGTGCCGGCGCCATCCAGCGCAGCAGCCAGGGACTGCGTATCGATGAGCGCGTCTGCGGCTGCGCTGACGGCATCGCTTGGATCGTGCAGAGTCGTGCTCATTCGTGATTCGTCCTGTCAGCGGCGCCGAGCGTGAGTACCTCATACCCGGAGTCTGTCACGAGCACGGTGTGCTCCCATTGCGCCGACAGCGAGTGATCCTTCGTGACGACTGTCCAGCCGTCATTGAGAAGCTTCACGTGGCGCCCTCCGGCGTTGACCATCGGCTCGACCGTAATGGTCATACCCGCTTTTAGCTCGAAGCCCGTGCCAGGCTTGCCATAGTGCAGAACCTGCGGGTCTTCGTGGAACTCCCGGCCGATGCCGTGACCGCAATACTCGCGCACGACCGAGAAACGCTGTTCTTCGACGAAAGACTGCACTGCGTTGCCGATGTCGCCGAGTCTCGCTCCATGCCTGATCTCCCGTATTCCAAGCCACATCGCGTCGAAACACGTCTGAGCCAGCCGCTCGGCGAGAACCGACGGCTTGCCGACGAAAAACATGCGGCTCGTATCACCGTGGAATCCGTCCTTGATCACGGTAATGTCGATGTTGATCGCATCGCCGTTCTTCAGTTTACGCTCCCCGGGGATGCCGTGACAGACGACGTGGTTCACCGACGTGCAGATCGATTTGGGAAAGCCGCGATAATTCAGCGGTGCCGGTATCGCGTCGAGTTCCTCGGTGATAAAACGGTGGCAGATCCGGTCGAGCTCGTCGGTCGTGACGCCCGCGACGACATGCTCGCCGATCATGTCGAGCACGTCGGCGGCGAGTCGGCCCGCGACCCGCATCTTGTCTTGTTCGACAGGTGTTTTAATCGTGACGTTCATACGCTCGACAGTCCTCGCGACTGCTCTGCGGCGCCTGGAGAGCCTGCACGAGCTGGCCAGGACTAGACGGGGGTCAGACCCCCAAAAATCGAGCACCGCGGTCCCGACGGGCTGAGCCCGTCGATACTCGGGGTCTGACCCCGTTGTATCCAATTGTTGCGGTCGGGCGCGTATGGTATAAAGCGCGCGCCCTAGAGGCAATTAACGACACACACGTACCGGACACTCGCAGCTGGGTGCCGTAGCCCCTCAGGGGGCCGGGTCGCTGGCGAGGGTGCGTGGAGGACTAACCCGGAAAGGAGCTTCTCATGGCCGACGTCACCATGCGCCGGATGCTGGAAGCGGGCGTCCATTTTGGACACCAAACCCGCTTCTGGAACCCGAAAATGGCACCGTACATTTTCGGCGAGCGCAACCGTATTCATATTATCAATCTCGAGCAGACGCTGCCGCGCTATCTGGAGGCGGTCGAGTTCATCCGCAAGATCGTCGCCGATGGCGGTACCGTGCTGTTCGTCGGCTCCAAGCGGGCTGCGCGCACTGCGATCGTGGAGAACGCGCAACGCTGTGGTATGCCGCACGTGAGCTATCGGTGGCTCGGCGGCATGCTGACGAACTTCAAGACGATTCGTCAATCGGTCAAACGTCTGAAGCATCTCGAAGAGATCACCGCCGAGGGCGGCGGCGGGGACTTCACGAAGAAGGAGGTCCTCAAGCTCAGCCGCGAGCAGGAGAAGCTCGAGCGAACGCTCGGCGGTATCAAGGACATGGAAGCGCTGCCCGATGCGGTGTTTGTCATCGATGTCGGTCACGAGGAGATTGCCGTCAAGGAGGCCGTCAAGCTCGGAATCCCTGTCGTCGCTGTCGTCGATACGAACTGTGCGCCGGAGGGCGTCGACTACGTCGTTCCGGGTAACGACGATGCCATGCGGGCGATTGCGTTGTACGCATCCGGCGCGGCCGATGCCGTGCTCGAGGGTAAGGCGTCGATCCCGGAGGTGCCGACCGGCGACGATGAGTTCGTCGAGCTCGATGAGGCTGGCAAACCCAAGGTGGGTGCGGCGAGCAAGAAGCCTGCGGCGAAGAAGACAGCGCAGAAGGTCACGACCAAAAAGGTGGCGACCAAGCAGGCGGCCGCCAAGCAGGCGACCGCCAAGAAGACAGACGAGGCCCAGGCCGGCGTCGTTGAGGAAGCTACGGCAGAGGCGAGCGCCCGTTCGGTAGAGCCCGAGGGCGCGACCGAAAAAGCCACGGCCACGGAGGCGCCGACCGAGCCGGTAGCCACCGAGCCGGCAGCCACCGATAAAGTAGCGACCGAAAAGGCCACGACCAAGAAGGTCGCGGCCAAGAAGGCGACCACCAAGAAGGCGACGACCAAGAAGGCATCGGCAAAGAAGAAAACGACGAAGAAGGCAGCGGCAAAGAAGACAACAGCAAAGAAGACGACGGCGAAAAAGGCAGCGGCAAAGAAGACCGGCGCTAAGAAATCCACCAAGGACTAAGTGTCGGCGGGCCGAATCAACGAGAGACAGGATTCAAGACATGGATATCAAACCGTCACAGGTCAAAGAGCTGCGTGAGCGCACAGGCGCCGGCATGATGGACTGCAAGCGGGCGTTGCAGGAAGCCGGTGGTGATCTCGACGCCGCGGCTGAGCATTTGCGTAAGGCCGGACAGGCCAAAGCCGACAAGAAGGCGTCGCGTGTGGCTGCAGAGGGCCAGATCGTGATCCGCAGCGATGCGCAGGCGGGCCGGCATGCCATCGTCGAGGTCAACTCCGAGACCGATTTCGTTGCTAAGGACGAGAACTTCTGCGGCTTCGCCGATCTTGTTGCCGCAACGATTGTGAAGGAGGCGCCGGGGAATCTCGAAGCGCTCATGTCGCTGGATGTCGGCGGCGAGGATCTAGAGACTCAGCGCAAGGCGCTCATTGCAAAGGTCGGCGAGAACATCAACGTGCGCCGGTTCGAGTTACTCGAAAGCCAGGGCACGGTCGGCGCCTACTCCCATATGGGACGAATCGGCGTGCTCGTCGAGCTCGAGGGCGGCGACGAGGTGCTGGCCAGGGATCTCGCGATGCAGGTAGCAGCAAGCGCGCCACGTTATATCGGGGCGGAGGATATGCCTGCGGCGGAGCTCGAGAAGGAGCGCGAAATTCTAACGGCACAGGCGTTGGCCGAGGGCAAGCCCGAGGAGATCGTCACGAAGATGGTCGAGGGTAGGCTGCGCAAGCACCTCGACCAGGTGACGCTCGTTGGCCAGGAGTTCGTCAAGGATCCCGACACGCGCGTGCGCGACCTGCTGTCTGGCGCTGGGGCGAGCGTCAAGCGCTTCGTCCGGCTCGAGGTCGGCGAGGGGATTGAGAAAAAAGCCGACGATTTCGTCCAGGAGGTCATGGCGCAGGCCTCTCAGAGCCGCTAATCTTAAGAATTAGGCGGTCCGACCGGGGATTTGGTCGCCACGCTCGCGCTGCGAGCCCGGCCCGGATATCTCACCAGGAGGCCATCGCGCTGAGTGAGTCGACTTAACCGGTGGGGAGAATGGAGGACAGGTACATTGCAATCGCGGGCGCCGAAGAGTCGTTCGCTTACGGCCCACTCCGGCCCTGGCTCGTCCAGACGCCCTTGCGCTTGAGCTTCCCTCAAGTCATAGCTGCGGCTATGACTTTCGGTCCAGCTCTACGCCCAAGGCCCCCTGTTCTTCGCCATCATCCGAAGTCCCGGTGAGATATCCGGGCCCGTAGAGGGAGCACAGCATGGGGCAGAGCTCGCCCGCCTATCAGAGAATTCTGCTGAAGCTCAGCGGCGAGGCGCTGCTTGGAGGCCAGGATTACGGTGTCGACCCGGCCGTGATTCAGCGCGTCGCGGCCGAGATTGCCGAGGTATCCGCTCTCGGTGTGCAGATCGGTCTCGTCATCGGTGGCGGCAACATCTTTCGCGGCGCGGGCTTAGCCGAGGCCGGCATGGATCGCGTGACGGGCGATCAGATGGGCATGCTCGCTACCGTGATCAACGCGTTGGCAATGCAGGATGCCCTGGAGCGGCACGGCGTGATCGCACGGGTCCTGTCGGCGCTGCAGATCCACGAGGTCTGCGAGGACTATATCCGCCGCCGCGCCGTGCGCCACCTCGAGAAGGGTCGGGTCGTTATATTTGCTGCCGGCACGGGCAATCCGTTTTTCACGACCGACACGGCCGCGAGCCTCCGGGCGATCGAGATCGGCGCCGAGGTGTTGCTGAAGGCGACAAAGGTCGACGGCATTTACTCGGCCGATCCGCTCAAAGTACCCGATGCCGTTCGCTACGAGGGGCTCTCGTTCGACCAGGTGCTCGCCGAGGACCTGAAGGTCATGGACGCGACGGCGATCGTCATGTGTCGCGAGAATAATCTGCCGCTCATCGTGTTCAATCTCAATAACCCTGGAGACCTCGTGCGTCTCGTCAAAGGCGAGGAGCTCGGTACGTCGGTAGCGAACGACATGTCTCGAACGGGGACTTGAACCATGATCGAAGATATCAAGAAGGACGCGGCTCTGCGGATGAGTAAGAGCGTCGACGCGCTCAAGGAGGAGTTCAAACGCCTGCGTACGGGCCGCGCGCAGACAGGCCTGCTGGAGCACGTGACGGTCGACTACTACGGCTCGGAGGTTCCGATCAGCCAGGCTGCGACCGTGACGGTCGAGGACGCCCGCACGCTGACGGTGTCGCCGTGGGAAAAGCAGATGGTCGCCGCCATCGAGAAAGCCATTCTGACCTCGGATCTCGGGCTTACGCCGGTATCGGCCGGCACGGTGATCCGCGTGCCGCTTCCGCCCATGACGGAGGAACGCCGCAAGGAGCTCGTGCGTGTCGTGCGCAACGAGACCGAGTCCGGCCGGATAGCCGTGCGCAACATTCGTCGCGACGCCCTTGGCGATATCAAGGATCTGCTCAAAGAGAAGCTCATCACCGAGGATGACGATCATCGCGCGCACGACGAAATCCAGAAGCTGACCGACAAATTCATCGCCGAGATGGACGGTCTGCTGCAGGAGAAAGAAGCCGAGATCATGGAGTTCTGATGGTCGCGCTCGTACAGAAACACGGCGCTGCCACCGTCGTGCCCCGGCACATTGCCGTGATCATGGATGGTAACGGCCGCTGGGCCGCCCGCCGCGCGTTGCCCCGTCAAGCAGGCCACAAGGCCGGCATCAAACCCGTGCGCATGATCGTCGAGCAGTGCGCACAGCGTGGTGTGAAAGCACTGACGCTGTTCGCATTCTCGAGCGAGAACTGGCAGCGGCCGCCTGACGAGATCAACGCGCTCATGGGCCTTTTTATCGAAGCGCTCAACCGGGAGGTTGCCGAGCTCGACGCCAACGGAATTCGTTTGCGGTTTATCGGCCAGCTTGATGCGCTGGGGCCCGAGCTCAACGCCGCCATCGAGGCCGCGGAGGCGCGCACGCGTGACAATGACCGCATGGATCTCGTATTGGCTGTCGCCTACGGCGGGCGTTGGGATCTCGCTGCAGCAGCTCGCTCGCTCGCACGCGAGGTCGAGAACGGGACGCTCGCTGCCGAAGACGTCGATGAATCGCGGCTCGGGGCAGCACTTGCGACGGCATCTCTTCCACCTGTCGATCTGTTGATCCGCAGCGGCGGCGAGCAGCGCATCAGCAATTTTTTACTGTGGGATCTGGCGTACAGCGAGCTCTACTTTTCCGAGGTCCTCTGGCCCGACTTTACGGAAGCGGATGTCGATGCTGCTCTCGATTTTTATGCTGGGCGGCAGCGACGCTTTGGCCGCACGGCCGATCAGGTAGAGATCGAAAATTGCTGACCACTCGTATCATTACGGCGGCCGTGCTGGTCGCCATCGTTCTCGTATGCGTGCTGTGGCTGCCGAGCTGGGCCATGGCCCTGGCGTTCGGAGCCGCCTGGACACTCGGCGCTTTGGAATGGGGCAAGCTCGTCGGTTGGCCGCGGGCTGGTGCGCGGCTGTACGCGGGAGTCGTCGTCGTGCTCGGGCTGCTCGGCGGCGCCTGGTTTGACGCAAGCGGTGCCGTGGCCTTCGCGTGGATCGCCGCCGGATGGTGGATTGTGGCTTTGGCAAGCGTCATCGCCTATCCCTGGCGCGTCCCGTCGATCGTCGTTGCCGCCGCTGGCATCCTCGCGCTCGTGCCGAGCTGGTTTCTGCTCGCCTATATTCATAACAGCGGCCCTCGTGGTCCGGCACTCGTGCTGAGCCTGCTGTGCGTGGTCTGGGCTGCCGACGTCGGCGCTTACTTCTTCGGCAGGGCTTTCGGGCGCGCCAAGCTTGCACCCACAGTCAGCCCCGGAAAGACCTGGGCGGGTGTCGGCGGCGGCGTCGGCGCTGCGATTCTCGCCGGTGTTGTGACCGCCATGCTCCTCGGGCTCCCGAGTCTGAACTGGGCGCTGATCGCGGCTACTACGGCCGTTGCCTCGATCGTCGGTGACCTGACCGTGAGCCTCTGCAAACGCCGCGCCGGGACGAAGGACAGCGGTCATCTGCTGCCTGGTCATGGCGGCATACTGGACCGCATCGACAGCCTGACCGCGGCCGTGCCCGTGTACGTTCTGGGTATGAGCTTCTCGGGCGTGCTGGCGGCATAGCGCCGGAACCTCCTCCGCCGGCGGCGGTCTTTTTAGGTAGAATGAGCGCCGCGGGCCTGGATCTCAGAAAACGTTGCGGATATTCAATATGTTAGGTCGAAATCTGCGCGGCGTGACCGAAGCCCCCCGGGTGGCTGCCGGTGCCGCGTGGGCCGCATGCACTCGGCCCACGAAGGCGCGATGAAATGATCGACTTTCTGCTCTCGATCGCCGCATTCATCGTCGCTATCGGCGTGCTCGTTTCAGTCCACGAGTTCGGTCATTTCTGGGTGGCCCGACGGCTCGGTTTCAAGGTCCTGCGCTTCTCGGTCGGGTTCGGCCGGCCGCTGTTGCGCTGGCGGGGGCGCGAGCCGAGTGAGGCGGCCTCACCCCTTTCCGCGCGACGACTGCCGCAGAACGCCGAGCCGAACGTCTCGGATGCCACAGAGTACTGGCTGTCGAGCATCCCGCTCGGCGGTTATGTCAAGTTGCTCGACGAGCGAGAAGGGCCTGTTCCGGCCGAGGATCGCCATCGT
>JBFJXA010000060.1:0-11097 GCA_041623375.1 Gammaproteobacteria bacterium | reverse complement strand
GGATCGGGCCGGTTGCGCGTGACCGGTAAGGACGAATGTTACTCCGAGGCAGGCCAGTACGGCCCACGCGAGCACGTGCGAGCGCCGCGCGCCTCTGGTCCTAATCATCGAGTCAGGCATGCTTTATCTCCGGCGTTGATGACTCACCGACATCGGGTCGAGGACGTCGTCACCATCGTGCGTGGCGCGCTCCGACGGCCCGCACGAGCATTTGTTTTCAGAAAGGATACCGCAACTCGGCGCGATTGGGTCATTCCGCGCGCTGGGGCAATGGGCGCTCGCGGCGCTCGCAGGATGCGCCGCGCCGAGGGGATGCGGTATGCTCGCGGCCCTGACAGAGACGAATAACAGCCGGCGAAACCCGCAGCGCCGACGAAGAGCGCAGTAGGCGTGGCAGGCACGACTGCATGCGCTCAGTCACGCGAGACGCCGGCAACGCTAACGTTACGAGCAAGCGATGGAACTTCTGCGTTTGAGCCGCAATGTCTGGGGGCAGGAGACGGTTCTGGGCCTGTCCTGGGACCTGCTACCCGTATTCTTCTGGGCGGGCATCGCGATTGCCGTACTGCATGCGGTCTATTGCTGGCTACTGGCCGGCAAGCGAAAGTGATCGTGGCGACGGCAAGCGGCTCGCGGCTCGTGCGTCATGCGCTGATCGACCGCCTGTTTCACTGGCTGAGCGCGGTCACCGTCGTCGTGTTGCTCGCTACGGCGCTGTTACCGATACTCGGTATCGAGTTCGCGTGGGTGACGATCCACTGGGTCACGGGCCTGATCCTCGTCGTGCTCGTCGTGCTGCACATCGTTCGCGCGGTGCTCTACCAAGACCTGCGCTCGATGTGGATAAGCCTCAGCGACATTCGCGACGGCTTGGCGGTATTGCGTTCTGCGCTGCGGCTGTCTCCGGTCGCGGCGAAAATCGCCGGTAAATACTCGCTCGCACAAAAGGCGATTCACCACGCTTTCACCGTTGTCGTCCTGACGGCCATCGGCACGGGACTCATGATGCTCGTGAAGATCGATACGCCCTGGTGGGAGCGTGATCCGTACTGGGTCAGCGATTCTGTCTGGGGTATCGTCTACGTGCTCCACGATCTCACCTCGCTGTGCCTGATCACCATGATCATTCTGCACGTATATTTCTCGTTTCGACCCGAGAAGATCCATTTATTGCGCTCGATGATTCTCGGCTGGATCAGCGTCGGTGAATACAATAAGTACTACGATCGATCCCACTGGTCTGCCCAGGGCGAAGACAGTAGCGCTGACGTACGGAGCTACGAACATGAGTGAAGACAACGATATGGATCTAGAGCAACGCATCGACGCAATCGAGTCTGCTTACGAGTTCATGTTTGCGTACGCCGCGCAGGGCCGGCAAACCGATCGTGGTGGCGGTGCGGCCTCGGACCTCAGGGATTATCTGCGCAAGATGGAGAACGCGCTCGAGGGACTCGGCGAAGTCGTCGCCGCGGCTACGCGTGAGGCGCTCGGCGACACGCAGGCGTGCAAGCCGTTTTTGGAGGCCGTGAGCCAGGACGCCGAGCGTGCGCTCGCGATCATCAGGCTCGTCTTATCGAAACCCGCGATCAGCTCGCTGCTCATCGACAACGTCAATGGGTCGATTCATCTGCGAGCACTGCTCACCGACCTGTTCGTCATCGACGAGAGTCTGAAGCAGCAAGCGGAATAACCGGCTGAAGCGGCCAGGCTTTCGGCTCAGCGTTTCGCGTTCCCGCACCAGGCAGCAGCGTCGTCCCTACTCGTCGCTTTGACGATAGTTTCTATGACAGCCGCCGCAGGCCGGGCCGATGTTTTCGGATGCCGCTACCTGCGCAGCCTGGAAGCCACCTGCCTGTGCCTGTGAGGCGACCGTCGCCGCCGCCGTGCGCAGGTTGGCTGCGCGCTGAGCGAAATCGCCGGGATCGCTCCAGATGGCCGGTAAGGCGGCGCTACCCGGCAGGCTCTCGCTGTCGCTACCTGCGATTACGCCGTCCTCGATCATGCCGGCCAACGTCGCGAGCTCCCCAGCCGAGCGTGCGAACTCCGCCTCGTCCACGGGAATATTGCCGTCGGCCATGCCTCGGACCCGGCCCGCCTTGAAGGCGATGACTCGCATGAGGCTCTGGCGGTAGACCATCGCCCTGTAGGCCGGGGAGTCCATGTCGACAGCTGCGCCTCCGCCCCCCGACCCCTGGCCGCATGCAGACAACGCGAAGGCCACGGCCGCAAGCGCGGCTAGACGGTAGATCTCGTACTTCATGAAAACATCCCCCTGGACTAATTATCGGGCTCCGGCGAGCATAGCCAAGCGGCGCTGCGCCTGGCAAGAACTTGTGCGTTGGTATTACTGTACAGTGCCTCTGTGCAGGTGAGCCATGCGCTCGACCGAGGCGACGACGAGGTCGTGGCGTGCCGTGTCGCGCAGCACGGTGATCGGAATATCCGTTCCGGCAGGACCCAGGCTCCACATCGTTCGATAGAAATGACCGAGGCCGTAAATCTCGTGATTGCCGACGCGCACGATAATATCGCCAGGCTGCAGGCCGGCCGCATCGGCCGGGCAGTTACGATAAACGCCTACGACCGTGAGCTCGTCATCTTCGTCGTGCACGAGCAGACCGAGCCATGGGCGTGGCGGCTCGAGGCGCCGACCGTGCTCGCAGATTTCATCGATGGCGCCCGCGAGCGTTTGCACCGGTACCGACATATTGACGGTTCGCTGATCGCCGCGAATTTCGAAACCCTGAATGACGAGCGAGCCGATGGCGCAGAGCTCGCCTTTTAGATTTAGAAGCGCCGCGCCCGACCAGCTCGGGTGTGGGGGCGCCGAGAAAATCGCTTCTTCGAGCAGATATTCCCAGCGGCCCGCGAACTCCTGGCGAGCGAGTACCTGGGCTTCGACGGTCTGTGGCTCCGATTCCGTGCTCGCGGCGATGACGACGGCATCTCCGACTTTGAGCTCATCGCTTGCGGCGATGGGCATGCTCGGCCCGAGAAGCGGCATCGTCGGCTTGATGAGCGCGAGACCGCTGCGAAAGTCGTTACCCACGACGAATGCCGCCGATGACAGTCCATCCTCCGTCGTCACCCAGATATCCTCGGCTTCGTTGATGAGATAGCCGATCGTGACGATGAGCCCGTCGTCGCGAATGCGCACACCGTGACCGGTGCGCTCGGTGCCGAGGAGGCTCGCCGTCATGGCGTCCTCGGGTATGTACGCTTTGATCGAGACGAGGGCTTCGAGCTGAATGCGCTCGAGATCACGGCTCGATTGTGTGGATTCGCTCATACACTAGAGAGTCTAGCGTAAAGATCGGCGATGCGAACACATCGGCAGGACATCGCAGCGTCGCGCTGCCCTTGCGAGCGGTCGATTTCGATCTCACCGGACGTCAGGCGTCAGTCTCTGCGCGCGAGATAGCTGCGAGTCTCTGTTACGGCGATCCCGCTGAGCAGCAGGAGCCCGATGAGGTTCGGCAGGGCCATGAGCCCGTTCATGACATCGGAGAATAGCCATACGAAGTCGAGCGTTCTGATGGCGCCGACGTAGGCCACGACCACGAACGCGACTCGATACGGCACGACGGCACGCTCGCCGAGAAGATACTCGACGCTGCGCTCGCCGTAGTAGCACCAACCCAGAATCGTCGAGAAAGCGAACATGGCCAGGCTCGATGCGATGACGATGCCGCCGATCTGAGGCAGCACGGAGTTGAATGCCAGCTGCGTCATCAGGACGCCGTTCTCCGCCGAGCTCCAGGCGCCGGTTGCAATGATGGCGATACCCGTGAACGTGCACACGACCAGGGTATCGATGAACGTCTGCGTCATCGACACCAGCGCCTGACGCGCCGGCTCGTTCGTCTGAGCCGCGGCGGCGGCGATGCCGGCCGAGCCGAGGCCTGATTCGTTCGAGAATATTCCGCGGGCGACACCATAGCGAATGGCCATTGCGGCGGTCGATCCGAGAAAACCGCCCGTCGCTGCCGTGCCCGAAAACGCGTCTGTGATAACGAGCGCGAACGCTGCGCCGATCCGGTCGAAGTTCGCGATCCAGACGGCGCCGGCGCTCGTCAGGTAGAGTGCGATCATGGCCGGCACGAGCACGCTCGTGACGCGGCCAATCGAGCGAATGCCCCCGAGCACGACGAGCGCGAGTGCGGTGGACAGCACGGCGCCGCTCTGCCAGTCGGGAATGCCGAAGGCGCCGTCGAGCGCATCGGCAACGGCGTTGGCTTGGACCATGTTGCCGATGCCGAACGCGGCGATGCCCGTAAAAAGCGCAAACGCTGCGCCGAGCAGGCGGCCCAGTCGTCGCTGGGGCATCCCGCGTGAGAGGTAATACATCGGGCCGCCGGCCTGCTCGCCCCGATGATCGGTAATGCGAAACTTCACCGACAGCAGCGCTTCGCAGTATTTCGTTGCCATGCCGACGAGCCCCGTCACCCACATCCAGAACAGCGCGCCGGGTCCGCCGAGCGCTATGGCCGTCGCGACGCCGACGATATTGCCCGTGCCCACCGTGGCGGCTAGCGCGGTCATGAGTGCCTGGAAATGCGAGATGTCGCCGCTCGCGCCGCGCTCTTTGCGGCGCACGAAGGCGAGATAGAGCGCCGGCCCGAGCTCGCGAAACTGCAAAGCTCGCAGCCTGACTGTCAGGAACACGCCCGTGAAGAGCAGCAGAGGAATCAGTAGATACGGACCCCAGATGAAGTCCGACAGTGCCGTCAGCACCGTCATTCTTCTGCGTTCTCCGCCTCGGCCGCGCTCTGCAGCTCGTCGAGGACGGCGTTGATGTATCTCAGGATCTCATTGGCGTCGCGTCTGACGGCCTCGGCGCGTCGTTGCTCCGCGGCGACGAGGTCACCGCGCAGCGTCGTCACGACAGCATTGAGGTTCCCCCGCATCATGAGCATATCGCGCCCGCTGACGCGCTCGCCCGTCGCTGCGAGTCGGTCGAGGTTCGCTCGGACGAGTCGCACGACGTGCCGCGACGACTCCACCGCGATGCTGCCATCGCCGAGTGCGATGCCGATGGCAGCTCGCAGCAGGTAAAAGTTGAGCTCGGGCTGTATCAAGATCGCGCGATCGATAAGACGAAGGGCGTCGAACGCGAACGACTCCAGATCCTGGCGAACCTGGCTGCGCCATTGGGCACGCAGTTGCGCGACGTTGGCATACCAGGCATCGGTGATGGCTGCGCGGCCGAGCACGCTGTCGAGTTGGGACAATGCGCTCCAGTCCTGATTTGCGACAGCCTCCCAGCCGAAAATGACAGCCCCGGCCGAGGCCGGCAGGCCCTCGGTCAGCGCCGAGACCGAGGCATCGGCACTGCGTTGAGCGAGCGCGGGTATGGAGGGCTCGATGAGGAGATAGCGCGCCTGAGCGTTGTCGGGCCGCAATGCCAGCGCACGCGCGTAGGCGGCGGCTGCCTGGTCCTGTTGCCCGCGCGCAGCGTAGAGCAGGCCGAGCACGAGCAGGCGCGTCGACTCGTCCGGGAGCGCCTCGGCCATTGCGATCGCACGATCGTGTTGACCGAGGCGAATGAGGTTGCGCGTCACGTAGCCGAAGTCGACGCTGTCGGCGAGTCGCGTAAGAACCCAGCTCTCGCGTTCGACGAGCGGATCGTAGGGCCTGAACAGCTCGGCGAGATCGTCGCGAACGAGGCCGTCGGCACGGCTGCGACTGCGCGTCGCCAGGAGCAGGTTGTCGTCCGTGCTGATAGGGGCGTTTCCGGCGAACTCGGCAACGCCCGCTTCATCCATGACCAGCGCGGTCAGCAGGTCCTCGACCCCGTTCATGCCCATGCGGCTGTAATGCATGACGTCGTCCGTGATCGGGGCACCGGATCTGGCCAGTTGCTGCTCCGGCGTCAACGCGGTATCCGAAGCGAGAAACGCGAGCACCTGCGGCCCCGGTTGGTACAGACGAACGTGCTCGAACTCACTGCGCAACGTAGCTGCGAGCGT
Organism: Gammaproteobacteria bacterium; assembly: GCA_041623375.1. Classification (GTDB taxonomy): domain Bacteria; phylum Pseudomonadota; class Gammaproteobacteria; order Steroidobacterales; family Rariloculaceae; genus JAHEEM01. The sequence continues at coordinate 5,125 of JBFJXA010000060.1, read as the reverse complement.
GCGCAGCAGCGGCGCGTCGATAAATTCGGAATTGATCCACTGCACGAAGATGCTCTCTTCGCTCATATGGTCTTTGGCTTCGCTGAGGAAGTCGCGTGTGTACAGGTGGGCCGCTGCGCTCGTCCACGGGTGAGATGGCTGGGAGACGATGATGTCGTAGCGTTTGCTCGTCAGGCGCAGCGCGCTGCGTGCATCATTGCTGATGACATTCACTCTCTGATCTTCGAGCGGATCGGCGTTTCGCTGGGTTGCAATGGCGCGGTTTGCGTTGATTATCTCGGGCTCGAGCTCGATGACGTCGATGTCGCCGATCGATGGCGGAACGCCTTCGAGCGCGACGCCGCCGCCGAAGCCGATCAGCAGCAGCGTCTGTGCATCCGGACGGGCGGTAACGGGCAGCGCGGTCAACCATTTCTCCGGGTCCTGCACCGGGGGACTACCCTTGGCCAGAATCGAGGCTTCGGGGAGCCCGTTGCTGCGCAAGTAAAAATAGCCGTTCTCCTCGAGCAGCAAGACCGTTGCCGAGCGCCCGACCGCGTAGAAAACTTCCTGCGGGTCGGTGTGATAGGAAATCGGAAAAGCCGTGCTCGAGATAACAGCGTCCGGTCGCGAAGGCGTATAAAAGAGCAATGTCGCGAGCAGACCGCTCGCCGTGAGGCCGATGACAGCGACATGCCGTCGGGCAACGCAAACCGCGACCCACAACGCCACGGCGAGATTGGCGGTGACGACGACCTTGATCGTGCCCTCGAATCCCAGCGCGGGCAGCAGAATGAACGTGGCGAGCAATGCCCCGACGACGGCGCCTGTCGTGTTCCATCCATAGACGCGGGCTGTCCCACCGCTGGCCAGCGCAGCGTTACGGGCGAGGATGCGAACGGCCAGCGGAAAGCTCGCACCGAGAAAGATCGCGGCCGGCAGCATGATCGAGGCAGCATAGAGCGTCACCTGCGCTTGGTTGAGCGACGCCGGAACTGCTGCCGCGAGCCACGAGAACGCCAGGATCGACAGTACGGCGACGCCTGCTTGCGCAGCGATGAACGCCGTCGTCGCCCGCTCACGCGCGCGCGCAAAGCCGCTCGCGAGGCCGCTGCCCAGCGCGATACCCGCGAGGAAAGCTGCGAGCATGGTCGCGAACGCCGTCAGACTGCTGCCGAGCGTGTGCGTTAGCATTCTCGTCCAAAGGATCTCGTAAACGAGTGCGATTGCGCCCGACACGAGCATGGCCGGCAATATCCAGGCGGGCTGAGCCGTAAAGCATGTGCGCGCAGCCGACGCGCGTGCGCGCCTGTCGAGCCAGGGCGCAACGCAATTGCCGAAGAAGCCGGTTTCAGCGGCCCCGGTGGGAGATTCCGAGGCGGCGGTCCTCATCGCGGCGCCATAGCGACGACGTAGCGCGGCGACGAAGCCGAAGATGGCGAGATTGATGACGACGCCGGTATAGACGGTCGCGTCGAGTCCCAGCGCGGGCAGCAGCGCGAAGCCTGCCGCCACGGCACCGCCAACGGCGCCTAGCGTGTTGCTGCCGTAAAGCAACGCTACGCGTGGTCCGACTTGTGAATCGACGCTAACGGCGGCGCGCGTGAGCACGGGCAGCGTGGCTCCCATGAGCGCCGTGGGTAATGCGAGCACGCCGACGGCTACGACGAGAAAGAATGCGGGCTGTCCCCAGGTTGCGGCATCGGGCGGCACGGGCTGGTCGCCGAGCGCCCAGACGTAAACGGCGCCGGTTGCCGCAAGCGCCAGCGGGACGACGAGTGCGGCGCCGGCAATGCCGGCCTCGAGCAAGCCGTAAGCCCATACGGGCTCGGTGATGCGCATCACGTATCGTGCTGCGATGAATGCGCCGGCCGAGAGCCCAGCCAGATAGACCGCAAGCACGATCGCGACGGCCAGCTCGCTCGTGCCGAACACGAGGGAGAACTGCCGCAGCCAGGCGATCTCGTAGAGTAACGCCGTGAACCCGGACAGGAAAAAGCATACGACGATGCCGAACAACAGGCCGGAATTTTCCGATCGCGAGCCGGCGCCGGATTGCTTCGTTATTATCATTGTATCCGTCTACTCGAAACGCGCGCGGCGCGCAGATTTCGCTAGCGGCGTATTATCGCCCACCAGCGCGCAATATTCAGTAGGCTCATGAGCGAGGCAGCGACGTACGTGAGCGCTGCTGCAGTGAGGATGCGGCGGGCGCGCGGCTCGTCACCGGCTTGTAGCACGCCGAGCTCGCGAAGCAGCGGCAGTGCGCGGCCGAAGCTCGCATCGAACTCGGTCGGTAGCGTCAACGCGTGCACCGCCGTACCCGCGCCGAGCGTCGCGAAGCCGCCGAGAAACGTCAGAAGGCCGACGATCGGCGCGCGCGTGAGCGCAATGGCAAATGGTGCGAGCAGCAGCAGGCCGGCGCCGATTTTTTCGATTGGGCTGACCCAGACGACGAGGCGTGTGCGCCAAAGCAGCGGTCGAAACCCACGTGCGTGCTGTTGCGCGTGGCCGACCTCGTGGGCGGCGATCGTAACCGCGGTCAATGACTGTCCCTCGAAATACTCCGGGGACAGCCTCACGACTCTATCCCTCGGGTCGTAGTGGTCGCCCTTGTCGGTCGTTTCCGTGCGCACGTCATGTAAGCCGAGGTGGTCGAGGAGCTGACGAGCGAGCTCGCCGCCGGTCACCGAATACCGGTTTTTCGGCACGCTGTAACGCGCGAGCACGGCCTTTACCCAAAGACCGGGTCCGACGATAAGCGCCAGCAGTGCGGCGATCAGGATAACGATGTGCATCTCAGCTCGGTGCGCCCGGAATAAGTTGATGAAACAGGCTCGACTCGCGCTTGAAAAATCCCTCCGTATGGAACGAGTCGTCGAGGCCGAGCAGCTCGTAGTCCAGGTGATGGCAGATCTCGTGAAGAATCGTACGGAGAAAAGTCCTGAACGCGACGATCTTCTTGTGTTGGGCGGTACGCATCCAAACGGTGATGCGCGCCCGGCGACGGCCCTCGGCAGGCTCGTACAGACCGTGCAGCTCCCCCCAGTCGTGACTCGGGCGAACTGCGAGCACTTTGATCGTGAGCTTTGCCGCACCGACGTCGGCGAGGAGCGCATTGCAGAGCGGACGGACGGCCGCCTCGACGCCCACGCGGTTTGCCGAGGCGAGTGCTTCTTCGAGCCGGCGCACGTGCGGGCGCAGTCGCGCGGCGTCGTTGAGAGCGATGTGCTCGATCGCATCGCTCTGTCGATAAATGGCCTTGTTGGCCCTGCTCAGCCTGGCGAAATAGGCGTAGGGCATTACTCGGCGCTGGTGTACGCCTCCCGCGAAGCCTCCGCAGTCCGCGCGCGTGTCGGATGCGGCGCGTCTGCGGGAGGCTCACGCACGGACATCCCGTCTGCGAAGGACGCGAGTCGACGCCACAGCGAGCGTGGATCCGCATCGAAGATCAGCGCTGCGCTCGCTGCGACCGTGCGCCACGCGCCCGCGCCGATCTCCTCATCGAGCTGTCCGGGGCCCCAGCTTGCATGACCGGCGTAGAAGCGCAGCGGGGTGTCGTCATTCGCATCCTCCACGAGCGCCCCGAACAGGTCGAGATTCGAGCTCATGTAGATGCCCGGGACGATGGGCTCTCTGTCCCCTTCGGCGAGTCGTTCGCTCGCGCTGAGCGCGAGCACGGTTGCCTGCGCGAGGGGGCCACCGTGAAATATCGGTCCACGATAACGATGCGTTTCGTCGAGCTCCGGAAACAACTCGGTCGTCGTTACCCACGTCGGGCGGTTGATCGCAACGCCCACGGCGCCGTCGTCGGCAGAGTGCAGCAGCAGAATGACGGTTTGGGCGAAAGCTGACTCGGCAATCTGCTCGGTGGCGACGATCAGATCGCCGCGCTGCTGCGCGACGACGAGCATCGGGAACAGGTGCAAGGCGAGCACGAGCAGGCGGGATCGAAACCTCATCGCGCAATGATAGCGTGAACGCGGCGAACGCGCGCGCGGCGCCGAGTTCGGGAAACACTCGTAGATTTCGGCCTCATCGTCGCCGTCATGCCGTCGTGCCGACATGCCACGGCGCGAGATCCTCGCTATGATTTCGCCCCCATCCTCACGGAGTCCGCGAACGTGTCGCGAGCCGACGGTCATCGCCCGCTTGCCGCAGGCTACCGCATGCCGGCGGAATGGGAGCCGCACGAGGCGACATGGTTGTCCTGGCCCCACAATGCCGACACATGGCCGGACTGTCTCGATGACGTGCAGGCGTCGATGGTAGAGATCGTTGCTGCACTGGCCGAAGTCGAGTATGTGCACATCAACGTGCTCGATGCAGCGCACGCGAGAGGCGTCGAGCAACTCGTCCTTCCGCGCGTGCCGGCGGGTCGCGTCGAATTACATTCGATCCCGACCAACGACGCGTGGTGCCGCGACCACGGCGCGATTTTTTGCACAGGCGCCGCCGAGGCCGAACATCGAATCGTTGCCACCAAGTTTCGCTATAACGCTTGGGGCGGTAAGTATCCGCCGTTCGACCTCGACGCCCGCGTAGCCGCGCGGATGGCAGCCGCTCTCGGCGTGCCTTGCCTCGAGCAACCGATGGTTCTCGAAGGTGGCGCGATCGACGTCAACGGCTGCGGTGTTCTTCTGACGACCGAGCAATGCCTGCTCAACCCGAACAGGAATCCGTCCATGGACCCGGCGGCGATCGAGGCATGTCTCGAGCAGGCATTGGGCGCCGATACGGTCGTCTGGCTCGGCGACGGGATCGAGGGGGACGATACCGATGGGCACGTCGATGAGATTACTCGTTTTGTCGCCGAACGCAGCGTCGTCACTGCGATCGAGTCGAACCGCGACGATCCGAATCATTTGCCACTGCAAGCGAATAGACAGCGACTCGAAGAGTTTCGATTTGCCGACGGTGCGACGCTCGAGATCGTCGATCTTCCGATGCCCACGCCGTTGCACTATCGCGGCCAGCGTCTACCGGCGAGCTACGCCAATTTCTACATCGCCAACGAGCTCGTACTGATTCCGGAGTTCGGTGTCGCCAGCGACGCGTCTGCTGCTGCGGTGCTCGCCGACTGTTTTCCGAATCGCCATGTCGTTGCGATCGACTGCAGGCACATCGTCGTCGGTTTGGGAGGTCT
>JBFJXA010000059.1:0-11146 GCA_041623375.1 Gammaproteobacteria bacterium | reverse complement strand
TCAAGCGCCGCGAGCGCGTCAGACGCCAGCGCCGCTGAGCCTCTATTCGCACTCCAGTTTGTTAGCCCGCCACTGAGTCCTTGATCACTTTCAGGGCGACGGCGCGGACACTTGTGGTCGCGGGCTTAGCCTTGATCATTATCTCCTCACCGGTAAACGGGTTGATCCCTTTGCGTGCTTTGCGTGCAGGCTTTATCACTCGGCGCAATTTAACACCCAAGTAAGGAATACTAAATTCACCCGAGCCACGTCGTTTCAGATGTCGATGTGCAAGGCCCGCCAGCGCATCCATAACAGCAGTAACCTCTTTCTTGGAGAGTTCAGTCTCTTCCGCAAGAGTGCTGAGTATTTGAGATTTCGTCTGTTTGTCTGCAATAGCAGTAGTTTTTTTCGCCACGTTGTCTCCTTACGATTCTCGGAAAATTGTTGATGCCTGATTATAGGCAACCAAAAATTGCCGTTAGTGAGAATTGGTTCCGATTATTAGGAAACAGCTATTAAGTCGAATGGAGCGCCCCGTTCTGGTGGATAAGAGCCGGCCGCCTTCGGCGGTCGAACGACCGAATGCCCACATTCAGGACGTTCCCGCGGTGTAGTTCGAGTGTCGATCAACGACCCATTGCCGACATTCAGCCAGGCCAGGCTTGACCGGAGCCGAATGACCGCTTTCGAGGTCGAACGCAGACGTTGGCGCGTTTCTACAGTGCTCTCCCAATAATGGATTCCAGCCAGAAACGGGAAGATTTTCGACGCAAGACGGGTAGAATCGCAGGACAACAACTTCCAGGGGGGAGCCATGTCGCCAAAGAAAATCAACAATCACTTCGCTTTCCCCGTCTTCATTGCAGCGTCAGGGCTATACCTCGGCGCGCACGCGCAGACCACGGACGATTTCCAGTTTCGCCTTCAGGAAGCGACGATCGCCGACGTCCACGTCGCGATTCAGCGGGGCCAATTGACGTGTCGCGGTCTCGTCGAGCGCTATCTCGACCGCGCACGCGCCTACAACGGCGTTACAAACCAACTCGTGACGCGCGATGGCGAACCGGTGGCGGCAAGACCCGGTATGGTCCGCGCAGGCGAGCCACTCGAGTATCCGACCGAGACCGTCGCAGTCACGGAAATTCTGCCCGACTTCGAGCGCTATGAAGGACCGCCGATCGAGTTCGGGCGGCTCGAGCCGACGGCCTCGGATCCGGCCGTGCACGCTCAGTATGGCATGACGGTCGGGATGGCCGATGCCGGACAGACTAATGCGCTCGGCACACTGAATCTGCGTGGCGAGCGTTCCGTCACCTGCAAAGGCGAGGCCGACCGCCATCCGTCAGCAGGGCCTCTGCCGGCTGGCGCCCCGGCCGTCTGCGAAGTGTTGCGCGAATATCCCGACGCGCTCGAGCAGGCGATGGCACTCGACGAGCGTTACGGCACCGAGCCCGATCTCGACGCGCTGCCGATGTACTGCATCCCATTCAGTTTCAAAGACCCGTTCGATACCAAGGACATGCGTTCTACGGGCGCCGCCGACGCACGCTACGACATCGACTTCCCCGCGCGCGATCACGTCCTCGTCGAGCAGCTGCGTGCGAAGGGTGCAATCATCTACGCAAAGGCTGTCAACACCGAGTACAACGGTCGCGCGCGTGCCGCGTCGATCGGCGGCGGCAACGAGCCGACGGCGATCCTGCCCTCGACGCTCGGTTATCAACGTAGCTCCTGGTCGGGCAATCCGAGCAACGTCTACGATACGACCCGCGCCGCATCGCTCGGCTCGAGTTCCGGCTCCGCCGTCGGCGTCAGCGCCAATCTCGTGATGTGTAGCCTCTGCGAAGAGACCTCGATGTCGTGCCGCGGGCCGGCAAATCACAATGCCGTCTCTCTGATTTTGCCGCATAAGGCGATGCTCTCGTTCCTCGGCGGTGCAATCGGAGCAGACATTTACTACGACCGCAGCGGTATCCATTGCAGGACGTTGGCCGATACCGCCAAGGTACTGGACGCGCTCAGAGACCCGGAACGCGATTACTACGATCCCCGCGATCTATGGACTGCCGTGCCACGAGCGAGCGTGCTCGCGGACGGCTACGCCGAGCACATTGTAGAGTCGCCGGTACGCGGGGCGCTGGACGGCGTGCGGATTGGCGTCATCCGCGAGTCGATGCTGAAGTTTCCGGGCGTGCGTGCCGACGAGCCGATCGTTAACGCAGCCGTCAAGGAAATCGACGAAGTGCTCGGCGACTACCTCGGCGCGACGCTCGTCGAATCCGTCGATCCGCTGTGGCCCGACGATCCGGATATCGAGAACATGCAACCGTCGTATAACGATGCGCTCGCCGAGCTGATCCCCGTGTTCTATCCGGACATCATCTACTGGCTCGACGACGACGATCAGCCGGTGTTTCCGGAGGTCGCCGCACGCATCCAGCGCACGGAGTATGCTCCAGGTGTCTTCCACGGCTCCGGCACAATGGAGCCGATCGACTACATGATCGCGCTTGCGACCGGGCGCGAGCCGCTGCCACGTAGTCTCAACATCCGCTCGATCCAATACGTTGCGCCGTCCAACGCGTTCCGGTTTCACTTCGAGAAGTACGCGACGCGGCGCGCGGACGACTGGGCCGCGCTCGGCCACACGGAGACGCTTGTCGATTTCAGGACGCTCAACGAGCGCTCGAAATTCTGGGGCGACGATGCGCGCGCTTGGTTCAAGAATATCGAGGAGCTCGCGGACGTGCGCCGGCCGTTGGGCGATCGTCAGGGTGTCGACGAGCGCATCAAGCTGCGCGAGCTCCTACGCCGGCTCGAGCTCAAAGTCATGCTCGAGAACGATCTCGATGTGCTCGTGCGCCTGCATTACTCGCTGGCGCCGGGCGTTATCGGCACGTCTCCACAGCCGCAACCCGACAATGACGTTCGCAGCGCGATCCGCATGGGGCCGCACGCGGGTGTGACCAGCGTGCTCGTGCCCGCAGGCTATGTTCAGACTGCCTACGACCCCATTTTTACGCTCAGCGAGGATCGACAGCGTTACTTGCCAACCAACAATAACTCGCCGACAGTATTGCCGGCACCGGGCCTGCCTTTCTCGCTCGTGTTCAGAGCTGAGATCGGCCGCGAGGACATGATTCTCAGGGTCGCATCTGCGTACGAGGCCGCATCCAAGCGCCGCGTGCCGCCGCCGATGTTTCCGCCGCTTGCCGGAGAGCCTTAGGATCCGCGCCGAGCCGGCCTGACCGGCACGAGCCCGGTGACCGAAGCCGTAACGCTGATCCAGCACTTCGGCAGTGCAGTCAGTTTCGTAAGGGCTGTTGAATGGCCGCTTGGGGCCAAACCAGTAAGCCGACCTTCGTGCCGAAAAGTTGAATGTCCGGAATATGAACTGAAAGCAGCCGTTAGAGAACTGAAGTCACTTTGGCGGGACTCCTACACGCCGTTTGCTGGTTAAGAAGCGATACACGATAGCCTCATAACCAAATATTACTAAGACGCGCGTGGGGCGGTTTACACTGGGCGCCATTGAAGCAGGGGCTTGAGCTCGATGAGCAGCGCGCGCCAATTCTTGACCCTCGACGAGGACTTCCCGATGTATCGGAATGGGACGCTCGTCAGGCCAACGATCGCTTACGAGACCTGGGGCGAGCCGAACGCGCGCGGCGACAATGCGATCCTGATCTTCACGGGCCTGTCGCCGTCGGCCCATGCAGCCTCTTCCGTCGCAGATCCGTCCCCGGGTTGGTGGGAAGAGATGGTCGGACCGGGTCGCCCGATCGATACGCGACGCTTCTTCGTCGTTTGCGTGAACTCCCTCGGCAGCTGCTTCGGCTCGACGGGACCAGCCTCGCCGGACCCGGCGACTGGCGAGCCGTACAGGCTCGCGTTCCCGGTGCTGTCGCTCGAAGACGTCGCCCGCGGCGGATGGGAAGTCGTCCGCCATCTCGGGATCGAGCGGCTCCACGCCGTCATCGGTCCGTCGATGGGCGGCATGACGGCGCTCGCCTTCCAAATTCTTTTTCCGATGGCCACGGAGAATCTCGTGCTCATCTCCTCGGCTGCGCGCTCGCAGGCATTCGCGACGGCGCTGCGGTCCCTGCAAAGGGAAATGATCCGGCGCGATCCCAACTGGCAGGGGGGGAATTACACACGGGACACGATGCCGATCAGCGGCATGCGCCTGGCACGCAAGCTCGGAATGATCACGTATCGGTCCGCCGAGGAATGGCGGCATCGATTCGGGCGTGAACGAATCTCCGCCGAGCGCGAGAGCGACGATCCGTTTGCGCTCGACTTCGAGATCGAGTCGTATCTCGAGCATCAGGCCAATAAATTTACCGGTCAGTTCGACCCAAATTGCTATCTTTATCTTTCGCGGGCGAGCGATCTCTTCGACGTTGCCGATCATGGCGCGTCAGTCGCAGCCGGTCTCGCCAAAGTGCGTGCGCGCCGCGTGCTCGTGATCGGCGTTGCGACCGACTTCCTATTCCCGGTCTATCAGCAGCAGGAGCTCGCCGAGCTGCTCGGCGAGACGGGCCGAGAGGTCGAGTACGTCGAGCTCGACTGCATTCAGGGTCACGATTCCTTCCTCGTCAATATGGACAGCTTCCGACCCGTGATTGCACGGTTCTTTGCGCCCGTGCGCGGCTCCGTCGTGAGCTCCGGCTGACGTTTCAGGCTTCTCCTGCCTGATCGTCCGGCTCGTCCACTGCCCCGACCGTTGCCGAGAGTGCGCCGCGGTGCAGTCGGATGTGCACGTCGTCCCCGACAGCGACAGCATGTGCGTCGGTCAGGATGCTGCCGTCGGCGGCGCGCGTCGCGATCGCGTAGCCCCGCTCGAGCGTCGCGAGCGGACTGACGGCTCCGAGCGCGCGCTTGACGATGTCGAAGCGCCGCTGTCGCACCGCCAGCATTTTTGCTACCGCCTCGCCCAGGGAGCGGTTCGCCCGCTGGCAGCGCTCGCGGAGTCGCGCGAGCTGGACGCGTGGCGCGACACCGCGCAACGCCGCATCGAGTTGCGCAAGCTCGGCGCCGCGGTTGCTCAGTGTTGCCAGGAGCTCGCGCCGCAGCCGCACCTCGAGGTCGTCGAGGCGCTGCCCAGCCTGCTGCAGCTGCACGCCCGGGTGAGCACGCTGCAGCCGGTGATGCAGCGTCTGCGCGAGCGTCGCCCGGTTAGTCAGATAGCGGTCCGTGCTGCCGCGCAGGCGCTGCTCGAGGTATGCGACACGGGCCTGCCACTCGGCGCCGTCGGGAACGGCAAGCTCTGCAGCGCCTGACGGCGTCGGTGCGCGACGGTCGGCGACGAAATCCGCAATCGTGAAATCGATCTCGTGACCGACGCCGACGATGACCGGGATTTCGGCGGCTGCAAGCGCGCGTGCGACGACTTCCTCGTTGAATGCCCAGAGGTCTTCGAGGGAGCCACCGCCGCGTGTGAGAATCAGCAGATCGCATTCGCGACGCCGGTCCGCGAGCTCGAGTGCGCGCGCAATCTCATCGGCAGCCGCCTCGCCCTGCACGGCCGTCGGATAGATCAACACGGCAGTCGCCGGGAATCGCCGCGCGAGAACCGTCAGGACGTCTCGGATCGCCGCGCCGCTCGGCGAGGTCACGACCCCGATGCGCGCCGGCAGCATCGGCAGCGCTCGCTTGCGCGCCTCGTCGAACAGGCCTTCGGCTGCGAGCTTGTTCTTGAGTGCCTCGAAACGCTGGCGTAGCAGACCTTCGCCGGCCGGCTCGGCGTGGTCGATGACGAGCTGAAACTCGCCGCGAGCTTCGTAGATACTGACGCGGCCCCGGGCGAGTATCTGCTGGCCATTCTGTGGCTCAAAGCCCAAGGCGCGATTGCGCTGACGAAACATCGCGCAGCGCAACTGCGCGTGCTCGTCCTTGAGGCTCCAGTACATGTGCCCGGAAGCCGGCCGGGCGAGGTTGGAGATCTCGCCTTCGACCCAGACGACCCCGAGGCTGGATTCGATGGCCCGGCGGGCCTCGCGGTTGAGCTCGGCGACGGTGTAAACGTGCCGGCCGGTATCCTGCGCGTCTTGTCCGTCAAAAAGGTCCATGCGGGCGAGTATACGTGAGCGTGGGTGCCGGCCCGCTCGGGCGCGCCGTGCATAAATCGGCTGGGCCGCGTAAAATTCGCGGTTTCTACTCTCGGGCGCCCGTGCACGGTTCGGGAGGCGGCGGAGCTCTAAATGCGGATCATTCACGAAGCGTTGACCTTCGACGACGTCCTGTTACAGCCGGCCTATTCGGAGATTCTGCCCCGCGAAGTCGATCTTGCAACGTCGCTGACGCGCGACATTACGCTCAACATCCCGATTGTATCGGCCGCGATGGATACCGTGACCGAGTCGCGTCTGGCCATCACGCTGGCTCAGGAAGGCGGCATCGGCATCATCCACAAGAGCATGTCGATCGAGGAGCAGGCGCATGAGGTCAGCCGTGTCAAGAAATATGAGAGCGGCATTATCAGCAGCCCGATCACGGTCACGCCGGACACGTCGATTCGCGACGTCATCGAGGTAACGCAGGCGCACAACATCTCCGGTGTACCGGTCGTTCAGGGCAGCGAGCTCGTCGGTATCGTTACCCACCGCGATCTGCGCTTCGAGACGCAGTTCGATTCTCCGGTATCGACGGTCATGACGCCCAAGGAGCGTCTCGTTACGGTCAAGGAGGGCGCGGACGAGGACGAAGTGCTGACACTGCTGCACCGCTACCGTATCGAGAAAGTGCTCGTCGTAGACGACAATTTTCAGCTTCGCGGCATGATCACCGCCAAAGATTTCCAGAAAGCGACGGACTTCCCGCTGGCCTGCAAGGATGCGCTCGGTGCGCTGCGCGTCGGTGCCGCGGTCGGCACGGGTGCCGATACGCCGGATCGCGTCGAGGCCTTGCTCGCGGCAGGTGTCGATGTCGTCGTCGTCGACACGGCACACGGCCACACGCGCGGTTCGCTCGATCGCATCAAAGAGATCAAGAGTCGGCATCCGGACCTGCAGCTCATCGCGGGCAATATCGTGACGAAGGAAGCGGCGCTCGCGCTCGTCGAGGCCGGCGCCGACGGTATCAAGGTCGGCATCGGGCCCGGCTCTATCTGCACGACGCGCGTCGTCGCCGGTGTCGGTGTGCCGCAAATCACGGCCGTCGCCGAGGTCGCCGCTGCGCTATCCGACAGCAACGTTCCCGTCATTTCCGACGGCGGCATTCGTTACTCGGGCGACATCGCCAAGGCGATCGTGGCGGGCGCCTATTGCACGATGATCGGGAGCCTGTTCGCCGGCACGGAGGAATCTCCGGGTGAAGTCGAGCTCTACCAGGGGCGCTCGTACAAGAGCTATCGCGGCATGGGGTCATTGGGCGCGATGGCACGCACGCACGGATCGTCCGATCGCTATTATCAGGATGCGGCCGAGCAGCTCGAAAAGCTCGTGCCGGAGGGCATCGAGGGCCGCGTGCCTTACAAGGGCAACCTCGTTGCGATCGTGCAGCAGCTCGTCGGCGGCGTCAGGGCCGCCATGGGCTACACGGGCAGTCACAATATTGCGGAAATGCGCACGCGGCCGAGCTTCATCCGGATTACCGGTGCCGGCCGGCGCGAGAGCCACGTGCACGACGTCACGATCACGAAAGAAGCGCCGAATTACCGTGCGGAGTAGCGGGCCGTGATTGCCGACCCACGCCCCGCGCTCGGTCACGCGCCCGACGAAGACCGCATTCTGATACTCGATTACGGCGGCCAGTACACGCAGCTCATCGCACGCCGTGTGCGCGAGGCCGGCGTTTACAGCGAGATTCGTCCGTATGACTTGCCTGCGCAGGCGATCGAGGCGTTCGGTGCCAGCGGCGTAATCCTGTCCGGTGGACCGGAATCCGTCGGCGAGGAGAGCGCGCCGGAGGTCGCCGAAGCCGTGCTCGAGCTCGGAGTGCCGATTCTCGGGATCTGTTATGGCATGCAGGCGCTGGCTGCAAAGCTCGGCGGCGCCGTGCATCCGGCAGACCATCGCGAGTTCGGCTATGCGGAGGTCGTCATTCCCCCCGACAGCCCGTTGCTCGGGGGTCTCGCGCCGGATGATGAGCCGTTGAGCGTATGGATGAGCCACGGTGACCGCGTCGACGGGCTTCCGGAGGGATTCGTGCCGATTGCGGCCTCGGCAAACGCACCGTTGGCCGGCATGGCCGATCCGCAACGGCACTACTACGGCCTGCAGTTTCACCCCGAGGTCACGCACACACAGCACGGGCAGCAGATCATCGAGCGCTTCGTCCACGACATCTGCGGCTGTGCGAGCGACTGGACGTCGCACAACATCATCAAAGAGCATATCGATCGGGTCCGCGAGGAGGTCGGTGACGGACAGGTATTGCTCGGGCTGTCGGGCGGCGTGGATTCCTCGGTCGTGGCGGCCCTGTTGCACGAAGCCATCGGAGATCAGCTCGTCTGCGTCTTCGTCGACAACGGCTTGCTGCGGCTCAATGAGGCCGAGCAGGTCATGGCCGTGTTCGCCGAGCATCTCGGGGTCAACGTCATCAAGGTCGATGCCGAGGTCGAGTTCCTCGCAGCACTCGAGGGTGTGACCGACCCCGAGGAAAAACGCAGGATCATCGGGGGCAAGTTCATCGACGTGTTCGAGCGCGAGGCTCGCCGGCTCGAGAACATCGCCTGGCTGGCGCAGGGCACGATCTATCCGGACGTCATCGAGTCGGCCGGTGCGGCCACGGGCAAAGCGCACGTCATCAAGTCGCATCACAACGTGGGTGGTTTACCCAAGACGATGAAGCTGAAGCTCATCGAGCCGTTACGCGATCTTTTCAAGGACGAGGTCCGCAAGATCGGCGTCGAGCTCGGCCTGCCCAAAGAGCTCGTCGGGCGCCATCCGTTTCCGGGGCCCGGCCTCGGCGTACGCATCCTCGGTGAGGTCAAGAAAGAGTACGCCGATATACTGCGTCGCGCTGACGACATTTTCATCAGCGAGCTACGCACGTACGGCCTGTACGACGAGGTCAGCCAGGCATTTGCGGTATTCCTGCCCGTGCGATCAGTCGGCGTCATGGGTGACGGGCGTACCTACGAGTACGTCATTGCGCTGCGTGCCGTGGAGACGGTCGACTTCATGACCGCACATTGGGCGCATCTGCCCTACGAGTTGCTCGATCACGTCTCGCGCCGAATCATCAACGAGATATCCGGCATCTCGCGCGTGACTTACGATATTTCGAGTAAGCCCCCCGCAACGATCGAGTGGGAGTAAGCGGTACGGCTCGTACTGCGACCTTAGCGTCAACCTGATGGCACTCACGGATCAGGACTTCATGGACCGCGCACTCGCGTGCGCGCGCGAGGCCCGCGACGCCGGCGAAGTGCCGGTCGGCGCGATTCTCGTCGACGGCGACGGCGAGATTCTCGCCGAAGCCCGCAACGCGCCGATCGCCACGCACGATCCGAGTGCTCACGCCGAGATGCTAGTCTTACGCGAGGCCGCGAAAAAGCTTCGCAACTATCGTCTCGCGGGAACGACGCTCTATGTCACGCTCGAGCCGTGCCCGATGTGCGCGGGCGCGCTCGTGCATGCGCGCGTCGAGCGCATCGTTTACGCAGCTGCCGATCCAAGGGCCGGCGCCTGCGGCTCGGTGTTTGACCTGGCGCGCAGCGAGGCCTTGAACCATCGCATCGAAATCGCTAGCGGCATCCGTGCAGACGAGAGCGCGGCGTTGTTGAAGGCGTTTTTCGCCGAGCGGCGCTGACCGGCCGCGTGCGGCAAAAATGTACGCTGGCGCGGAATATTTGCCGTCGAGCGGGCTATTTGGAGCGGTTTCAGGCGCCAAATGAGTGTAAAACGAGCCAGAAGGCACAATTAGACATAACGCAGACCGTGCCGCCGAGAACGTATTTTCGACAAGAACGCCGGAGCGCGCCCGATCGACATGGTGCCTACTAGCGCATGACGAAAGAAAGTAGCGCGCTCGGACTGTGGACGCTGACCGCAGTCGTCGTGGCGAGCATGATTGGCGCCGGTGTCTTTACGACCTCCGGGTTCGCGCTCGGCGATCTCGGCTCGCCTTTCAGGGTGCTCGCGGCTTGGCTGATCGGCGGCTTGCTTGCGCTCTGTGGCGCATTGAGTTACGGGGCGCTCGCACGGCTGATTCCGGACTCGGCCGGCGAGTATCTCTATCTATCGCGCACGATTCACCCGGCTGTCGGATTCGTCGCAGGATGGGTCTCGCTGCTTGCCGGGTTCACGGCTGCGATCGCCTACGCCGCATTGACGTTTGCGGCCTATGCGGCGCCGCTAGCCGATGGCTCGTTTGCACCCAACGTCGTCGCGACTCTCGCCATAGCAGCCGCCGCGCTGCTGCATGCGCTGCACGTCAAGCAAGGTGCGTGGGCCCAGAACGCAGCCGTCGCGCTCAAGCTGAGCTTGATCATCGGATTTTGCGTTTTCGCTTTGTTCGAACCCGGCATGTCCTCATGGGTCGGGCTCGCCGAGATCCGTAGCGAGACGCGCGAGATTCCGCCGTTCTCGGTTACTGCGTTCGCGCAGACTCTGATGTGGGTTTCTTTCAGCTACTCCGGCTTCAACGCAGCCGTCTACATCGCGGGCGAGGTGCCGTCGGCACGCGAGCGCGTGCCGCGCGCGCTAGTGCTCGGCACAACGCTGACGATGCTCGTTTATCTCGCGCTCAACGCCATCTTCGTGCTCGTGCCGTCTTACGATGCCGTCGCCGATCAGGGTGACGTCGCCGCGACTGCGGCATCTGCCGTGGGCGGCGCGACGATGGCAATTGCCGTGCGCTTTCTCGTTGCACTGTCTCTGCTTACGTCCGTCTCGGTCATGATGATGATCGGCCCCAGGGTTTACGCGAAGATGGCGGACGATGGTCTCTTCCCACCGATACTGCGGTTCGAGAACGAGACGCCGATGGTCTCGATTGTCACCCAGGGCGTGCTCGCGGCCGCCGTCGTCTGGATTGCGGGTTTGCGGGAGCTGCTCTCCTATCTCGGTTTCACGCTGGGCTTGAGCACGGCCGTCACGGTGGGCGCGCTGTTCTTCGTCGTGCGGCGCGAGCCGGATCTTGCCGGCACGCTGCCGGGTTACCCGTGGGCGCCGATAATCTTCGTGCTGTTCACGCTGTTTTTCGCAACGCTTGCGGC
>JBFJXA010000058.1:0-11340 GCA_041623375.1 Gammaproteobacteria bacterium | reverse complement strand
GGAACGGCACGTCGCCCATGAATTTCAAGCCCATCATGACCATGCGCGCGACCCAGAAGAAGATGATGTCGAATGCCGTGACGAGCACCGACGTTGGATAAAACGTCTCGAGCTCCCGGGTCTTATCGGGCCAGCCCAGCGTCGAGAACGGCCACAGTGCCGAGGAGAACCACGTGTCGAGCACGTCCTCGTCCTGCCTCAACGCGACATCGTCATCGAGACCGTGCTTGGCGCGGACCTCGGCCTCGTCGCGCGCGACGTAGACGTGGCCGGCATCGTCGTACCAGGCCGGAATCCGATGTCCCCACCAGAGCTGGCGGGAAATGCACCAATCCTCGATATTGTGCATCCACTCGAAGTAGGTCTTCGACCAGTTCTCGGGGACAAAACGAATCCTGCCGTCCTCGACGGCCGCGATCGCGGGCGCTGCGAGCGGCTCGGCGCGCACGTACCACTGGTCGGTCAATAGCGGCTCGACGACGGCGCCGCTGCGGTCACCGCGCGGCACCATGAGCGTATGTGCGTCGATGCCGTCGAGCAGGCCGGCCGATTCGAGATCGGCGACGACACGTTCGCGCGCATCGAAACGGTCGAGCCCCCGGTAGGCTTCGGGTACGGCATCGTTGAGCGTCGCGTCGGGCCCCATGATGTTGATCACGGGTAAGTCGTGACGCCGGCCTACCTCGAAGTCGTTGAAGTCGTGGCCCGGTGTGATCTTCACGCAGCCCGTGCCGAACTCCGGGTCGACGTATTCGTCGGCGACGATTGGAATGTCGCGATCGGCGAGCGGTAGCCGGATGCGTTGGCCGATCAGGTCCGTATAGCGCTCGTCCTCGGGATGCACGGCGACGGCCGTATCGCCGAGCATGGTCTCGGGCCGCGTCGTGGCAACGACGAGGTAGCCGTCGCCGTCGGCCAGCGGGTAGCGGAAACGCCAGAGCTTGCCGTTCTCCTCGGCAGAGAGCACTTCGAGGTCGGATAGCGCCGTATGGAGCACCGGATCCCAGTTCACGAGGCGCTTGCCGCGATAGATCAGGCCCTCGTCGTAGAGCCGCACGAAGACCTCGATGACGGCACGCGAAAGATCTGCGTCCATCGTGAAGCGCTCGCGCGACCAGTCGAGTGAGCTGCCGAGACGTCGCAGCTGCTGCGTAATCCGGCTGCCGGAGTGTTCTTTCCACGCCCAGACTCGCTCGAGGAATGCATCCCGGCCGAGCGCGTGCTTGCTCTTTCCTTCGGCGCCGAGAAGGCGCTCGACGACCATCTGTGTCGCTATGCCGGCGTGATCCGTGCCGGGTTGCCAGAGCGTGTTGTCGCCGCGCATGCGATGATAGCGGATCAACGCGTCCATGATGGTCTCGTTGAACGCATGACCCATATGCAACGTACCAGTGACGTTCGGCGGGGGGATCATGATCGAGAACGGTGTGCCTTCTCCCGACGGTCGGAAGTACCCGGCTGCCTCCCAGCGCGCATAGTGCCGGGCTTCGATCTCCTCGGGTTGGTACGCGCGTGCCATGGACTAGGGCTCGTCGCCGCCCTCGTCGAGGTGCTCTCTGAGAATGCGGTCGATGAGCTCGGGCAACTCCTGGCGCAACTGCGCCGAAATCTGCGCGAACAGCGCCGCCTCCATCTCCGCAAACGCGTTGTGAAGCAGCTGCTCGGTCAGCGCGTACGCGCTCGAGGCAAGCTGGGTCTGCAACTCGGCGATGAGCGATGCATTGTCGACGGATGCAGCTGCGTCACCGGCACGCGTTGCTTCGTCATCCGAGATGACGTCGGTGAGCACGGGAATGTCAGTGTGCGATGTCGCTTCTTTTCCCATAGCCGAGTCAGAGTTGGTGTGTTTTGAGCTGGTAGCCGCGGTCCCGATAATACCGGTAGCGCTCACGTCCGTGCTCGCGCCGGCCCGGATCGGCATCGAGCACCTCTGCGAGGCGCTCGTAGCGAGCAAACTCGTCGGGCACAGTGCCCGCCAGATTGATCATGAGGTTCCAGTCGTGCGAATCGTTATCGGTGGAGCGGCTCGTGCAGCCGATGATGACGGGCTCGGCGACGGGCGTCGTCTCGTCCTCCCAGGCGAAGCGGTGAGGGATGAAGCTGTTCTGGGCGAATGTCCAGAGCAACTCGTCAAGCTTGCGCGCATCCGCCTCGGATTCGGCGAGCACGAACACGCGAAGCTCGCGCCGAACGGCCTTGCCGGCGAGTCGGCAAGCGAACGTCAGGCGGGCATCGTCGGAGGTGTCGGGCAGGATATAGAAATCGACCTGTGTCACTGAACGAGGTTTCAGCTAAACATTCAACAGGAAATCCGTGAGCAGCGGCACGCTACGGCCGGTGGCGCCTTTCTCGGCGTTCGTCTTCCAGGCGACGCCGGCGATGTCCAGATGCGCCCATGGCGTATCGCCGACAAAACGCGAGAGGAAATTCGCGGCGATGCTGGCGCCGCCTTCACGGCTGCCGGCGTTGGCGAAGTCGGCGAAATTACTCTTGAGTGACTCCCCGTATTCCTCATCGGCTGGCAAGCGCCAGGCCGGGTCCAGGGATCGTTTCCCGGCTGCGAGCAAACCATTGGCGAGATCGTCGTCATTGCTGAATAGACCGGTGTAGACGTTGCCGACGGCGATGACGCAGGCGCCGGTGAGTGTTGCGACGTCTATGATGCAGCGTGGCTTGAAGCGTTGCGCGTACGTGATGGCGTCGCAGAGGATCAGCCGGCCTTCGGCGTCCGTGTTGAGGATCTCGACCGTCTGCCCGGACATCGACTTGACGATATCGCTCGGGCGTGTCGCGCGATCGGACGGCATATTCTCGCAGGCCGGCACGACGGCCACGACGTTGATACGCGGCTGCAGCTCGCTGATGGCCGCCATTGCGCCGATGACCCCGGCCGCCCCGCACATGTCGAACTTCATCTCGTCCATTTTCGCCGGTGGTTTCAGGGAGATGCCACCCGTGTCGAACGTGATGCCTTTGCCGCACAGCACAATCGGCGCCTGACGCGTACCCGCACCCCGATAGCGCAGGACGATTAGACGTGCCGGCTCTTTGGCGCCCTGCGTCACGGAGAGTAGCGCGCCCATCTTCAGGCGCTTGATTTCCCGCTCATCGAACACGGAGACGCTGAGCTTCGCATGCTTCGTGGCGAGCGCACGCGCCTCCCGGCCGAGATGGCTGGGCGTGCAGACGTTCGGCGGTCGATTGCCGAGGTCTCTGGCGAGTTCGACGCCATTTGCGATCGCCTGGCCGTGCTTGATGCCGTTACGCGTGTCGCGCAAACCCTGCTTGTCGAGCACGCCGATGCCGACTTTGGAGAGCTTGAGCTTCTTCACGCCTTTGGATTTGAGCTCGTCGAACTGATAGCACGCAGAGCGGGTTGTCTCGACGGTGAGGCGCGCGGCGTAGTAGGGGCCCATTCCCTGCGGCGCCGCGGCAGCGAGATAATTGATGGCCTCGCCGAGCCCGGCTTCCGCGAGCGAGCGAGTTGCAGCGATCAGCGCTGTCCTGAATCGCTTCGCGTCGAAGTCTGCAGGCTTGCCGCAGCCGACGAGCAACGCGCGTGCGGCGCCGGCGCCCTGTAGTTGCGGAACGAGCAGGCAGCGCCCCAGCTCCGCCGACGCGTCCCCGGAGCGCAGGAGCCGCTTGAGCAAGCCACCGCAGGCGAAATCGATCTCGTGCGCGGGTCCGGCGAGCGGCTTGCCGTCGAACACGGGCACGACGGCGCACGCGGTTCTCTGCCGTGCCGGTGCGCCCGTCTTGACCGGAAATTCCATTGAGTGCCTCTCCTGTGACTGCGATCGATACGCGTCTGCCGGCCCGAGATCGGCTCGGACCGGCGGCGTCGCTCGCTTGTGTTATCGTGTCGCAGCCGTGCTGAACAGAGCGGCCAAGTGTACTCGATCTATTGCTCCTTTATACACGGGATGGCGCGTCGCTCGGGTGTGCCGCATGGAATGCAGGTCGGATGAATCTCATCGCCCGATACGTGCTGCGTGAAACTTTCGGAGCCTGGCTCGTCGTCACGCTCGTCTTGTTCGTCATCCTCATGACGAATCAGTTCGCCGAGATTCTCGATGATGCAGCGGCCAATCAGCTACCCCGCGAGGCGGTGTTCAGCGTTCTCGGGCTGACCTCGCTGCAATACATCACGATTCTCACGCCGATCGGCCTGTTTCTCGGCATCATGGTCGCGCTCGCACGACTGAACCGCGACTCGGAAATGTCTGCGCTTGCGGCCTGCGGCGTTGGCCCAATGCGTTTGCTCGGCCCGATCAGCCTGCTGACGGCCGTGCTCGCGGTCGGCTTGACGTGGCTCTCGCTGTTTCGCACCCCCGATGCGATACGCGAGATCGAGGACATCAAGGTGCGTGCCGAGGCCGAGCTCGAGCTCGGCGTGCTTCAGGCCCGTCAATTCACAACGCCCGGCTCGGGTAATACCGTCATCTATGCCGACGAAGTCGTCGATACCGAGATTCGTGACGTCTTCGTCGAGCACGAGGACGAGGCGGCCGGTGTCGTCGTCATTCTCGCGAATCGCGGCCGGCGGGTTCAGGATCCGCAGGACGGTAAGGTTTCGTTCGTGTTCTACGACGGTACTCGGTACGAGGGTCGTCCGGGAGAGCGTAATTTTCGCATTGTCGAGTTCGTGGAGCACGGTCTACCGATGGATCGCGACGAAACCGAGGACGCCGAGATACCCGTCGAGATCAAAACAACCGCCGAGCTGATCGGATCCGCCGATCCGTATGACCTCGCGGAGCTGCAGTCTCGTATCTCCGCGCCACTGTCGCTGTTCGCGCTCATGCTGCTTGCGGTGCCGCTGAGCCGATCCCGGCCGCGCGAAGGCCGCTACGCGCGAGTCGGTGTCGGGCTCATGATCTACATCACGTACGCGAACATGCTCGCGATAGCGCGTGTATGGCTCGAGCGCGAGCAAATCCCGGCCTGGCTGGGCTTGTGGTGGGTACATGGCGCGCTGGG
This sequence comes from Gammaproteobacteria bacterium, assembly GCA_041623375.1. GTDB lineage: Bacteria > Pseudomonadota > Gammaproteobacteria > Steroidobacterales > Rariloculaceae > JAHEEM01. Next base: position 6,360 of record JBFJXA010000058.1, on the reverse strand, counting down.
TCTGATCGGCCTGGTTCTGCTGGCGCGCGAGGCCGGCGCGTTCGCGCGTGCGCGGCCGGTACAGGCGGCGGCATGAACCTGCTCGATCGCTACATCGTCATCTCGGTGCTCAAGAGCGTCGCGCTCGTGGTGTTCGTCCTGCTCGGCATCGTATCGTTCGTCGAGCTCGTCGGTCAGCTCGACGATATGGGCACATCCAACTACGGGCTCGAGGATGCACTCGTCTATGTTGCGTTCAGAATCCCGCGGCTATTGTTTCTGATGTTGCCGGCCGCGGCATTGCTGGGCGCGCTGCTCGGCCTGGGCAATCTCGCTGTGCATCACGAGCTCGTCGTCATGCGGGCGAGCGGCGTGTCGCGATTCAGATTGCTCGGTGCCGTCGGTATCGCCGGCGCGCTCCTGTCGGGCTTCATGTACCTGATCGGCGACTCGTTTGCGCCGTCGCTCGACGCCTATGGCCGCCAGCTGCGTGCGCAAGCGACGCTCGACCCCGGCAGCCTGGCCAACGCCAACGCGGTTTGGCTTCGGGACGGCCGCAATATATTCAGCTTTCGCCGAGAGCCCAACAGCCTGGGATTCGGCAGCGTCTATCTGTTCGAGCTCGATGAGGCGGGACGGCTCAGGCAGCTCGCTCGCGCCGACTCGGCGGAGATAGACAGCGGCGACCGTTGGCTGCTCGCAAACTACGAGGAGACGCTGTTCGTGAGCGATGGGGTATTGGCGAACATCGAGCGCTCCACGATCAAGGACTACGAGCTTACGCCCGAGCTGCTCGGTTTGTCCGAGGTTCGCCACGACCTGCTCAGCACCGAGGATCTGCAACGTTACGTCGCTTACCTCGAGCAGAACGGGCTCGATGCGGATCGCTACCTCACAGCCTACTATGCGCGCATTACCGACATCGTCTCGGCATTGCTCATGACGCTGCTCGCGCTGCCGTTCGTATTTGGCGGCCTGCGCACGGCCGGCGCAGGTGCGCGGCTGCTGGTCGGGCTGGTCATCGGCCTCGGCTACTATGTTTCTACCCGCGTGCTGGCAAGCGGCGTGGAGGTCTTCGATCTCGACCCGATCATCGTCGCGTGGGTGCCGAGCGCGCTGCTGCTCATGATCACAGGCATTACGCTGGCTCGAGTCAGATAGCACGGGCGGGGCGGACGGGCTGCCTAGTCGGGCAGTCGATCGATCCGCGTTCGCGAGAGGATGTCGTGCCAGCAGCGACGTTGCGAATCGAGCAGCGACCACACGAGCCCGAGCCCGGGCGGGACGAGCAGTACCGCTGCAGCCGCGAAACGCCGGGCGGCATCGGGCCACGATAACGGCGTGCCGTCCGCGTTGAGACCTCGCAGGCGCCACGCCCGCAAGCCGAGCGTTTGGCCGCCGTGTGTCCAGCACCACCCGTAAAACAGGAACGCGACGACGACGAGTATCGCGCCGTACCACCAGGTCCCCGGCTCTATGGCCGAGCCGCCGCGCAGGACGATCACGACGAGCGTGACGGCGAACAGCACGCTGGCGAGCAGCAGCCAGTCATAAGCCATTGCGGCAAGTCGGCGCGGTAAGCCGGCTGGGCGTCTCGCGTCTGGCCGAATCATGCTGCGAACGTAGCGCAAAGCGCCGCGCGAGGGCAAAGCCACGGGGCGAGGCGTCCGATCGTACGGGCGGGCCCGGCGTGCTTGCGACTGGCAGCGACACTCGATCTGGCGGACAATGCTTCCCAGCGGTCGCTATGCCGGCGTGGCTCTGCGCCGGATAGTAAAGACATAAGGAGATGTGACCTCGTGGACAAGGCCCTCGTCATTCCCGCAAATTTCGTCGTCGGGGAGGCGTTTCCTGCAAATCTGCCGCTCTCCGACGGTTCTCTGAAGCCAATCGCCGATTTCAGCAGAGCGGAGGTCGAGCAGGCCGTCGACGAGCTCAGGGCCGTCGTCGAGAGCAGCCGTCGGCGCCTCAGGAAGGCTTACGAGGAACACCTCGAGGATCTCGAAGTCTATGCGCAGCTCTCCGCGTATCTCGATCGTTATGAGGAATGGGCCGGCATACGCGAAGACGGACGCGTGAGGCCGACGATCTGGTCGGTCGACGTTTCCGAAGACAACAGCGACGGACATTAGCGGTCCGCGCGGGAGAGGTAGATGACGAACACGGCAGACCAGCTTTCGGTGCGCTCCATTCTGAAACTCTGCACGCTGCCGTTGGCTGTCGTTTGGGGCCTGATCATCGGCGGCCTCATCGGTTCGCTGTTCGGCGTCGCAGGCTTCGGCGCGGCCATCGGTGTCGGCATCGGCGTCTCCGTCGGGGTCGGCCTCACAGCCTTCTACGCCGTGACGTTTTTCGAATCGGAGGGTTAGTCCGGCGCCCGGGTGAAAGCCTCGCGACGATGGACGGCTTACATTCCGACTCCGAGCGCCTTCAGCGCGAAGTGCTCGTTTCGATGTTCGAGGCTTGTCCGGTCGCGGCGCGCGAAGCGCTCGGCCTACGTCTAGACCGAATCGCCGACGTCACCGTATCCTCGGCCGCGCACGAGCCTTCCATTCTTTTGAATCGCGCGCAGGGTCTCGGTAGCCACGAGGCAGTTACACCGCAGACGATCGCAGCCGTCGTCGCCCGTTACGGGCATTACCGCATTGGGCGGTATTTTTTCCACGTTCATCCCGGTGTGCTGCCGCGCGAGGGCCCGCAGTGGCTCCTCGCTGCCGGCCTCGTCAAGGCGCGCGGCTGGATGCAGTTCGTGCGCTCGAGCGTGCCACCGCCGAATTCACAAACCGATCTGACCGTCATGCGAATCGGCGCCGAGCATGCTGGGCCTTTCGCCGCGATCGTCTGTGACGCCTTCGACCTGACGGAGCTTTCACGGCCTTACATCGCCGCAATCGCCGAGCACGAGCGTTGGCAGTGCTTCATGAGCTTTGACGGCGATACGCCGGCCGGCACGGGTGCCGTCTTGATCCTGGGCGACGTTGCCTATCTGACTTTCGGCGCGACTGCACCGGCGTTTCGCCGGCGCGGCAGCCAGGGAGCGATTCTCGCAGCCCGCATTCGAGCTGCGATCGATCATGGCTGCAGACATCTGTTTACAGAGACCGGCGAAGCCGTCGAAGGTGAGGAACAGGTTTCTTACCGGAACATCGAGCGGTACGGGTTCGAGCCGAGCTTACTCTGTGAGAACTGGACCGCGAAAACGACGTGACGCAGATACCTCCAGGTGCCGATCGATGAGTGACGCGACTGCGATCTGGCGTGTCTATATCCTTCGCTGTGCCGATTCCAGCCTCTATACCGGGGTGTCGACTCGCGTTGCCGAGCGCGTTGCTGCGCATAATGCGGGTCGCGGCGCGAAATACACGCGCAGTCGTTTGCCGGTCGAGCTCGTCTACGAGGAGCGCGTCGGTGATAGGGGCGAGGCGTTGAGCCGCGAGGCGCAGATCAAGCGCTTGCCGGCGGAGGAGAAACGCGAGCTCGTCAGACGCACAGCATCCACAGCGACGGCAGCAGCCAGAACAAGATCGCAGCTACCGTAACGCGAAACACACAGCGCCCGAGCCCGTACTCCAGGCCACTGACGCTCATGCTCTCGGAAGCTCTGGCGATATCCTCGTCGTAGAGCTCGACAGCGGCGTCGACCGAAGCCATATAGTTGCTCGGCAATACGACGCACTGGTCTCCGTCAAAGTCGTCTTCGGCTCGCATGGGGTTCCATCTCCTTGGCGCCTGTGAACCGATCGTCGCGCCGATTCTACGGCCGCGCAGCAGATTTCGCCGTGACCGTAGTCAAGAATCGGTCAATAGGTAGAGGCACGCGTCCATTTCCGTTGCGTCTATGTCGGGCAGAAGCCGCAACGCCTGCCGTTTTAACTTATCGCGGAAAATGTGAGATGCGTCACAGAGACGTGGCGCTGCGTGGCTTATGTTTACACCCAGCTACTCTTGATCATTTCCCCCTGAATTGACCCGGCCCAGCGCCGGGTTCTTTTTTACTCCTGCATGTCCTCTGTTTCCTTCCGTGGCTCGAACGGGATCGTGCCGGTCGGCAGTGGAGACCATTCGCTCGCTCGCGCGAGCGGGTAGTTGGCGAGGCGTTGAATACGCCGGACCGCGAAGCGTTGCGATAACGCTGGTATCCGGCAGCTCACGATCTCGAGTCTGTCATTTCCCATCAGTGCGACTTCCGTCCAAATTGTTGTTTCGGTTCCGCTCTCGACGTGCACTTTTACGCCCGCGGAAGCCGGAGTTTCTGTAAACGGAGAAAATCAGTCGGTGATGTTAGTCACATCTGCCCGCGGTGCAGATTAAGTGAAAGATCTAGCCTTCGGGGCGTGACGTGTATCAAAAAAAATCGCTGAAAAACGTCGACCAATCGTGCTCACTCGGGAGCGCGGAAGATGCCACTCAGTAAAATTCCGTCGAAGGCGAACTGAACGGCGAGTTGCAGGACAAGCTCGCCTTCCGTATCGGCCATGAGCAGCACGGCAGCCCCCATGGCGCCGGGGCCGGCGCGCAGCGCCGATGCTGGGCAGCGGCAACGCGGCAGCGAGATGATATGTTATCGGCTTCGAGTCGGGCGTAATATGCAGATTCACTGGCTGAAATGAAGCCAGAATAGGAGGAAGCCATGCGGCCCCAGATTTCGCCAGCGATCCTATCGACTGCAGCCGGTCTCGTGCTCCTGTGCTATGCGGCGGTCAGCGGCGCGCAAACGATTTTCGCGACCGGCGACGATGCGGACGTCACCGAAGAAGGACTGCACCGAATTGACCCGTTGATTATGGAGGCCGCCTGGGTCAGGCCGGACTTCGATCTCTCCGGTTACAGAAGGATCCTTCTGATGCCGACGGCCGTTCAGTTTCGTGATGTGCGGCAACGGTCGAACGATGCGAGAACCAGAGCGATGACCGAGGTGTTCCCCGTCGACGAAGACCGCAAGGAGTGGATGCGTGGGAAGTGGCGTGCGGCCGTCGAGGCGAGGTTTTCGCAGGACAGCCGGATCGAGGGCTTCGCGGGCGATACATCCAACGTGCTCGTCGTACAAGTCTTCCTCGCCGACGTCGTCTCTCGAATTCCGCCTTACTCGGTGGTCGGCAGCGTCGTTTCCTACGTCAGCGATCCTTGGTCGGCCAGCATCGTCCTCGAGCTACGCGATGCGACGACAGCGCAGTTGCTGGCGCGCACGCTCGATCGACGCAACACGGTAGGGCTGATGGACATCGGTGAGGTTTGGCATCGGACCGAGGACTTGCTGAAGCGCTGGGCGCAGGTCATGGACCAGCGCTTGGCCCAGCTATCCGAGCTCGGGGGGCGGGACAGCACGACGCCAGAGTGGGCTCGATGACCGTGGCCGTCGATCGGCGATCGGTCCTGATGGCCGCTGCCGGCCTCGCCATGGCGCCCATTGTTGCGCGACGGGCGCAGGCACAACAATTCGCCGCGCCACGCGATTGGTCCGGCCAGAACCCCGTGCCGTATCCGGATCCCGATATCCTCACGCTCGATGAGCGTTTTCAGCCCTACGTGATCTTCAATACGCCGATCCAGCGGCTGTACACGGGCACCCTGTGGGCCGAAGGGCCGGCGTGGAATGGCGTCGGGCGCTACGTCGTCTGGAGTGACATTCCTAACAACCGTCAGATGCGCTGGCTCGACGACGACGGGCACGTTTCGGTTTTTCGCAGCCCGTCGGGCAACAGCAACGGCAATACCTTCGACTACACGGGCCGACAGCTTTCTTGTGAGCACGGCGGACGACGCGTTTCGCGCTACGAGCCGGACGGCACTGTCACAGTCATAGCCGACCGCTACGCGGGTCGACCGCTAAACTCGCCCAACGATGTCGTCGTTCATCCTGACGGCAGCATCTGGTTCACCGATCCTCCGTTCGGCATTCGCGGTAACTACGAGGGCAACCAGGCCGAGCGCGAGCTCAAAGAAGCCGTCTATCGTGTCGACGGCGCGAGCGGGCGCATCGCGATGGTCACCGACGAGGTCAATGCGCCGAACGGCCTGTGTTTCTCTCCGGATTACTCCTTGCTCTACGTGGCCGATACGAGAGACCGGGACATGAAGGTCTGGGACGTCGACGGCATGCAGCTGCGCAACGCGCGCCAGTTCACGACGCTCGAGTTACCGACGGGAGGTCCGTCGTGGGCCGACGGTATCCGCTGCGATACCGATGGTAATATCTGGTGCGGCGCGCGGCCGGGCGTGCACATCGTCGCGCCCGACGGTGACACGATCGGCGTCATCCGGATGCCCGAGGTTTGCTCGAACGTCTGCTTCGGTGGCGCCAAGCGCAATCGATTGTTCATCACCGGCAGCCAGTCGCTGTACTCGGTTTACGTCGGAGTTTCCGGCGCGCATATCTGCTAG
>JBFJXA010000057.1:0-11392 GCA_041623375.1 Gammaproteobacteria bacterium | reverse complement strand
CCTCGCAGGGCCGTCCAGAGGTGTTTCAGCGGGTCACGAGAACAGACTTAAACCTCTGTCACAAAAGGAGAAGCCCGCGGTTGACAGGTTCCCGGGCAGCGTTGAAAGTATCCTCTTATTGTCAAAGCACCCAGCATTAGCATCGCTTTCGAGAAGAATCACGTATGGCCGCGACCGCATCCCTAGGCTCATTGACCGGTCTGCCCAGACGCCTCATCCAGGACGGGATCGTCGAGGAGGAGGCGCTCAACGAGGCGCTCGAGGCGACGAAGGAGAAGAACAGCTCCCTCGTGGCCTATCTGGTCTCGAACGATCTCGGTAGCCCGCGCAAGATCGCCATCGCCGCGGCCCACGAGTTCGGCGTCCCGCTACTCGATCTCGACGCCGTCGCACTCGATCTCGACGTCGTCAAGCTCGTTTCAGAGAAGCTGTTGACACGCTACCGAGTGCTGCCGCTCATGCAACGCGGCAAACGCCTCTACGTCGGCGTATCCGACCCGACGAATCTGCAAGCGCTCGATGACATCGGTTTTCAAACGAGCCTGCGCATCGAGCCGATCGTCGTCGAGCAGGACAAGCTCGACGATCGCGTCGGCAAAGCCATCGAAGCCGTCGACACGAGCATGTCGTCATTCGAGGACGACGATTTCGACCTGGAGAATCTCGACGTCAGCGGCGGCGACGATGACGAGCTCAGCGAGGAAGTCTCCAGAGCAGACGTCGACGATGCGCCCGTCGTGCGCTTCGTCAACAAGGTCATGCTCGACGCGATCAAACGCTCGGCCTCGGACATTCACTTCGAACCGTACGAAAAGTACTACCGTATCCGCTTACGCCAGGATGGCGTGCTGACGGAAATCGCCCGGCCGCCGGCCGCGCTCGCTGTCAAGGTTGCGGCACGGCTCAAGGTCATGGCCCGGCTCGACATTGCCGAGCGCCGCGTGCCGCAGGATGGACGCATCAAGATGCGCCTGTCGAAAAACCGTGCGATCGACTTTCGCGTCAATACGTGCCCGACGCTGTTCGGCGAGAAGGTCGTCTGCCGTCTGCTCGATCCGTCCAGCGCGCAGCTCGGCATCGATGCGCTCGGCTACGAAGAGGAGCAGAAACAGATATATCTCGCCCAGCTCGCAAAACCATACGGCATGATCCTCGTGACGGGACCGACCGGTAGCGGTAAAACCGTGTCTCTGTACACGGGCCTGAACATACTCAATACGGCCGACCGCAATATCTCCACGGCCGAGGACCCGGCGGAGATCAACATGCCCGGTATTAATCAGGTCAACGTGAATCCGCGCGTCGGCCTGACGTTCGCCTCGTCCTTGCGCGCGTTTCTGCGCCAGGACCCGGACATCATCATGGTCGGTGAGATTCGCGATCTCGAGACCGCCGAGATCGCGATCAAAGCCGCCCAGACGGGTCACCTCGTGCTATCTACGCTGCATACGAACGATGCCCCGAAGACGTTGACACGCATGGTCGACATGGGCATCAAGCCGTATGCGATTGCCAGCACCGTCAGCCTGATCATCGCGCAACGCCTCGCGCGCCGGCTTTGCACCAACTGCAAGGAGCCGGTCGATATTCCCGCCGAGGCGCTACTCAAGGAAGGCTTCACGAAAGAGGAAGTCGACGGCGGCCTGACAATTTTTTCCGGCAAGGGCTGCAACCAGTGCACGAACGGCTTCAAGGGCCGCGTCGGTATCTATCAGGTCATGCCCGTAACCGAAACCATCGGACGCATCATCATGGAAGGCGGTAACGCGATTCAGATTGCCGACCAGGCTGCAGCGGAAGGAGTTCCGGATTTGCGGAAGTCCGGACTCAAAAAAGTCAAGGACGGCGTTACAAGTTTAGAAGAGATCAATCGGGTTACAATCGACTAGCTCGATCTCACCCGGAAGTGTATTCCAGGAGAACCGGCACTCATGGCTGAAACCGCTGCACTAAAACAGTTTCCCTTCAACTGGGAAGGCACCGATCGTGCCGGCAAAAAGGTCAAGGGCAAGACCGTCGCGGCAAGCGAAACTGCCGTGCGTACCGAGCTGCGCCGCCAGGGTGTCGTTCCGACGCGCGTGCGCAAGCAGAGCCAGCTATTCGTCAAGAAGGGTAAAGTCACGCCTGCGGACATCGCCGTCTTTTCCCGCCAGCTCGCAACGATGATGACAGCTGGTATCCCGATGGTGCAGGCCTTCGATATCATCGGCGCGGGCCACGACAATCCCGCTGTTCAGAAGCTAGTGCTCGCAATCAAATCCGACGTCGAAGGCGGCACGGCTCTCGCCAATGCATTGGCGAAGCACCCGATGCACTTCGACGATCTGTTCGTGAATCTCGTCGCGGCCGGTGAGCAGGCCGGTGCGCTCGAGACACTGCTCGACAAGATCGCGACCTACAAGGAAAAGACGGAGGCCATCAAAAAGAAGATCAAGAAGGCCTTGTTCTACCCGGCTGCCGTCGTCGTCGTCGCCATCGTCGTGACGGCCATTCTCATGATTTTCGTGATTCCGGAGTTCGAATCTCTCTTCCAGGGCTTCGGTGCCGACCTGCCGGCGTTCACGCGCATGGTCATCGATATATCGAATTTCGTCCGTAGCGCGGGCTGGCTGATCCTATTCGGAGCCGTCGGCGCCGTCGTCGCCTTCCTGCACGCGAAAAAACGCTATCGCGGCGTGCAACACTTCGTCGACCGCGTAGCCCTGAAGATTCCCGTCATCGGCGTCATTCTGAACAAATCGGCGATCGCGCGTTACGCGCGCACGTTGGCGACGACGTTCGCGGCAGGTGTACCGCTCGTCGAAGCGCTGGAATCGGTCTCGGGCGCCTGCGGCAACGTCATCTATGAGGAAGCTGTCCTGAGGATGCGCGACGAGGTCGCGACGGGTCAGCGGCTCCAGCGCGCGATGGAAAACACGGCGCTGTTCCCGAACATGGTCGTGCAGATGATCGCCGTCGGCGAGGAATCGGGCTCGCTCGATGAGATGTCGAGCAAGGTCGCCGATTTCTACGAGGAAGAGGTCGACAATGCAGTCGACAGCATGTCGAGCCTGCTCGAGCCGCTCATCATGTCGATTCTCGGTGTGCTCGTCGGCGGACTCGTCATCGCGATGTATCTGCCTATCTTCAAGATGGGTCAGGTCGTTTAGTCCAAGCCTGCAAGACACTGAAGGCAGGTCGCTTCGCTCGAGCCATGCTTCGAGCGCTGGCTGTCCCTCCAGCCTGGCGACCAAGACCCCCTGTCCCGTGCCGCCATCCGAAGATTCGTTGGTATCGGTAAGGTTGGCCGCCGATGACTGGATTCGCGAGTCCGGGCGGGAGAAAATCGTGCGCGTGACGGCCGTTTATCCAACCCGCGTAGTTTCCTGAAGGCCATGTACACCGAGTTTTTCGAGCTCGTCCCTGCGGCGCTCTTCGTCATCGTCGCACTGTTCGGCCTCATCGTCGGGAGCTTTCTCAACGTCGTGGCCTATCGGCTGCCCATCATGATGGAGCGCGACTGGCGCCGCCAATGCCGCGATCTCGCAGCCGAGCGATCAACGGTACCGGCGCATGCGGTCCATGAGCAGTTCGATTTGTGGTGGCCGCGCTCGGCCTGCCCCGGCTGTGGCACGCGGATTGCCGCCTACGACAATATCCCCGTGCTGAGCTACCTGCTGCTGCGCGGCAGCTGCCGGAACTGCGGCGCGCGGATTTCGGCGCGGTATCCGCTCATCGAGGCGGCGGCGGCGCTCGTTGCCATCGTTGTCGCGGCCGTGCTCGGTCCCACGTGGCAGATGCCGCTCGTGCTCATTGTGAGCTGGACTCTGCTCGCGCTCTCGGTCATCGACATCGACCGGTATCTGCTGCCCGATTCACTGACGTTGCCGCTTCTGTGGACGGGTCTGCTCTTGAGCCTCGTCAGCATCGGGGGCGTACCGCTCACGGTCGACGTGCGCTCGAGTCTGATCGGCGCCGCCGCCGGGTACATGAGCCTATGGAGCGTGTATCAGCTGTTCAAGCTCCTGACCGGCAAGGAGGGTATGGGCTACGGCGACTTCAAGCTTCTCGCAGCGCTCGGCGCCTGGCTCGGATGGCAGCAATTACCGCTCGTCATCGTATTGTCGGCAGGCGCAGGCTCGGTCATCGGCGGGCTGCTGCTACTTCTGCGCGGCAAGTCTCGACGGCCGGAGATTCCGTTCGGACCCTATCTCGCTGCTGCCGGCTGGGTCGCGCTGCTTTGGGGTGAGCGACTGACAGGGTTCTACATCGCTACATTCTTTTGACTCGACCAAGATTGCCTGACTAGCGCATGTTTCGTATCGGCCTCACGGGCGGCGTTGCGAGCGGCAAAAGCACCGTCGCGGAAATCTTCGCCGAGCTGGGCGCAGCCATCGTCGACACCGACGCAGTCGCGCGTGAGGTCGTCGCACCGGGCGCGCCCGGCCTCGAGTCGGTCACGGCAGCTTTCGGGGCGGAGGTCTTATTGGCGAGCGGCGAGCTCGACCGCCGCGCGTTGCGCAACATCGTATTCAGTGACCCGCAGCGCCGCAAACTGCTGGAGTCGATTCTGCATCCGCTGATCCGAACGCGCACACTCGAGCTCATCGATTGCGTCGAGGCGCCCTACGTCATCGTCGTCGTGCCGCTTCTGCTCGAAACGGGCTTCGCCGAGCTCGTCGAACGCATCCTCGTCGTCGATTGCCCCGAGGCGCAGCAGCGCGAGCGGCTGCGCCGGCGCGACAATGTCAGCGAGGACGAAGCCCGTGCCATGCTCGCTGCACAGACCGGCAGGCAGGAACGTCTCGCCCGGGCTGACGACGTCATCGACAACAGTGGCGACATCGAGTCCGTGCGGCGCCAGGTCCAGGCGTTGCATCAGCGCTACGTCGAGCTGGGGTCGAACTCGGCTTAGAAAGCCGATCCGACCCCCGAGGTTTCTTCCAGCGTTTGCCCAACCAGGGCTGCTACCGCAGAATAGGGCGATGGCAGGAACCACTAGTGTCACCAAGCTTGCCCAACACGCCACCGACCCCAACGTAGTGACGTTCGAGCAACCGCTGACCGAGCGGATGCGCACTTTTTTGAGAATCGAGTTTCTGCATGCGCAGACCGGCTACCACGCCGAAAACCTGCGCGGCTTCGGGGCACGCGCGGCGGTGGCGAGCCTGCTCGAGCTCATGACCATTCTCGGCCGCGGCGACGTCCGGGCCGACGTCCTCAAGGCGCTCGAGCATCACGCGGCAACGCTGACGACCTATGCGCGCCAGCCCGGAATCGATCACTCGCGGCTCGAGGATCTGCTCGGTGATGTGGCCGGGCTCAAGGCCGCGATCGCAGATTCCGGCCCACAGTTCATGAACTCGCTCAGGGAATGCGAGTTTCTCAACACGATCAAGCACCGCAGCTCGATTCCGGGCGGCACGGGCGTCTTCGATCTGCCCGATTACGCCTACTGGCTACGCCTGCCGCAAGACGAGCGCGCTGCTCAGTTCGCGCAATGGCTCGAAGTGCTGAAGCCGATCTGCGAAGCCGTCGCCGAGCTCCTGTGGCTCACTCGAGAAGCCAACGAGCCCATCGAGCTCGTCGCGCCGGAAGGACTCTATCAACATCACACGGATCGTCACACGCAGGCGAATCTCGTGCGTGTGATCATTCCGCGCAGCACGGGCTATTACCCGGAGATCAGCGCCGGGCGTCACCGCGTCACCGTGCGATTCGTCCGCTGGCAGGGCGTCGACCTTCGCCCGGCACAGGTCGATGACGACGTCGACTTCCTGCTCTCGCTGAGCTGACAGGCGTCTGACCGACGTTAGTGGCCGCGCTTTGGGCCTATCGGGTGGGTTCCCGCTCGCTGCGCTCCGCCCGAATACATCGACACATCTATCGACCAAGCGGGGCCTGATTGTGCGAACCCTCAACGGTCTCGCTCGTTCTGCCTGTCAACACAGATGAAGTCTTGATCGCATCGATTCCGGCCCCACCGCGCGGGCGTCACTGCGCTCGTCGCGAACCGCACCCGCTGCCCAGCGCGATAACCCGTACCGCAATAACGACGGTCGCGTCCTGCGCTGCGGATCCAATACTGGCGCGCATACGGATCAACCGATGAGCCGATCGACGATCGCAACGTCGGCGGGCAATAGCTCGATCTGCCGCAGGCTCTTTGGCGCAACCCAATCCAGCTGCTGGCCTTCGAGCGCGCGCGGCTCGCCGTCGAACACGGAGACGCTCCAGACATCGAGCGCGACGTCGCGATCGGGGTAGCAGTGGTCGAGAGACATGAACGGCTCGGCTGCGCGCACGCGGATACCGAGCTCCTCTTCGAGCTCACGCGCGAGCGCATCGCGCGGTGCCTCGCCCGAGGCGCGCTTGCCGCCCGGAAACTCCCAAAATCCGGCCATGTGGCTGCCGGGTCTGCGCCGGCTCACGAGCACACGGCCGTTCGCATCGCGAATCAGCGCGACGACGACCTCTATGCGTGACGCATGGCGATCACTGGATCCGGCCATGGCACTGCTTGTACTTCTTACCGGAGCCACAGGGACAAGGCTGGTTGCGGCCGACCTTCGGCTGCTCACGCACGTACGGGGCTGCCGGCTCCGCGGACGGCTGCCCGGTTCCGAGCCCCGCTGATGGAGCGTGCCCAGCGGCAGGAGGCGGCGGCGCAGCCGTCAGCATCGGTGCCGCCGCATGCTGGAACCGCATGGCACCCGGGTCGCGCGGGCCCGGATCGACGGCCGCCGCATCTTCGGGGCGGCGGATTTGAACCTTCGCCAGAATCGCAATCGTCTCGTGCTTCACGCGGTCGAGCATGTCGCTGAACATCTCGAAGGCTTCACGCTTGTACTCCTGCTTCGGGTTACGTTGTGCGTATCCGCGCAGGTGTATGCCCTGGCGTAAATAATCGAGCGCGGCGATGTGCTCCTTCCAGTTCGAATCGAGCTGCTGCAGCATTACCGCCTTCTCGAGCCCGCGCATGACCTGCGCACCGACTTCAGCAACCTTCGCCTCGTAGTCGGCCTCGATGAGATCGCAGATCTTGTCGCGTAAACCCTGCTCGTCGAGCTGCGAATCGTCCTCGACGAGCTGGGCGACGTCGACGTGTACGCCGAACTCGCGCTCGATCGCCTGCGTCAGCCCATGCTTGTCCCACATGTCCTCGACGCTCTGTTGAGGAATGTAGTCGTCGATTACGGCATTGACGACCTCAGCGCGAATGCCCTCGATGGCATCACCGATGTCCTCGGCCTCCATGAGCTCGGAGCGCTGTTGGTAGATGACTTTGCGCTGGTCGTTGGCAACGTCGTCGTATTCGAGCAGTTGCTTGCGAATGTCGAAGTTATGCGCCTCTACCTTGCGCTGGGCACGCTCGATCTGGCGGGACAGCAGGCGGCTCTCGATGGCCTCGCCCTCTCGCATTCCGGCACGTGACAGCAAGCGCTTCGTGCGTTCCGGGTCGCCGAAGATGCGCATGAGGTTGTCTTCCATCGACAGATAGAAACGGCTCGAGCCCGGATCTCCCTGGCGCCCAGAGCGGCCGCGCAACTGGTTGTCGATGCGTCGCGACTCGTGACGCTCGGTACCGATGATATGTAAGCCACCGGCATCGATGACACGCTCGTGGCGATCCCGCCACTCCTCGCGCAGCTTTGCCTCGAGGGCCTCGTCGATCGCGCCGAGTCCCTTGAGCTCGGCTTCGAGGTTACCGCCGAGAACGATGTCCGTGCCACGCCCGGCCATGTTCGTTGCGATCGTGACGGTACCGGGGCGTCCGGCCTGGATGATGATCTCGGCTTCGCGCTCGTGGTACTTCGCGTTGAGAACCTGGTGTTTGATCCCGGCTTTCTTGAGCAGCCCCGACAGGAATTCCGACGTCTCGATCGACGTCGTGCCAACGAGCACGGGCTGACCGCCGTCATGACAGTCTTGTATGTCCTCAATGAGCGCTTCGAACTTGTCCTTCTGCGTCAGATAGACCAGATCGGCTGCATCGTCGCGAATCATCGGCATATGCGTCGGAATAACGACGACCTCTAGACCGTAGATCTGCTGGAACTCGTAAGCCTCCGTGTCCGCCGTGCCCGTCATGCCCGCCAGCTTGCCGTAGAGCCGGAAGTAGTTCTGGAACGTGATCGAGGCAACCGTCTGGTTCTCCTCTTTGACACGCACGCCTTCCTTGGCTTCGATGGCCTGATGCAGCCCGTCGGACCAGCGCCGGCCCGGCATCGTGCGGCCCGTGAATTCGTCGACGATGACGATCTCGCCTTCGTTGATGATGTAGTCCACCTCTCTCTTGAATAACGCGTGGGCACGCAGGGCAGCATTGAGATGGTGCATGAGGCGGATGTTGGCCGGATCGTAAAGGCTCTGACCGCCGCTGATGAGCCCGGCCTTGAGCAGCAGCTCCTCTGCGCGATCGTGTCCCTCCTCGGTCAGATGCGCCTGCTTGGATTTCTCGTCGACCGTGTAATCGCCCGGCTCGACGAGTTGACACTGTGCGGGCCGCGCGAGTCCGTCGGTCTCGATGAGATGCTGACCCTTTTGGGCAGCGAGCGCGAGAGCATCCTCGATGCCGAATTCGCCGAGGTCTTGACCGTCGGTATCGCGCACGCTCACACGTGTTGACTTGATGTCGGCGTCGGCTGCACCGGGCGGCGGGTCATAGACGGCCAAGGAAGGGATCAGCCGGTTGATCTGAACGTAGAGCTCCGTGCTTTCCTCTGAGCGCCCGGAGATGATGAGCGGCGTGCGCGCCTCATCGATCAATATCGAATCGACCTCGTCGACGATCGCGTAGGCGAGCCGTCGTTGCACCTGATCCTCCAAACGGAACGCGAGATTGTCGCGAAGGTAGTCGAAGCCAAACTCATTGTTGGTCCCGTAAGTGATGTCCGCCGCATACACGGCGCGTTTTTCGGGCGGCGTCTGCCCGCTTTTGATGACGCCGACCTCGAGGCCGAGAAATTCGTAAACGGGCCCCATCCACTCCGCGTCGCGTTGGGCGAGGTACTCGTTAACCGTAACGATGTGGACACCGTCACCCGTCAATGCGTTCAGATAGGCCGGTAACGTCGCGACGAGCGTCTTGCCCTCACCCGTGCGCATCTCGGAAATCTTGCCTTCATGCAGCGCAATGCCGCCGATGAGCTGCACGTCGAAGTGCCGCATGCCGAGCGTGCGCTTCGCCGCCTCGCGAACGAGCGCAAACGCCTCTGGCAATGCCTCCTCGACGCTGGTGCCGGCTTGAACACGCTGCCGAAGCTCGGCGGAACGGGTTTTGAGCGCCGCATCGTCGAGCGACTCGAGCTCGGGCTCGAGCGCATTGATCTCGTGTACGAAGCGACCGTAAGACTTGAGCAGGCGTTGATTGCGGCTGCCGAAGAGGCCCGTGAACGCGTTGGCGAGGGATTTGAGCAAACTGACGTCTCGAGGAGCGGCTAAAGCACCGTATTCTACGGACAGACAGAGAATATTGGGACCGCAGCGCCGTCAATCAAGGCGCAAATTCGGCCTAGAGCGAGATTATTGGTTGACGTAGCTCAGCGGATTGACGACGCGCCCGTTGTGCAGGACCTCGAAATGGAGGTTCGGGCCGGTCGCGCGGCCGGTCGAGCCCATGACGGCAATCGTTTCGCCGCGCTTGACGGTGTCGCCGACGGCAACGAGATTCTCGGAATTGTGCGCGTAACGCGTGACGTATCCGTTGCCGTGGTTGATCTCTACCATCTGGCCATAGCCGTAACGATCGCCTGACCAGATCACGACACCCGATGCAACGGCGACGACGTCGGCGCCTTCCCGGCCGGCGAAGTCCACGCCCTTGTGAAATGCCGCGCGGCCCGTGAACGGGTCCGTGCGATTGCCGAACATCGACGAGATGTACCCCGCGTTGACGGGACGGCCTTCGGGATGGACCTCATCCCTGAGCTTGCGATTGAGCAGAAAATCCTCGAGCACGTTGAGTTGCTGTTGGCGATCATCGAGTTGCGCGCCGAATTGATCGAGCGCCGTCAACAACGTCGACATCTGATGTGTATCTTCGATGGCGAGCGGCTCTTCAGGGCCACCCAGCGACGGGATGCTCGAGAAATCGAATTCTCCGTCGTCGAGATCGGCCATTTGTGTGAGCCGCTGACCGAGTGCGTCGAGACGGAGCACGCGGGCGTTCATCTGACCGAGGCGCAGCGCAAGCGCATCGAGATTCTGTGCGACCGTCTCACGTGTTGCGGCGAGCGCGGCTTGCTGGCGCTCGAGATCGGCTCGCCATTCCTCGACCTGTGCCTGGGGATTGGCAACGCCAAATTGGGAGGCGGCCTTGAAACCCGCGAAGAAAAGACCACTGCACAGCACAAATGCCAGCGCCACGATGCTGATCCACACGCGCCGGGCTCCGAGGCGTACGTGCCCAAGATGGCCCTTACCCTTCGATAGAAGGATCAATTCCATGAATGTCCGCCTTCGGCCCGAGTATTATCGGAATTGTTATAGTTCCGCCGCTCAGCGTGGCCGGGGCGGAGACTTCCAGTATAACTTATTACGTAATATGGCACTCGGTAACCCCGCTGTCCTAGGAACCATGCCCGTAGACCGGTGGCTTTGCGTCCCGCCCTTTGAGGCGGTTTGCCCTTTGCGAGAACGCTAAGAATGCCGCCAAACCCGTGTTTCCACAAGATTTTTGCTCCAAAACGTTGACGTCCGTCTCACTAATATGCCGTCCAAGCCCGCAGTGAAGCCGCCGCGATCGCTCGCCGACCTGCTCACGGGCGGGGAGCTCGGTGCACTCGCCGCCGAGGCCCGGCGCCGGCGGGATCTCACGGCCGAGATTCGCGCGCTGCTGCCGGCGGAGATGGCGCCACATCTCGTTACGGCGGGCACGTCACCCACCGGTGAGCTCGTGCTCACGATGGATGCTTCAGTGTGGGCGGCACGTATTCGCTACCACGCCGAGCTACTCGGCGGGCAGCGCATCAAGGTCAAGGTCCAACCGCCGGGATAGGTTTCGGCGGGAAGCGAGGCTCGCAAAGCGGCCGCGCTGACCCGTGCTCAGCTCGCCACGCCCGAAAGCTCGCTCGCAACAATCGACCAAGCGGGGCGCAGCCGGCTCGGACCAACCGGCCACACACCGATGAGCGGGAGCGCGAACGAATTGCTACCTGCTATCACTGCGCGCCCCGCCGTGCGGGCGTGGCTCCTTCGTCACGGGCGCATGCACGCCCGCCAGCGCCGCGTGTCATTCGGGCGGAGCGTAGCGAGCGGGAACCCACCCGATAGGCCCAAAGCGCGGCCATTGACGGCGGAAGCTAGACCGGAGCGACGACCTGGTAGGAGACGGGCGAGCGCTGCCGATCCTCGAATTCTACTTCCTCGTAGCAGGCCTTCTCGGCCAACACGGCTCTGAGCAGGCAGTTGT
>JBFJXA010000056.1:0-11455 GCA_041623375.1 Gammaproteobacteria bacterium | reverse complement strand
TCCCCCGGGCTCACGGCACCCGATCCGGCCGGGGCCGTGCTCATGACAGCCGCAGGACTCGGCTGGGGCGTTTACTCGCTGCGCGGGCGCACAGCACCCGACGCCCTGATCGCCACGGCAGCGAATTTCGTCTGGACCTTGCCAGGCGTCGCGCTCGTGAGCCTGCTGACGATCGCCAACATGCGTGCGACGCCGCTCGGAATCGTCTACGCGATCGCCTCGGGCGCGATTGCATCCGGGCTCGGCTACGTCATCTGGTTCGCAGCTGTAAGACGTCTACGTGGAACGACGGCTGCGACCGTGCAGCTCTCCGTGCCGATCATCGCCGCATTCGGCGGAACCCTGCTGCTCGACGAAGCCGTGACGCTGCGGTTGCTCATCGCTTCGGCCGCGACGCTCGGCGGCATTTGGCTCGTGCTGGCGCGGAGAGGGAAAACGGCTTAACGTCCGCCTCTCGGGCACGCCTCCGGAAACGCCAGTAATGACCCAAGCCGTGATCGACCTGCTGCTGAGCCGCCGCTCCGTGCTCGCCAAGGACCTCGGAGAGCCCGGCCCCAATGCCGAGCAACTCGAGACGATTCTCGCTGCCGGCTTGCGCGTGCCCGATCACGGCCGCGTCGAGCCGTGGCGCGTCCAGGTCCTGCACAAGGCGGCCCAGGCGTCGCTCGCGGACGTCTGCCGCAGCGTTTTCGAGCGTGAGAATCCGACCGCGGCCACGGCTCTTCTCGACGCCGAGCACGAGCGCATGCAGCGCTCGCCGGTCCTGCTCGTCGTGAGCTCCTATCCGAACCCAGCGCGCTTCGAGAAGGTTCCGGCGATCGAGCAGCTACTTTCAGCCGGCGCGCTGTGTCAAAACATGCTCATTGCGGCTCAGGCGCTGGGCTTCGGTGCCCAGTGGGTCACGGGCTGGCCCGCTTATCATCCCGAGATCAGAATGGCGCTGGGTCATAGCGCTGACACCGACATCGTCGGATTCATCCACATCGGCACGCCCGCCGAGCCGCCGCGCGAGCGTCCCCGACCGGACCCCGAAGCGATCGTCAGCGAGTTGCCGGGGCCTGCGAAAGCCCGCTGAGCCCCGACGCGAAACGGTCCCGTTTGTTAGACTTTCGGGCTCGTCGTCAGCGAACCCGGAGCCGCGACATGTCGAGGATCATCGCCCTTTCCTTCCTCTGTCTCTCATTCGCCGCCTCGAGCCTCGCGCAAGGCCCCGGTGGGCGGATGATCACGTTTCCGACGCATTCGGAGGCGCTCGACAACGGTCTTAAGACAATCGTCGTCAGCATGCCCGGCAGCGGGCTCGTGAGCTTCTGGGTCATCGTGCGCACGGGGTCGCGCGACGAGTTCGAGCCTGGCCGCACGGGCTTTGCGCATTTCTTCGAGCACATGATGTTTCGTGGCACCGAGAAATATCCCGAGGACCTGTATAACGAGATCCTCACGGAAATCGGCGCGAGTCGAAACGCCTACACGACCGACGACTTGACGGCCTATCACGTCTCGATTGCAGCCGAGGACCTCGCGCTCGTCATGGATCTCGAGAGCGACCGATTCAAGAATCTGGCCTACACCGAAGACGTGTTCAGAACCGAGGCCGGCGCCGTGTACGGCGAGTACCGCAAGAACGTCACCAACCCGTTCTTCGCGATCTACGAGGGCATCATGACGACGGCCTTCGACGTGCATACCTACGGCCACACGACGATGGGCTTCGAGGAGGATATCGCCGCGATGCCGACGATGTACGACTACTCGCTGAGTTTCTTCTCGCGCTATTACCGCCCGGAGAACGTCACGCTGCTCATTGTCGGCGACGTCGAAGCGGAACCGACGATGGACCTCGTGCGCGAGTATTTCGCGGATTGGGAGCCCGGCTACGTCGCACCACAGATCCCCGCAGAGCCCGAGCAGACCGAGGAGAAGCGCGTCGAAGTCAGCTATTCAGGCCGCGCGCTGCCGATTCTCGCGCTCGCCTATAAATTCGATGCGTTCGACCCTAGCAATCGCTTGCGCGTGGCAGCCGATCTGCTGACCGAGATGGCGTTCGGCTCGACGAGCGACCTCTACCAGAAACTCGTGCTCGACGAGCAGGTCGTCGAGTTTCTCGCCGCCGATGCGGCGCGCAATCGCGACCCGGGGCTGCTCGACATCTACACGCGCGTCAAGGATCCCGAGCGTGTCGGCTACGTGCTCGAGGCCATCGACGCAACGATTGCAGAGTTTACCGAGACGCTCGTCGACGAGGACGATCTCGCGGCACTGAAGTCCCGGCTGCGCTACGGTTTTCTCATGGGCCTCGAAACGCCCGATGCCGTCGCGCGCGGGCTCGCGCGCATCATCGCGATTTCTGGTGGTATCGAAGCCGTTGACGCGTTGTATGCGGCCTATGAGACGATCACGCCCGAGGACGTTCGCGAGGCCGCGCGGCATTACTTCGATCCGAGCCGGCGAACAGTCGGCATTTTGAGGGCCGAGCAATGAGGCATACGCGACTCGGCTTGCTTGCCACGGCGGCACTCGGCCTGTCCTGTACGGGCGAGCCCGAGACACCGCGGCCCGCGAGCGGCGCCGAGATGCCGATGAGCGACATCGTCCTGATGCCGGTGCCGAGCGAGCCGACGATCGCGTTTTCGATCGGCTTCGGAGTCGGCTCGCAGGACGACCCGCCCGGCAAGGAAGGGCTGGCCTATTTGACGGGGCAGTTGATTGCCGACGCTTCGACCGAGACGAACACGTACGCCGACATCCTCGATGCGCTCTACCCGATCGCCTCGAGCTACTCGGCACGCATCGACAAGGAGATGACGACGATCACAGGTCGCACGCACCGCGACAACACCGACGTGTATTTCGGCCTGCTCAGCGATGCGTACCTGCGCCCGGCATTCGACGCGGCTGATTTCGAGCGCATCAGGAACGACGCGATCAACTACCTCGAAAACGCGCTGCGCTATGCGTCCGACGAGGAGCTCGGCAAGGCCGCGCTGACACAGCTCATCTTCGAAGGCACGCCTTACGCGCACCCGGTCACGGGCACCGTCGCGGGCTTGCGCGCTATCACGATCGAGGATGTCGAGGCGTTCTACGCGCGTCACTACACGGCTGCGAATGCAAGACTCGGGCTCGCCGGCGGCTACGACAATGCGCTCGTCGCGCGCTTCGAGGCAACGCTGGCCTCGCTGCCTCAGGGCCCGGCGCCGCCGGACCCCGTCATTGAACCCGCGTCGTGGCAAGGCAGCGAGGTCCTGCTCGTCGACAAGCCCGATGCCGACGCGTCGATCAGCTTCGGCTATCCGATATCGGTGCGCCGCGGCGAGCGCGAGTTCTACGCATTATGGGTCGCGAACTCGTGGCTCGGCGAGCACCGCAATCAGGCCGGGCGGCTGTTCAACGTCATCCGCGGCGCGCGTGGACTGAACTACGGCAACTACTCTTATATAGAAGCGTTTCCCGAGGGCGGGCAGCGGTTCATGCCACCCGTAAACGTTCCTCGAAACCATCAGATCTTCGAGGTCTGGGTTCGCACGTTGCCGAACGCGCAGGCGCATTTCGCGCTGCGGGCCGCGGTCAAGGAGCTACGGGATCTCGTCGATGGCGGCATGACCGAGGAGGAATTCGAGCTCACGCGCTCGTTCCTCGACAAGTACGTCCTGCACTTCGCCAAAACGACGTC
Organism: Gammaproteobacteria bacterium; assembly: GCA_041623375.1. Taxonomy (GTDB): domain Bacteria; phylum Pseudomonadota; class Gammaproteobacteria; order Steroidobacterales; family Rariloculaceae; genus JAHEEM01. The sequence continues at coordinate 7,782 of JBFJXA010000056.1, read as the reverse complement.
CGAGCGCCTCGGTTATGCGATTGACGACCGTTTCTACGGCGTGCCCGAGCCCGGGCACTTGCAGCGGTTTCGCGAGGTGCTCGGCGAGCTCACCGTCGAGGACGTCAACGCGGCGATCGCACGTCATCTGCGGTTCGACAACATCAAGATCGCAATCGTCACGGGCAATGCCGCGAACTTGCGCGAGGCGCTCATTGCAAACACACCGAGCCCTATAGGTTATGAGTCGCCGATGTCGCCGACGCTGCTCGAGGAAGACAGCTACATCGCGACGCTCGCACTCGATATCGGCGCCGACCAGGTTACGATCGTGCCGATCGATGAGATCTTCGAGCGTTGAGGCGACCGAGACCTACGACTCGGCGACACCGATCACAAACAGCACGGCGTAGTCCTGCTTGTTGCAGTCCTCGACCGGGGGCATCTCCGCCCCGGGGCTGACCGGAAAATCTCCCATGTTCGCTTTGGAAGGCGTGCATAGCGTACCGTCCCTGGCCGACGTGTAACGCGCCGATCGGCAGCGCAGATGCGTCACGTCGTAGATCGTTGCGCCGTCGCCAAGCTCCCAGCGCTGCTTGCCGTCGGCTTCCTCGGCGTGAACGGTCAGGACGGTCGTTACCTCGCGATCGCCTGTGACGAGATATTGACCGGGAGGCAGCGGGAAGTCGGGGCTCTCCATGATCAGGCCGTGCTCTTCGAGCCACCAATCGGCGCTGTCGAACTTCCAGCCGGCCGGAGCGACGCCGTCGCTCGCAACGAGGCGATCGTAACGGTTGAGCCAAACGCCGCGCGGACCCGGGTCGCGGCGCCACAGCCCCCATTGATTCGCGTTGCTACCGGATTTCGCGTCGGGACGCCCAAGCGCGGCAATGAACTGTGTGCGGATGCGCCTGAACCTCCGCTCCCCGGCATCGAGCGCGGACTGCGCCAGTGCAGCCGAACCGAAGGCCACCGCCGCAGCGGACGCCGTACCGATCTCGAGGACCCGGCGCCGGCTGAGCACGCCGCAGGCCTCGTCGGACCAGACCCGAGCCCCCCGGGGATCTGATTCGTGCTTGCTAGGCATGTTGATCTCTCCTATTGAGAAGCCTCCCACGAGTCCGTTCAGGAGATTATCGATTCAGTGGCGGAAGTCCCAAGTGCTCGCGAATCGCGGGCCGCACGGCGTCGACATTGGCTACGATCAGATTCTGCAGCCGCTCGATTGCTATCTCACGACTCGGGTTTGGCTCGTCGAGCCAGACAGCGCCCGACGAAATCAGCTCGGCACCGTGCACACTGATCAGATAGATGCCGAGATGCACGACGGCGAGGACATCTTCGCGACCTAATCGACTGCGTCGCTGCGCGAATGCCCGCATATTGGCATAGGTGCTCGGGGATACCGAGTTGCGGACGGATTCGAGCGTCGTGCCCGGCCCGACGGCTGCGGGCCGGATCATCAGGACGGCTCCTATTCCGTTGGTTACGAGCCGGTTCAGGAAATCCGGATCTTCCACGTCCGTGACATCGGGCACGATATTGTAGCTGGCGACGACGTTGTAACCGCGCTGACGGGCCTTGTCGGTCAGCCCTTGCTCGAACTGGGCTCGCAACGCCGGCTGTGCGGACAGCACAACTATGGCGGATCTAAGCGTGACATCTTGCTGTGAAGACGTTTCATAATGAGGCGTATGAACGTAGCCCTCGGTCGGCAGCTCGAGCTTGAACGCGTCGTGGCAGCCCTGGCACGCGGCAATGAGCGCGCCACCGGCACGATTCAGAGCGCCCTGATCGGTCTCTCGGACAGCTTCCAAGGCAGCCAGAGCGCTGTCGGTCATGCGCTGGCTCCACTCCTGCCAGGCCGGCGTGGCCACCCAGCCGGCATCCGCAGCGCCGGTTCCGCCGAGCGAGATCAAGGTGCCCGAGGCGACGAGTTGGATCGCATGCTGCTCGACCGTGCGCCAGTCCAAAGGGCTCAACGTTTGCGAAGATCCTGCCCGCCAGAGCTCGTGCGCCGAATGATCGACGAGCGCGACCATTAGCGCGTTGATGCTCGTCTGCATCGGCAAGTATTCTCGATCGTCGGCTTCTTGCGCCAGTCCCGGGCGCCATGCCAACAGCGCAGTCAAAGACGCTACCTGTATCACAGCGAGAGCTCGGTTGATTCGTGAATGCATGATGTTCATCGTAATGTATTGATGTAGGCCACGATGTCGAAAATCGCCTGCTCGTCCGTCAGGACTCGCGAGACAGGCACCATCTGCTGACCGTATATGTCGCCTTGGTGTGTGCCCCTGTCGCCGGTCGTAAATTCCCTGAGCTCGGCGACGAGATGCCAGTCGTCCAGCCATGCGAGTCCCGGTGCCCGGAGCCGGACATTACCCTCACCCGATGCACCGTGGCACGAATCGCAGGCGGCGTAGAGCCGCCGGCCGGCCTCTGCGTCGCCCATGACGCTCACTGCGGGCTCGTAATCGGGCAGGCTGTCGATATGAGCGATGAGATCCGCGACGGCCTGCGGCTCGTCATAGGCGCGGGCGACGAAGATCATCGGCGATTCATGCACGTCGCGATCGGGACGCCCACGCATGGCGGCGCTGAATTCCTCTAACTGGCGTTCGAGATACCAGTCGTCCAGGTTTGTGAGCCCGGGCGCGTTGACGTCGCGAATTCCGTGCGCTTGCGGGCCGTGGCATTGCGCGCAAAAGCCGTAAAGCTCCTCGCCACGTTCGAGCTGCTGCGCTGATGCACAGCCGGCGCCCACGAGCGCAACACCGAACGCCGCGAATGAGATCGCAGCCTGAAGTGAGGTCCGAGTTGAGATTCGCCTGGCAGTCATTGCACGCATAAGTCTACGCCCGCGGCTCCGACCCCGCCACTGGCAGGTTGCGCGGGGGCGAGCGAGAATAGCGGCGTAGCACCGGGCACCGCCGGGCGGCAAAGACCGCTGCGAGCTACGATTTACTTTCGGTTCGAAACATATGACCGACGACAGACCCAACACGCCCATCAACCTGTCCGGTAAAGCGTTTCGCGAGCTCGGTCATACGCTCGTCGACCGGATCGCGGACTTTTACGACTCTATGCCCGAACGCCCCGTGACACGCGCACCGACTCCGCAACAGGTGCGCGCATTGCTCGGCGATTCGGCACTCCCGGAAAATGGCACCGACGCGGGCCGGCTGCTCGACCGGATTGCACCGTTGTTGTTCCGTGAATCGCTGCACAACGGTCACCCGCGATTCCTCGGCTATATCACCTCATCCGCCGCGCCGCTCGGCGCGCTCGGCGACTTGCTTGCGGCCGCCGTCAACAGCAATGTCGGCGCCTGGGATCTGTCCCCCGTCGCCAGCGAGATCGAGCGCCAGACGATCCGCTGGATCGCAGACCTCATCGGCTATCCGACCGACTGCGGCGGCATCATGGTCTCGGGCGGCAACATGGCCAACTTCATTGGCTTTTACGCCGCACGCAGGGCGAAGGCCTCGTGGGAGATTCGCGAAACGGGTCTGTATGCGCACGACAAGCCGCTGGCCGTCTACGCGTCCGACGCGACGCACACCTGGATTCAGAAGGCCGCGGATCTGTCGGGCATCGGCACGGATAACATCCGCTGGATCGCCACCGACGACCGCCAACGCATGCAGACCGGCGAGCTCGAAAATCGAATTGCCGCCGATCGCAATAACGGCCGGTTTCCGTTTCTGGTTGTAGGCGCAGCCGGCACGGTCAGCACCGGGACCGTCGATCCGCTCGCAGATATTGCCGCGATCTGCAAAGAGCACGGCCTCTGGTTCCACGTCGACGGCGCCTACGGCGCGCCGGCCGCGGCGCTTCCCGATGCGAGCGTCGACCTGCGCAGCTTGAAGCTTGCCGATTCAATCGCGCTCGACCCGCACAAATGGCTCTATGCCCCGCTCGAGGCGGGATGCGCCCTCGTGCGCCACCCCGAGCACCTCACCAATGCGTTCAGCTTCCATCCCGAGTACTACCGTTTCGAAGACAAAGACGAAGATCCACGCATCAACTTCTACGAGTACGGCGTGCAGAACTCCCGCGGCTTTCGCGCACTCAAAGTCTGGCTGGGCCTTGCGGCAATTGGACGCGAGGGTTACGTGGACTCGATCAGCGACGACATTTCACTGGCCGAACGTCTCTATGCTGCCGCGGTCGCGCATCCCGAGCTCGAGGCATTCACGCGGGAGCTCAGCATCACGACGTTTCGCTTCCGGCCGGCCGACCTGACACCGACGAGTGAGGACGTCGAGAGCTACCTCAACGATCTCAACGAGAAACTCCTTCGCGAAATCCAGAGCAGCGGCGAGGCCTATATCTCAAACGCCGTGCTGAAGGGACGCATGCTGCTGCGCTCATGTGTCGTGAACTTTCGCACGAGCGCAAACGATATCGATGCACTGCCGGAAATCGTTACACGACTCGGGCGGTCGTTGGACCAAGAGCTCAGGCCGCCGCATCTACGCGATGCGGCTCGGCATTAGAGGTGCGTGCGCCTCAGGGCTTGCACGCGGACGGCAAGTAGGCGTCGGCGACGGTCGAGGGAATGAACGCCGCAGCGCGGCCGCCGCCGGCGGTGCCCATCGGGCTCAGACCCGGCGGTTGCGGCGCCCAGCCGCAGCGCCAAACGATATTCAGGCTCACCGTCTCATAAGGCGTCAACGTCAGGGTCTCACCGGAGATGACTGCGTTGGCTTCGTTACCGAAGGTCACGACGATAACGCCGTCGGTGATTCCGACCGACGTGACGTACTGGCTCGAAGTATCCGTATCGTTGCCGCTCATATTCGCGTCGGCGCGATCGGCCGGGGCCTCACCATCGACGAGAAATGCCTGGGCTACCTGCGTCTTGATCGACGCAGTCAGCTGCACGCCTTCGGCAACCTGAGCGCGGATCGTGTAGCCCTGGTAGGCCGGTATACCGATCGAGGCCAGAATCCCGATGATTCCGACAACGATCATGAGCTCGATGAGCGTGAAGCCTTTTTGATTGCGTTGGTTCATCCCCGAAACCGACCCGCTTTTCACCAAACCGTGGCTGAGCCTACGCCCCTGCCACCGCACTTGCGCTGAAGCCGGTCACAGATCAGATTGATTGGCATAATGGTGTCGTCAAAAACCGACAAAACGTCCCCGAAAATGACAGACCTGCCGCTCGCGTGCCGATGCGGAACGGTGCGCGGCGTGGCGCATGACGTCTCGCCCCACGCGGGCAATCGCTTAATCTGCTACTGCCGCTACTGTCAGCGTTTTGCCGAAGCGCTCGGCCGTGCGCATGCTGTGCTCGACATCCATGGTGGAACGGACATATTCCAGATCTCACCGGCAAAGCTCGAGATCACGGCCGGGCGCGAGCGGCTCGCGTGCCTGCGCGTGACGCGCAATGGTGTCTTGCGTTGGTACGCTGCGTGCTGCAAAACGCCGATCGGCAATACGCTGCCAACCCCGAAGATCCCGTTCGTGGGGTTGATACATTCCTTCCTGGATCCCGGCAATCGAACGCTGGACGAAGTACTCGGACCGGTGCGTGCAGGTGTCAACGGCAATTCAGCGACGGGGGACCGAACGGATATCGCCGCGCATGACACGACACCGCTGCGGGTGCTCTTGCGGGTTTACGGAAAGCTTCTCACGTGGCGGCTCCGTGGCGATCACAAACGCTCACCGTTCTTCGACAGTCACGGCGCGCCCATTGCCGAGCCGCAACGGGTGCATGAACGTGGCGCTTGAGCGCCTGCGCCGTGCTGCGCTGCGGGGGCCGTGACGATTTCACGCGAACTCACTGAGGCCGATGGCGGCGAGATATTCCTCGATACCGCCCTCGCGGCCGGCCAAGGCCGTCGCGACATAGGCTTCGCGCTCCGACCAGATCACACGCAAATCCCAGACGCAGAATGACTCCCCGTTCATGGCTGGCCGAAACCCGTCGTCTCCGCGCACGAACACGCGCGTCGGCAGCTCATTTTCGCGATCCCACCAGCAGAGCACGAAGTAATCGGCCGTCGCGCCCTGATGCAGGATGACGAAGCCTGCGCCCGGGCGACCGGCGGCGATGTCCGCGCTCGGCAGCGATTCCGCCACGAGGGTCCACGCACCCTTGAATCGGGCGCGGTCGAACGGCGCATCGCCGTAGTGAATCGAGTACACCTTGAGCGTATGACTCCCGGTAGTTTCCAGCCCGTGGAAGCCGATCGGACGCGGTGCGTATCGGGCATACACGTTTTAGATCTCCCTGGTCATGAAAACGCTGTTGGGATCGTCGTGGTAACTCGAGAACGGCCCACAGTACTCGAAACCGTGCTTGAGGTAGAACCTGCGGGCCGGCTCAAAATGTGCCATCGATCCGGTTTCGAGGCTCACGCGCCGGTAGCGCCGGCGCCGCGCTTCGTCGAGCAGGTGTGCGAGCAGCGCGGATGCGACGCCGTTGCCTCGCCATGCGGCGCTGGTGCGCATCGATTTCACTTCCCCATGCGCCGAATCGAGCTCCTTGAGCGCGCCGCAACCAATGAGCTCGGTAGCCTCCCAGACTGTCCACATCGTTACGGCCGGATCTCGCAGCCCGTCCAGACTAAGCGCGTGAATGCTTTCGGGCGGCGTCACGGCCTTCATCTCCTCGATGTGCTCGTCGAGGAACGCGGCGATCTCGGGGCCGCTCAGATCGGCGAGCCTGATCTCCATGCCAGCCCCGCGCGGTATCGATGCGGCCCTTCGCCCGTGGGGCCGTGTACAGCACGTCGCCTCATGCGTCAGCCACGACGTCGAACGGTTGAATGCTGCCAGCGGACAGGATCTTCGCGCGTAAACCCCCGCGATGCACGAGCCCCGGCAGGACCTTTTCCGAGACGACCGAGGCCAGGTGCGCACATGGCTCACACAAGCGCTGGCCTTCGAGCAGGACCGAGCCGACGCGGAATTGACGGCCGACGAGCGCGTTGAGCCTGACGCCCTGCGTGACGATGTTTCGCCGAGCCGCGCCATAGTCCAGCGTCAGTCGATTGTCGGCGTTGAAGCGGTCGATCTCCTCTGACTCGATGAGCGTGACCTCTTGATCCTGGCGGACCTTGTTCTTCTTCGAAAACGTACCGAGCTGCGCGTGGTAGCGATCGCCGACGATACCGCGACCGATTTCCAGCTCGGCGACGGCCAGCGATTCCATGGCCGCGTTTCCAGCCGGCGCAATGTATATCGCAATCACGCTACCGTTCATGACAACGGCCATCGTCTGTGATCATTTGCGCGAAAATTCCTTGGCGCGCTGAAAGACGTATCGAAGCATCGGAATAAATAACAGGATGCCGATCAGCATCAGCGTTGGACCGTAGTTCTCTCCCAGCACAGACGCAGGGATGAGCTCCGTATCCGAAAAATGCGCGACCGCTCCGATGACGAAGAGCACCGTGCCGAGTGCATCGAGCACGATCAGCTTGACCGGAATCTGGATATTCTGTGGATCGGCGTTCATGGAATACGGTCTCCGGTTTCACTCATGCCAGCTGTGCAGCGTCAATTTAGCTAAGTGGGGTATAAAGTAAACCGTGACAAGCTGATTCGAGCGCGTCTCCATGTCCGGGCGCACCTGGAAGATGAAGCCGACAGGTAGAAGCGGCCTGCGCGCTCACCGATTGCGGGCGTCAGGCTCGTCGTGCGCGGGTAGCCACTCTGCGAGCTCGGCCTTGACGTCCGCGAGCGCCGGGTCGTCGGCCCGATTTCTCCATTCGTTCGGATCGGTCTCGATGTCGTAGAGCTCCTCCGAGCCGTCGGCGTAAACGATGTAGCGGTAGCGGT
>JBFJXA010000055.1:0-11508 GCA_041623375.1 Gammaproteobacteria bacterium | reverse complement strand
TGGGCGGACGCGACCACGAGCTCGGTCAGGGCGATCTCATCGCTTCCGCAGACCCCGGCATGGAGATCCTCGAGCTTCGCAACGTCGAGTCTGGCGAGGTCGCCCGCATCAACGTCTTCACTCTGACGCCGGCTAGCCGCATCGATAGCAACGGTCGGTTGAACGGTTATCGCATCGGCGCCTATCCGGCAGAACCGTTGCACGGGCTCGATATCTACTTACCGCCCGACGGATTCGTCGAGGTGACGAGCGAGAACCTCGATATCCGGCTGTCACCGAATTTCGACCTGCGCGAGTTCGTCTCCAAGCAGGCCGCCGAGCACCCGAAGTATCTGATCCTGCGTCCGGAGCTGCTGTTGAAGCTCGAGAACATCCTCGCGAGCCTCAATCGCGCGGGATTTCCAACAGGGGATTTCGTGATCATGAGTGGCTTCCGCACGCCGTTTTACAACCGTGCAATCGGCAACGTGCCTAACAGCCGCCACGTGTTCGGCGGCGCCGCGGACTTCTATATCGACGAGCGCCCGGCGGACGGCGTCATGGACGATCTGAACGGCGATGGACGGTTGGATCGCGGCGACGCTCGCTGGCTCGCCGATTTCATAAACGAGATGGCTCGCCGCGGCGATTTCGGTCCTAGAGTCGGCGGCCTCGGAGTTTACGGACGCACGTCTGCGCACGGGGCGTTCGTGCATATCGACGTGCGCGGAACCCCCGCCCGCTGGTAATCGCCGCCGGACTATAGCAACTTAGAACGGAAGTCCCAGATCGGCGCCACGCCAACGAGGTTACGATAATGAAACTCGCAATTCTCTCTTGCGGCCCGAAGTCCTACAGCACGCGACGCTTCAAAGAGGCGGCGCTGCAGCGTAACCACAATGTCAAGGTGCTCAACACCCTGAAGTTCGCGATCGATCTACAGCAAGGCACGCCGGATCTCTATTTTCGACAGAAACCGCTGAGTGATTACGATGCCGTGTTGCCGAGAATCGGCGCATCGATCACCTACTACGGCACGGCCGTCGTCAGGCAGTTTCAGGAGATGGACATCTTCTGTGCCAATCCGGCTATGGGGATCGCCAACTCGCGAGACAAGCTGCGCAGCCTGCAGATCCTGAGCCGTCATCACATCGGTATTCCGCGAACCACGTTTGTCAGGGATAAGAAGGACGTGCTGCCGGCGATCGAGCGGGTCGGCGGCGCGCCCGTCATCATCAAGCTCATCGAGGGCACGCAGGGCATCGGCGTGCTGCTCGCGGAAACGACGAAGGCGGCCGAGTCGATTATCGAGCTCCTGCAGAGTCAGAAGCAAAACGTTCTGATTCAAAAATTCGTGGCTGAAAGCAAAGGCAAGGACATTCGTGCTTTCGTCGTTGGCGACCGGGTCGTGGCAGCGATGCGCCGCGTGGCCCAGGGACAGGAATTTCGCAGCAACGTGCACAGGGGCGGCGTCGCCGAAGCCGTCGAGCTGTCCGAGCAATATGCCGAAACCGCCGTTCGCGCTGCGCAAATTACAGGACTGCGCATTGCCGGCGTCGACATGCTCGAAGGCAAGACCGGGCCGCAAATCATGGAGGTCAATTCCTCACCCGGGCTCGAAGGCATCGAGAAGTGCACCGGATTGGATATCGCCGGCGCCGTCATCGACTACATCGCGAGCCAGGTCGATTTCCCCGAGATCGACGTTCGACAGCGCCTGACCGTCAGCAAAGGTTACGGCGTCAGCGAGATCTACATTCCCGAAGGCTCGAAGCTCGTCGGGCGAACGATCACTGATACGAATCTGCGAGAGCAGGACATCAATGTGCTGACCCTGTACCGCGGCGGCAAGTCGATTCCGAACCCGCGTTCGGATCGCGTGCTCGAGTCGCGCGACCGGCTGCTGTGCTTCGGCAAGCTCGAGGCCATGCGAACGATGGTGCCGCAGAAAGTCAGGCGCAAGCGGCGCCCGCAGATCAAGAGCCTCTAGTTGCGTAGGCTTCTCTAGTCCAATCCGCCGCGAACCGACGTGATGCGCTCGGTATTGAACCCGAGCCAATGCATGCGGCCTACGTAGCGCGCGTGCTCGACCTTGATGCATCGGTCCATGATCACCGTGAGCCCGCCTTCCTCGGCGATGCGTGCGCCTTCCTCATTAATGACGTTGAATTGACACCAGAGCACCTCGGCGCCGATCGCAACCGCGTCTTTCGCAATTCCGGGCACCGCATCCGGATTTCGAAACACGTTGACGATATCCACGTGTTCTGGAATCTCGGTCAGGCTGCCGTAGCTTTTCTCTCCGAGAATAGTCTCCTCACGCGGATTCACGGGTATGACCTTGTAGCCGTGGCGCTGCAAATAGAAGCCTACGAAGTTGCTGGCGCGCAGTGAATTTCCCGAGAGTCCGACAACGGCGATCGTTTTCGCATCACGCAGTGCACGCTGAATCTTCAGCGGATCCTGGTATTGCTCGAGGTCGAACGGCCCCGTCATGACGCCGCCTCCGAACTGTTGCCGAGCGCTCCTGCGTGAGCAAAGCCCTGCTCGAGATCCCAGATGAGGTCGTCCACGTTCTCGATGCCGACAGAGAGCCGAATCGTGCCGGGTCCGACACCGGCGGCCTCGAGCTCTGCTTCGTCGAGCTGGCGATGCGTCGTGCTCGCCGGATGAATAATCAGGCTCTTGGTGTCACCGACGTTGGCGAGATGCGACCACAACGTGACACCGCGGATGAACTCCTGTCCGGCCTCACGGCCTCCTTCGATATCGAACGAGAATACGGCGCCACAACCTAAGGACAGATATTTTTTCACGAGCTTCCGATAGCGGCTGCGCGCAAGACCCGGGTAGGTCACGTTCGAGACGAGCTCGTGGCCGTCGAGATACTCTGCGATCTTCACGGCATTCTCCACGTGCCGCTGCATGCGCAGCGATAACGTTTCGAGCCCCTGCAGGAACAAGAACGCATTGAACGGGCTCTGTGCGCCACCGAGATCGCGCAGCGTCTCCGCGCGTAGCTTCATGAGATAGCCGTACGTACCGAATGTCTCGTGGAATTTCAGACCATGGTAGGCCGGCGACGGCTCGGCGATGACCGGGAAGCGGCCGTTCGACCAGTTGAACGTCCCCGCATCGACAACGACGCCGCCGATGCTCGTACCGTGGCCGCCGATGAATTTCGTTGCCGAATGCAGCACGATATCGGCGCCCCACTCGATCGGGCGGCATAAATAAGGCGTTGCAAACGTGTTGTCGACGAGCAGAGGCAGTCCGTGCTCATGCGCGATCGCTGCAATCGATTCGATATCGAGCACGTTGCCGCCCGGATTACCGATCGTTTCCCCGAAGAAAGCCTTCGTCTCCTCGCGCACGGCCTTGCGCCACGCGTCCGGATCGTCAGGGTTTACCCATGTGACCTCGACGCACATCTTGCGCAGTAGATGTTTGAACTGGTTGACCGTGCCGCCGTACAAGGCCGCGGAGGAGACGACGTGATCGTGCGGCGACAACAGCGTGAACAAAGCAGCCGCCTGGCCCGCGAGACCGCTCGAGAACGCGACAGCGCCGCAACCGCCCTCGAGCGCCGCCATACGCTCCTCGAACACGGCCACGGTCGGATTCATGATCCGCGAATACGTGTTGCCGTACTCCTGAAGATTGAAGTACGCGGATGCCGACTCGGGGTCTTCGAACACATAGCTTGCCGTCTGGTAGATCGGCACGGCGCGCGCGCCCGTATTCGGGTCCGGGCGTTGGCCGGCATGTACCTGGAGCGTGTCGAAGTCGAAATCGCGGATTTCTTCCATAGCGGTCTTCCTAGCCCATGAGGAACCGTCGAATGATAGGCGTCTGGCGCGCCTCTTCGAGCAGAAAGCAGTCGTGCCCGTAAGGGGCATTGATCACGTGCAGCTCGACGTCCTTGCCTGCTTCGGTCAGCGCCGCGGATAGCGCCTCCGAATCCTCCGGCGGATAGAGCCAATCGGAGCTGAAGGCGATCAGCAGCGTCTTCGCCGAAATCCCCCGCAGCGCATCGACGAGCCGACCGTCACCGTGCTGGCGGGCAAGGTCGAAGTAAGACAGCGCGCGGGACATATAGAGGTAGGTGTTGGCGTCGAATCGCTCGACGAAACGTTGCGCCTGATGGCGCAGATAATTCTCGATCTCGAACTCCGGCTCGTCGAGCACGTAACGAATGTCGTCGGCAAACTGCAGCCGCCGGCCGAACTTATCTTCGAGCGAGGCGGCCGAAAGATACGTCATGTGCCCGAGCATACGCGCGACGCCCATGCCACCGCTCGGGGCGCGCCCGGTGCCATAGTATTGACCGGCCTGCCAATCCGGGTCGGCCATAATCGCGTTGCGAGCGATGGCATTCCACGCCACGCCCTGCGGGCGCAGCGCATGCGTGCTCGCGATGACGACGATCGACTCGACCTCATCCCCTTGGACCGCAGCCCACTCGAGCGCCTGCATGCCGCCGAGCGATCCGCCCGCCACGGCCGCCAGCCGCTCGATGCCTAGCGCATGCAGAAAGGCTCGCTGGGTGCTCACCATGTCGGCGACCGTGATGACCGGAAAGGTAGATCCGTAGGGCCGCCCGGTCTCGGGGTCCACGGAACTGGGACCGGTCGTCCCACGGCATCCGCCGAGCAGGTTCGTGCTGACGACGAAGAACCGCTCAGTGTCGAACGCCTTTCGGGGACCGATCATGCCGTCCCACCAGCCGAGGCCACGGCTGCCGGGCGCGTCGCGTTCCTCCGCACGAAAGCCGTCGCGCGTTCCGGCGGCCGGAGGTGTTTTCGCATACCCGGCCGCATGCGCGTCGCCCGACAGCGCATGGCAGACGAGAATCACATTGTCGCGCGCAGGCGCGAGCGTGCCGTAGGTCTCATAGGCGATGCGCACGGGCGAAATCTCGCGTCCGCATTCGAGCGAAATCGGGCCCGGAAGATCGAGGAACTGCGTGTCCACCGTGCCTACCGAGCCGGCGGCGGTGCTGTGCGCAGGCGCTGACATTCGAGGATTATACGTTACGATTCTGGAGCTTAGACACGCGTGCTCATGAAACGCTATCATTCACGGCTTGCGTGCTACCGCGCGACGAAAAAAACGATATCAAGGAGATTCCCAATGACCGAAGCAACTGTGAACAACGGTGTGAACGTCGGTGCGCTGCTCGAGGCGCGCGAGGCGTTGCGAGCCGCGCCCGAGGCCGCGCAATTCAAATGGAGAGCCTCCTGCAAATGGCAGAACGGAACACATAGCCGAACGACGATTCAGAATTTCTTCGGGCTCGGCCAGGAGCAGAAGCACAAGACCGAGTTCCATTTCGAAGCCGATCACCCGGAAGTTTTTGCATCCGAAGACCTTGGTGCGACACCGGTCGAGCTCGTGCTCGCGGGCCTCGCGAGCTGCCTGACAGCGGGCGTCGCCGCAGTCGCACAGAATCGAGGCATACAACTTCGATCGGTCGAGGCCGAGCTCGAAGGCTCCATGGATATTCAGGGCATCCTTGGCGTCGACGGTGACGTGCGCAACGGCTACAACGACATCAAAGTCAGTTTCAATATCGATGCCGACGCATCCCAGGAGGACATCGAAGCCCTCGTCGCACAGTCACAGAAACGCTCGGCTGTGTACGACGTCATTACGAACCCGACGGACGTGTCGGTCGAAGTGCACAAGGTATAACTGACAAACCGTAGCGGGACTTACGATCGAACGCTTTACTACGGTCGTCGTCGGCGCCGGCCACGCCGGGCTCGCGACGAGTTATTTCCTGTCCGAGCGCTCGATAGACCACGTCGTCCTCGAGCGCGACGAGGTTGCCAGCTCGTGGCGGCGCGAACGTTGGGACTCACTGCGACTGCTGACGCCCAATTCTCAGAGCCGCCTGCCGGGCTCTCGTTACGACGGCGGCGATCCCGACGGCTTCATGACGATGGCCGAGGTCGTCGATTTCATTTCCGGATACGCGAAGGCGACCGATGCTCCGGTTCGCACGCACACCGAGGTCGAGTCCGTCACGCAGACCGACTCGGGTTTTCGCGTCGTGACGAACGTAGGCGAGATCAAATGCCGTAACCTCGTCATTGCGAGTGGCGCCTGCAATGCGCCGGTCGTGCCGGCAATCCGCCAGGCCGTACCCGCGTCGATCGAATCCATGACGCCGTTCGACTACGACAATCCGAGCTGTCTGCCCGAGGGCGGCGTGCTCATCGTCGGCGCATCGGCGACGGGCGTGCAACTCGCTGAGGAAATCGCCAAGTCCGGCAGGCGTGTGACGTTGTCGGTTGGCGAGCACGTCCGGCTGCCCAGAACCTATCGTGGCCGCGACGTGCTCTGGTGGATGGAAGCGGCTGACGTCTGGAACGAGCGCTACGACGAGATCGAAGATCTCGACCGCGCCCGGAGCTTGCCGTCGCCGCAGCTCGTCGGCACACCAGAGCGCACGACGTTGAACCTCGACGTCCTGAGCGCTCTCGGCGTGGAGATCGTCGGCCGATTTGCGGCCGTGCGCGACGGTCAGGCGCTGTTCTCCGGAGGGCTGCGCAATCAGTTCGCATTGGCGGATCTGAAAATGAATCGGCTGCTCGACACGTTCGACGAGTGGGCGCGTACTGCAAACGGTGTCGACGTCGATCCTTCGGAACGATTCGAGCCTACACACCCGCCGAAGGCACCGCGGCTGTCGCTCGATCTCACGAGCGGCGAGATCGAATCGATTGTCTGGGCAACGGGCTTCAAGCCGGACTATCGATGGCTGCCCGTGCCCGTGCTGGACCGCAAGGGGCGGCTACGACACGACGGCGGTGTCGTCGTCGATGCGCCGGGGTTGTATGCCATCGGCCTGCCCGTGCTGCGCCGGCGAAAGTCGACGTTCATCCACGGCGCCGAGGACGATGCGCGCGACATCGTCGACCATCTGGCTCGTTCTATCGGTCGCGTCTCGAGCAGATAACACTCTCAAAGCTCGTCCTCGATCCGGCCCTCGGCCACGTCACTTTTGGCGGATTGGAGCAACAATAGATCGCCCGCGAGCAACGCCATGAAGTCCAGCGCCAGATCGAAATGATCCTCGAGGATATCGACGAAGGGCTCGAGATCCACCTTGAGGCCAATGCTCTGACCTTCGCTGACGGCTGCGTACCAACGCTCACCGCCGTAAAGCGCCTCATGCACACCGGCCAGTTTCCCTCGAGCGCACGCAAACTCGTCGCCCGAGGCGTCGCGACACTGCAACTGGCCCGAGACGAGCAGGAAAAAATCCTCGGCGGGTTCGCCGATCGCCCAGATTCGGTCGCCATCGTCCCAGCGGACCTCCTCGACATGCTGGGACAGCTCCGACAACGCGTCCAGACATCCGCTCGAGAAGGCGCGCGAGCGGCTGAGCACTAGAACACGCTCGACGAAATTCAGGCGTGGCCCGAACTGCTGCGTAGTCAGCGACGGACCTGATTGAGCAGCCGCGAGGCCCTGCCGTTCGAGCTCCGCTGCCGTCAACTTCGCCAGATAGCTGACGTATCGCAAAACAACGGGAAAATGCTCTTCGCAAACGTCGATCTGCGCGTCCCAATCGAGCTCGAGCGCAACGGTGTCGGTCGAGGCGCTTACTTCGAGCGGCTGTTTCACGCGGCTCAGCATCTCGATGAAACCCACGGCCTCCCCGGCCTGCGCGCGCCTCGACACGGCGCCGTCCCGGCGAATCTCGACCTCGCCGTCGACGATCAGATACACGGCCTGTGACGAGGCGTCGGGCGAGCTCAATAGCGTTCCTCTCGAAAAGCTACGCTCTTGGGCGTGCTGCGCGATGGCCGCCAGCGCGACCGGGCGCAGACCCTCGAGCATAGGCAAGGTACGCAACAGCAGCACGCGATCCAATGGGCCGACGAACAGTACGCTATCCATGCGGTGCCTCTCTCGCGCTGACCAGCATCTCGACTGCGGCTTCGATAATCGCGGCATGCGATGGCGACAATGCCGTCACGTTGAGCAACCGCCTTTGCAAAGAATGAAGCCGCATTGCGCCAGCCTCGTACGTTGCGAACGAGCTCAGCGACTCCGATCGACCTTCGATGAGCTCGATGAGCGCCTGGTCGAACGTCGGAACAGAGTCCTCGTCACGGAGATCTCCTGCTCCGCTCGGGTCATAGAGGTCATCGACGAGCGCGAGGATCGAGCGACGCAAAGGGGTCTCGATCATGTGCTCCAATAGCTCCCGGCTTCCAGCCTGCGCTTCACGCCTAGGGCTTTGCAGTCCGCGGTATATACGTAAAAATTCCTCATCATTGGCCTGCAAGTTGAGTAATCGAAACACACGCTCGACCGTATGCGCCTGCTTGTCCCTGAGAAGCTCCAACAGTGTCTGGTGATGCTCTACGAGCGTGGACGGCATTCCTGACGCCGTCCGCTCCAGCGCCAATCGCCAACGCATGAATCGAAATCCGGCATTGACGTTCTGGTCGATCGCTTTCTCCAGGTCACGGCTATCCAGCGGCAGTTGCGGATTGATCCGACGCAATCTACCGAGCCCTCGGAGGAGCTTGAAACGGATCATGCCATCCGGCTCCTCGAGCAATCTTTGCAACAAGATTCTCGAAGCCTGCGGTGTCCCGAACGCTGCGATCGCGTGCGGTAAGTGGCGTCGGATGGCATGCGGCAGATCCGTATCCGCAAGCGCGTCGGCAACGCCCGCGAGCGCAGGCGCCCCGATCCCGACTAGTGTGTTTCGCGCGGCGATGCGTAGAGCCCTGTCTGCCAGCAGAGCAATCAGAACGGGAATATTCGCGGGATCGATGTGCGCTCGCATCGCCCGGACGGCAGCGAGCTGCACTTTCTCGTTTTGCGACGTCGCAAGCTCCGACAAAACGGCTCGAAAATCCTCGCAGGGCATGGAGCCCACGGCGCGAGCAAGGCTCAGCAATGCGAACGAATCATCCGCTCGTACCGCTTCCTCGAAATGGGGCTGTGCGTCGCTGATCGACATTTTCCCTGTCGCCACGAGGCCGACAGCCGCCGTCACGCGCACAGCCGAGGACGAATCCGTGAGCGCCTGATGCAAGAGGTTTTCGTCGGGCAACAGGGTTGTGCGTACGCGAAGGCCCGCGACGCGCACTTGCTCGTTTGCATCACTCAGTAATCTATCGATGAGCGGCAACACATCGTCGCGTCGCTCTGCAGCGAAGAGCTCCAGCGCATGTATGACGACCTCCGCGGAAGGGTGATAGAGAATCAAGCCCGGCACGACGCGCAACTTTCCTTGGGCCACGAGCAGATCGAGCGCAGCGATGACCCTGCGGTCGTCCGGTGAATTCAATGTCGCGAGAAGTGTTTCCAGCGAGGACATATCCAGCGCGGGAAACGCAATCTTCGTGTCGTTGATGTCCTCACGCAGGGTTTCCCTGAACAAATCCAGATAATGCGGTCGTAGCTGAATGACCAGATAAAGCCACGCTCCCGCGGTCAACGCAGCGAACACGGCGATGACCGCTTCACTCGCGGTCAGCGAAAGAACGAGGAGAAGGAGCAACGAGCCGATGGCCTGCCCGCCGCGCTGGCCGAAGACATCGATGAACACTTTGACCGGCCCGCGAATCTCGGCCGACATCGGAACGTACAGTAGCTCCGTTGTCGTTCGATACAAGGAGTAACGAGATCCGCCGTCGATTCCTTTCAATAACAGCACGGCGGCCAGGCCGCCAAGGACGATGAAAGCCGTCGCGCCGAGCAGCAACAGGGCCGGCACGATTGCCAATGCGACGCTGACCGTCACCCGCCGCAATATCCAGCTCACGACTACGACCTGCACGAGCAACGAGACGACGTTCAGCGTGAAATACACGCTCGAAAAAAATTCGCCGAGCTGCTCATCCGGGACGAACCGCGCCACCGTGCTCTTGAAGACGAAATCGACGAGCGTGAATGTGACCGTCGCCAGAATAATCGCCATCGCGACGCGACGCAGATAAGGACGCCGCCAAACCAGCCGACTCACGCGCTCGACATCCGCAGCACTGAAATTCCTCGTCTGGCGGCTTGCGGGCGGCGGGCCCGGCGACGGGCCGAGTACCAACGGTCCCAGGGAAGTAACGAGAAATACGAGACCGGCGAATAGAACCAGGTGCTGTGCTGGCAGGTGTTCGGTCAGCAGGCGCGCCGCACCGGAGCCGAGAATGGCTCCAACGACGCTTCCCGTTCCGATGACGGCGAATAACCGTTTCGCCTGAGTAACCGTGAATCGTTCGCTCAGCAGGATCCAGAACTGCACCACGATCAACGTCGCGAGAATTCCGGACCAGGCGTAGAGCAGGTAGAAGATCCAGTCACCTGCCCAGAAGATCGCGAACCAAAGTGCGACGGTGCTGATGCCTGCGAACGCCAGCCAGCCGTTCAGCTCGATGCCGCTGCGAAAGAGTCGGGCCAAGCGCGCTCGATAGCGCGCAATCGCGAGGGCGGAGGCTGCGAGTGTCAGATACACCCATGGCAGCAATGACGCCGGTAGCTCGGCGAGAAACAGGGCATCGCGTGCTGTTTCCAGCAGCGCGTGACCGGCCATGAAGCCTAACAGCGTCAAGAATGCGCCGAGGGTTTCGCGGCGCTCACTCGGCCGCACGGAACCGAAAGCACTGACGATGTTAGAAACGAAGCCCCGTAACGGCTGTGCTTTCATGCTCGTCACATTGATTCGCTTCCTAACAGCGCGGTATTAGCCGACGTCAACGAGTCACGCGGCGAGCGACCAGGGGAAGGAACTAACGCACTCGGCCCGCAAAACCGGTACTAGGTGTCCGATCTCGCCACGATTTTTCGGCCGGCCTAGATCCCGTCATCCTGCAGCAGCGTCTCGACGACCGGCACGAGGTTGCGCAGTATTTCTTCACCGTTCTCGCTCTGCACGAGCGCGACCAAAATGTAATTTCGCCAGTTCGGCCCCTGGACCAGAACGGAATCCGAATGATAATCGCGCCAAGTCCCCGATTTTCGAAACAGTCTCGCGCGGGGCGCGCGTTGCTCGATTTCCGCGACGAATTTGTGATGAATGCCGGGGTCGGAGAGATCGGCCAGCATCTGCTCCGAGCGGTGCTCATTGATCAGGCGCCGGTTCGCCAGCAGATAATAGAATCGCGCGACCTGCGTCACGGTTGCGCCGTGCGAAACGTTGAACAGAGGATCGCCGCGCCGCACGCCGCTCGACGCGTAGCGTTTGCCGACCCACAACCCGCCGCCCCGATCTTCGTCATAAAATCCGAATCGAGGATCGCGCATGACCTGCTCGACCTTTGCCATGCCGACGGCATCGAGCGCGCGCGTCGCGGCCGAGTTGCTCGAGCGCCTGATCATGTCCTGTAGATCTTGGTGCAGCTCCGGCGTTTCCGCCAACGATCCGTCCTCGAACGCAACGTAAGCCGTCAGCAGAATCGCGATCTTCGGCAAGCTGGCTGCGTACATCATCCGATTGCCGTTGACGCGCGCGAATTTCGGAATCGGGGCGCTGAGATCGACGACGCCGACCGCAAGCCTGCGGCG
>JBFJXA010000054.1:0-12136 GCA_041623375.1 Gammaproteobacteria bacterium | reverse complement strand
CGATAGCCACGGCGGATTCAGTGAGTTCTTTCAGTCACTGTTCGGCGAAGGACGTCGCAGCCGCGGCGACTTCGGCGATGCGTTTGGAGACATTCGCATCGACGGGGATGACGTCAACGCGCGCATCGCCATATCCATCGAGGACGCCTATCGCGGCGTATCACGACAGCTCAGTCTCGACATCCCCGAGCGCGACGACGAGGGGCGCGTGACACGCAAACGCAGGACGCTGAACGTGCGCATCCCCAAGGGCATCACGTCCGGGCAACGGATCAGGCTCGCCGGCCAGGGCAATCCCGGTGTCGGCGCCGGCTCGCGCGCCGGTGACCTCTATCTGACAGTCGAGTTCGAGCCACATCCCGTGTTCCGGGCGCGTGGCAAGGACATCCACGTGAAGCTCCCGGTGGCACCGTGGGAGGCGGCCCTGGGTCGTACCGTCGAGGCACCGACGCTCGGTGGGCCGGTCGATCTAAAGATTCCCGCCGGCTCGAGCAGCGGCAAGAAGCTGCGGCTCAAGGCGCGTGGGCTGCCGGGTGACCCGCCGGGTGATCAGTACGTCGAGCTGATCGTCACGCTGCCGTCGAGCATCTCCGAAGATGCCAAGGCGTTGTATGAGCAGCTCGAGCGTGAACAGGCGTTCGATCCACGCGCCGCGAAGGGGGCTTAGCATGAATACACGACGCTCAACGAGCCTCGACGTTCTCGTTCTCGATCGCCATGCAGCGTTCACGATGCGCGAGGTCTGCCGAGCGTGCGGCGCGGATCAGCGCTTCGTGCTGGAGCTCGTCGCCGAGGGCATCATCGACCCGCTCGATGAGACCGACGAATGGCAATTCAGTGGTGAGGCGCTCGTGAGGGCACGCAGGGCGCACCGGCTCATGCGCGATCTCGGCGTCAACCTGCCGGGTGTGGCGCTCGCGCTCGACCTGCTCGACGAGCTCGAGCAGCGGCGGCGTAGTATCGGTTAGCGACGATAATTGGACCGCTCAACGCTCGCTCAAAATCTCCAACGAGTCGAGATCGAGCGACAGGCGCCGCAACCCGTCGCGGCCGAGCCCGCCCGAGACCCGGATATGATCGCCGACCTCGATGGTCTCGCGATGCCAGCCTTCGGCCGTCATCATGCCGATGTTCGACGACTCGACGTCCCAGAGCTCCGTCTCGCCGTCCTCGTTCACGACTTCCAAAAAGTAACGAACGTGTGGATTCGCCCAGAACACTTCGATGACGACGCCCTCGATCGTGCCCGTGAGATTGGGGTCGTAGTTCGCCGAGAACGCGTGGTGTCCGTGCGCGGCCGTGCCGAGCATTGACGCAGTGATTAGCAGAACCGATACCGAGATTAGCTCTTTCATCATTGACCTCCGAGTGCGCGGTCTCTCAGAGACGGTTCCCCGACCGTCCCCAGTACTCCTCGAGTTGATCCGAGATATCCAGGCCGCGGTAAAAGCCGTGTGGGTCGCAGGCATATTCGGGGACGATCGTGTCCGCCGGCTGTTTCGATCGAACGAGGTGCATCAGGACCGGGCGATGATAGTTCTCGGGGTCGTCCATGCTGATTTCGATGTGCAGTCGGCCGGTGTCGTCGAGATACCATCGTTCTGTCACGACCGCGCGCGGCGAGATCGGCATCCCGGCGGCGTCCCAGACCGTGCGCTTGAGCCCGCGCGTCTCGATCACGAACGTCGAGCCTTCCCAGTGACCGACGGAGAAGCCCATCGCGAGACCCGCATCCTCGATGCCTTCCGGAAAGCCGCGGCCATCGGTGTAGATTCGCCGGACCTCGTGCAGATCTTCGTGCAGCACGACGACCCGACCGTCGCCCTCGAGCACCTCGATATCGAACGGTCCGTGTGACATGCGCACGAGGCCGTCGGAGACACAGCGCAGAATCGGATCGTCGAGCGTCGGGTCGTAGGCCGCGTTCGCCGCACGCCCGGCATCGGTCAGATCGAACGTGTGTCGGCTGATCAACGCCGGCGGACCCCAGATGCCCGTCAGATCGACGGGCTCGGGCGGCGCGCGCCTATCGGCGGGCCGCCCCCGCGTTGCACGCCAGGCGCCGCGGTCGCGGCCTTCGCTCGTTACCGTTCCACTGATGACGTCACCGGCGAGCCTACCCTCCAAAACGGAGACGTGCGGCAGGTCCCAGAGGTCATCCCAGTCGAAATCGAAGACGATCCGGTTGCC
Organism: Gammaproteobacteria bacterium; assembly: GCA_041623375.1. Taxonomy (GTDB): domain Bacteria; phylum Pseudomonadota; class Gammaproteobacteria; order Steroidobacterales; family Rariloculaceae; genus JAHEEM01. The sequence goes on along the minus strand of JBFJXA010000054.1, from coordinate 9,946 downwards.
TTCGAGCGCGTGCAACGTCGCGGGCCCACCATCGACGTAGACTGCAAGCGTGTCTCCGGCACGTTCGATATCGAGACTGCCGTAGGCAGGCTCGTCCTGATTGCCGGCCTCGACCCAGAGCAGCCACGTGCCGACGAACTCGTTCTGTTGGGCGAGCGATAGCCCGGGCGTGAGGAACAGACAGCCAAGCAGGATCAGACGTCTCAATCGCATTCTCCGTTGGGCATCACGCGTACGAGTTTACCGAGTTGCGGTGGCAAATGGCCATTCGAGTTCGCCCATCGGCCCGCCCGGGGGTGGACGATCCGCTCAGGCTTCTTCGAGACGCTCGGAACGACTGATGCTGCGAGTGATCTCGTCGAGGATCTCCCGGTTGACCTCGTTGGCTCGTGCGACGAGGGCGGCGTACTGTTCGACGAGTTTTCGCCCGAGCTCGGTCAGCGAGGCGCCACCGCGCGACTTGCCTCCCTGCCATTTGGCCACGACGGGTTGGTCGAACAGCGTGTTCATCTCTTCGATCAGGAGCCAGGCACGCCGATAGGACATGTTCATGGCACGGGCGGCCGCCGCGATCGACTCGTGCTCATCGATCTGGCGTAGCAGCTCCATCTTGCCGGGACCGACCTGACCGACGCCCGGTAGCGAGAGCTTGATCCAGAGCTCGGCAGTCGCGCGCTTCGCCATGACGGTAGCGTAGCGCATTGGTCGGGATGCTGCTTATGGCCGTGCGCAAGGGCTGCGGCCGCCGAGGCCTGCCGGCAGCCAATCAGCGCGAGAGTAAGGCCAGCTCGTCCGCGAATAGGGTCGGTTTGGCGATCGCATCGCCTTGCCCGAAGTCGATACCGATCTCCTGTAAATGCTGCCTGATGGCCGGCGTCTCGACGTATTCGGCGATCGTCTTCAAGCCCATGGCCTGACTCATCTGATGGATCGCGGCAACCATCGCGTTACAGACGGGATCGTCGACGATGTCCCGCACGAACTGCCCATCGATCTTGAGGAAACTGACGGGCAGCGTTCGAAGATACGAAAACGAGCTCAAGCCGGCACCGAAATCGTCGAGCGAAAATCGGCAGCCATGTCGCGTCAACGCCGCCATGAAGTCTCGCGCCCGTTCCATGTTGAGAATCGCTGCAGTTTCGGTGAGCTCGAAGCAGATCGACGTCGCCGGCACCTGCGTACGGTGCAGCTGACCGATGACGTAGTCCAGAAACCCGTCATCGCAGAGCGACTGACCCGACAGATTGATGGAAACGATCGTTTTGGGACTGCGCGCGTACAGCCGATGTGCGGCCAGCACTTCGAGGCTGTGCTTGACGACCCAGCGGTCGAGCTCCGGCATGATCTTGGCTTGCTCGGCATAGGGTATGAACTCGCTCGGCTGTATCGGCTCGTCGTCGTCATCGATACCCTTGATGAGGACTTCCAGATGCTGCCCGCGAGTTCTGGCCAACAACGGCTTAATGGCGTGGCTGTAGAGCAGGAACCGATCAGTCTGCAACGCAGCCTGGATTCGGGCGATAACGCCCTCGCGTCGCCGATCGTTGAGGCGCACGGCATCGTCGTGCCAGAACGCCTTGACCCGGTCTCTGCCGTCTTCTTTGGCGGTGATACACGCAATTCTCGCAGCGGCGAGCGTGCTTTCTCGCGTGCCTGTGCCCGGCACGAGTTGTGTCACGCCAATGCTGGCCGTTATTTTGATCGGCTTGTCATTCCAGACGACGTTCAATGAGCTGACTGCGCGGCGCACTTCCTGCCCGACGCAGAAGCCGCGCTTCAGCGTGCAGTCTCTGAGCAGAATCGCGAACTCGTCCTCGCCAATTCGCCCGATCTCGGCGTTCTCATCGGCATCTGCTTTGAGCTGTTCGGCGACATGCCGCACGAGCTCATCACGTGCCTCCCTGCCCAGTGACTCTTCCAGCAGTTGCAGCTCGTCCAGATCCAGATAAAGCAGGCAGTGACGCGTCGTCGAGCAGCTTCCCGTACGCAACGCGTCATCGAGCACGATCTCGAACTCTTTACGCGTCATCAACCCAGTGGACGTATCGTAATGAGATTGGACGATATCGCTGACCGTTGCGGCCAGGGCCTTGACCAGGCTCGCATCGCGACTCGTAAAATCATGCGCGCTCGGCGGATTGACGACCACGACCAGGCCGTCAGGGCTGCCGTGCGTGAGACAGACGGGCGCAGCGACGAGCTTGCACGCATGCTTGAGTCGGGCATGCTGATTGCCGGCGGACGCGCTGTCATTTTGCACGAGCACGCGTTGGGCGGCTTTGAGCCAGTGCTCGAGATCGGTCTCGAGCTGATCCATGAGCTTACCCGCGTTCTTCGAGGACCGCTGATGACTCTTGTATCGAACTCTGAGCCGTTCGTCTTTGAGGAGAACGGCGGCGAGATCGACTTGCAGGCGGCTCGCAAAGCCCTCGAGCAGCCTTTCGAGCTCGTGCTTGGCCCCGCCAGCGGCGTTGTTGGATTCCCCGAGATCGAAAGCCCCCGGTGTAAGAACGGCTAGCTCGGATGTGGCCATGCGTCGTTTTCGTCTCGCAGTATCGTGCGGTAGTTCTTCCCGAAGCGCGCAGGCGCTTGCAGGATACTCAGCCCCACATTAAGTAGGATCGTTACTTGACCGGCAAGGAAACGGTCCACAGTTCCGCATTGGGACGAACGCGCCGATACGCGAACGGCGTCAACTTTTTTTTGTGCAGATAACGGCACAATAGACCACGCTTTTGCGTTTAGAAGTGCCACGTTATGTCAGCTGACAGAAAAGATGGGTCTTCGGCCGAGCTGCCGCGGCTCGACCTGACGGGACGAATGTTGAAACGGCGTCAGCAGACCGCCAACGCCAAGGATCCCTATGATGCGTCCCGCTCGTTTTCCGAGCCCGATCAGCCGCTCGAGATCTTCAGGCGCAGGCGCGAGGACAGCGACCCGAGCTTACCGCGCGAGGCCGAGAAGCGCGTCAAATTCGAGATCGTCGAAGACATCGAAGACGGCGAGGCGGATCCCGGCGGCGGCTACAACCCTTATGGGCATAACAAGTAACGACGACGCTCGGCCGTAGGTTCGTACGGCTCGAAGAGAGAAAAGGCCCGGCGACCGGTCAGCCGCCAGGCCTCCAGCTTCGAAATGGTTCTCTCTCAGTCGATCGCAAAGCAATAGAAAAGGCCGGCACCGCCCGTGCCCACCAAGTCTTGCTGGCTGCAGCCGCGCGAGCCATGTGCGCTGTTCCAGGACGTATTGCCGCCGCCCATGCGGTCGCTGTGTCCGACTGCGGCACTGCCTTCGCCGCTGCTCGTCCAGTTGTTACACGTGTGATCGGCATCATCCGGGAAGAAAGCCGTGCCATCCTCCATCGTGCCCGTCAGGATGTCGTGCCGATTCGGAGAATCACCGAAGCCGGCGACCACGTCACCGTTCTCGGTCAGCGCCGTACTCTTGCTGATATTCGGATTGTTGTGCAGATCGTCTGGATTGCTGGCAATCATGACGCCGTCGGCGTTGTACCAGGGACCGTCACCGATGCGCATCCGTGCGGAGAATTGTGAGCGATGGGGTCCACCCTGCTGAGCCTCTGCGCTCAAGTAAGCGCGCCAGGTCTTATCGCCCGCACCCGCGGCCGACGCGAGTGCCTGACAGTGCGCATCGGCGCCTGCGATGCCGCCGAGGTCGCCACCGTCGCCCGAGCCCTCGCTCGTGATGAAAAAGCTCATGGCGTCGTCTTGCGCCAGCGCCAGCGGGGCCGTTGCGATATAGGCGAGGCCTGTCGCCAAAAGCCAGATGATTTTTCTCATTATCGAACTCTCCTTAGGTTTACGTTCTCACTCGAAATCAATCCCCCACGCGCCCCGATGATGCCAAAAACACCACTCAGGCTCCATGCAGTCTGCGTCTCAACCCATGAGCACGGTCGGCAACCAGGTTGCAATCTGCGGAAACAGGCACAGCAGCACGATGCCGAGCACCATGAGCAACGCGTAGGGCAAAGCGCCGTAGAGGATGCGCGGCAACGGCACGTCCGGGACGATACCGTTGATCACATAGAGGTTCAGGCCGACGGGTGGCGTGATCAAGCCGATCTCCATGTTGATCGTCAGCACGACCGCAAACCAATACGGGTCGAATCCGGCTTGGGTGATGATCGGCAGCAAGATCGGGGCGGCCATGACGATCACGGCAACCGGCGGGAGAAAGAAGCCCGCGACGAGCAAAAACACGTTGACGGCGGCCAGCAATACCCACCGGCTGACTTCGAGCGCCGCAATCCACTCGGCCACGCTCTGCGTGATGAACAGCGCCGACAGCGTATAGCTGAACAAGGCGGCCGCGCCGATGATCATCATGATCATGACGCTCTCGCGCGTGCTGCTCTTCAAGATCGCCCAGATCCTGCGAGGCTGCCAGACGCCATAAATGACTGCGATCAATATGAAGACCAACATCGCACCGACACCGGCCGCTTCGGAGGGTGTTGCAACGCCGCCGTACAGCACGTAGAGCACGCCGAGAACGAGCAGCAGAAACGGTATGACGCGCGGTGCGTGCTCGAGCTTTTGGCGTAACGTGAATCGTTCCGTAATCTGCTGGATCGATTCGCCGTGACGCAGCGCGTAGTAGACGGACCACGCGATGAACATGAGCGTGAGCATGAGGCCCGGGAGCACGCCTGCGATGAACAGCCGCCCGATCGACGTGCCCGTCGAGATGCCGTAGACGATCATCGTGACGCTCGGCGGTATCAGTATGCCGAGCGTGCCGCCGGCCGCGATCGAGCCCGTTGCCAGGCCGTCCGGGTAGCCGCGCTTGCGCATCTCCGGGATACCCATCTTGCCGATCGCTGCGCACGTGGCCGGCGAGGAGCCGCTCAGCGCCGCGAAGATCGAGCACGCGCCGATATTGGAGATCGCAAGTCCACCGGGTATGCGCGTGAGCCAGCGCTCGAGCGCACCGTAGAGATCGGCGCCGGCCGGGGAAGAGGCGACGGCGGCACCCATCGCGATGAACATCGGTATCGAGACGAGCGTGAAATCCGACAGCCCCGAGAAAAACAGCTCGCCGAAAAAAGTCAGGGCGTAGAAGCCGTCGAACATGACCAGAAAGATCATCGCGACGATGCCGAGCCCGAAAGCGACGGGGACGCCCGTGGCCAGCACGACGACGGTCGTCAACGCGATGAGCACGCCGACCGTGAGCGGGCTCACTCGAGCTCCTCCGGCGGCATCGTCTCACGGCTACCGACCTCGCGACCCGTGACGAGGCACAGGATATCGGCCGTGTATTGCAGCGTCAGGAGCCCGAGGCCGAGCGGCAGCGGTAGCAAGGGAATCCAGAGAGGTGGCGCCCAGACTGAGGCCGTGACCCAGCCTTCACTCCAGGCCTCGTAGAAAAACGTCCAGCCCGTCCAGGCGAGCACGCCGCAGAAAACGACACCGAGGCCGGAAGCGACGATAGCGAGCCAATGCTTACCGGTCTCGCCGAGGTAGTGTGGCAATAGATCGACGTTGACATGGCCGCGCGTCAAAAGGACATACGGGCTGCCGATCAATGTCGCTGCGACGATCGCAAACGTCACGAACTCGCTCTGCCAGACCGTCGACGCGCCGAGCACGTAGCGAATGACGACCATCTGACACACGACGAGGCAGGCGCTTGCCAGGCAGATTGCAGCGAGTGTGCCGCACACGCGGGAAATCTGGTGGACCCCGGCGATAAAGCGATCCATGGTGAGTCGGGCCGCGCTTATTCGACGGCGAGGGCCTGGCGGATGAGCTCGGCGCCGCCTTCGACTTCCTCGGCAAACGTCTTGTACGACGTCACCGCTGCGATTTCACGCCAGGCCTGCGCCTGCTCGGCGCTCATGTGCACGACCTCGACGCCGGCGTCTGCGAATCGCTTTTCCATCTCGCCGTCGAGCCGCTTGGCCTGCTCGAAGAAGTAGTCCTCGGCGATTGCTGCCGCGGCCAAAAACGCCGCGCGCTGCGGCTCGTTCAGGCGGCTCCAGCGGCGCTTGGACATGAGCACGGGCTCGTACATGAACCACAACGCATTCTCGCCGGGCGCGGTCATGCAACGCGTATGCTCGTAGATGCGGTAGGAGACAAAGCTGGCCGAGCTCGTATTGGCCGCATCGAGCACGCCGGTCTGCAACGCCGTGTAGATCTCCGAGCTCGGCATCGAGGAAATCGATGCGCCGGCACCGACGAGCATGCGCTCGAACGCCGGTCCTGCCGCGCGGATAACCTGGCCTTCGATATCCTGCGGCCAGAGGATACAGCGCCGCGTCGAGGAGAAGCCGCCGGCCAGCCAGGCGTCGGCGAGCACGATCGCGCCTGCCTCCTCGATGATCTGCTTGATCGATGCCATGAACGGGGAATCACTGAGCCGGCGGGCGTGATCGTGGTTCTTGACGAGACCGGGCATCAGCGTTGCGCTGAACTCGGGATGGCGGCCACTCGCGTAATCGAGCGGCAGCGCCGTGAGGTCGACATGCCCGCCGACGACGGCCGACCACTGATCGGCGGCCTTGAGCAGCGACTGACCCGGATACACGCGCACGTGTAAGCCGACGTTTGCGGCATTGATCTCGCGCGCGATAATCTGAATCATCTCATCGCGCACATCACCGATGCCGCCCGGCCACTGATGAGCGGCCCTGAGGATCGTCTGAGCGTCGGCCGACGAGATCGTCAGCAGCGTCGCGCACGCGAGCGCTGCCAATGTACGCACGGTCTGCGTCAAGCCGGAAATTCCTTGGCGACGTCGCAGACGCGCTCGCTGCGTCGTGTGACTTTCTGGATCGAGATGCACTCGACGGGGCAGACCTTCTCGCACTCACCGCAACGGATACATTCGTCCTGATCGATGTAGAGCAGCGGGTAGACATGCGGCGTCGGGTCGCTCGCATCGACGTAACCGGTGATGCGGCCTTCGTCGTCGTACTTCAGATCGTCGACGCGAACGATGCATTTTTCCTGCGGCTTCACTTCGAGACATTTCTCGCAGTAGATGCAGATGTCGTTGTCGATTTCGAACTTGAAGTGGCAGAGATAACACCGCGAGGTCTCCACGGTGGCAAGCTTGTGATCGTAGCCGCGCTCGACTTCGGCTTTGAACGAGCGCGCTTCCAGCGGCAGTGTCGGGTTGGCCTGACGTGGAATTGCATCGAGATCGTGCGTGCGGCCGGTCTCGAGCGAGCCTTCGATGCGCGCGACGTCCATGACGCGCCGTTCGCCCATGAGGAACTCGTCGACCTCGCGAGCGCAGGTCTTCGCATGACCGATCGCCTCGATGAGCGTCGATGCGCCGATCGAGTAGTCGCCGGCGAGAAACAGCGAGCTGTGTTCAGTGCGCACGGGTTGGCCGCGTTTGATCCAGCCGTCCTTGTCGAGGACGTATTTGGAGACTTCGGGACCGAGCCAGCTCGTGTCCTGCCACTGGCCCGTTGCGAGCAGCACGGTGTCGACCTCGACCTCGAACTCGCTGCCGTCGATCGGCACGGGCCGTCGCCGGCCGCTGTCGTCGGGCTCACCGAGCTCGTTGCGCACGAAGCGCATCTTCGTGACACCCGAGTCGGTCTCACCGAGATAGGCCGTCGGACCCGCCATGATCTCGATCGGAATTTTTTCGTGCTCGACCTCGACGAGCTCGTCGGCCGGGACCGACATCTCCTCGCGTGAGCGCCGATAGTAGATCGCAACGTCGGAGTTCAGGCGCAGGGCCGTGCGCGCGCAGTCCATCGCGGTAAAGCCGCCGCCGATGACGATCGCCCGATTGCCGATCTCGGCCGTGCCTTTCTCGTTGGCCTCGAGCAGGAACTCGAGCCCGTGCTGGATGCCGCCGAGCTCCTTGCCGGGAATGTCGACGATGTTCGGGTCGAGCGTGCCCGCGGCAATGATGACGGCATCGTGGCTCGCGAGGAGCTCATCGACCGTGATGTCCGTGCCGATGTTCTGATTACAGCGGATTTCGACGCCGAGCATCTCGATTTGCTCGATCTCCTTGCGAATGGTCTCGCGCGGCAGGCGAAACTCGGGAATGCCCTGGTTCATCATGCCGCCGGCTTCGCTGTACTTCTCGTAAACAGTGGCCTTGTGGCCGAAGAGCGCGAGCTCGCGTGCGGCCGCGAGCCCAGCCGGCCCGCCGCCGATGATTGCGACGGTCTTGCCCGTGTCCGGAAAAGCCTTATTGAGCACGACGTGCTTACCGCTACCGAGGTCCGCGGCGGCGCGCTTGGAGAAGCAGATCGCGACGGGCTCGCCGAGACCCTCGCGGCCGTGGCGGCAGACGTCCTCGCACGGGCGTGAGCACACGCGCCCGAGCACGGCCGGGAACACGTTATCGACGAGGTTGATCAAATAGGCCTCGTCGTAATTGCCCTGATTGATCTCGTCGAGATAATCGGGAATGCGCGTATGCGCAGGGCAGGCGGCCTGACACGGAATGTTCGTGTCGAGCCAGTCGAGGTCCTTGGCGCCGTTGGCGAAACCGCCTTCGCGCGTTAGTGAGTAATGCGGCTGCCGGTTGCGGCCCGGCGGCAGAACGAGTGCTTTGTTTTCGGTATCCACGACGCGCTTACACCCCCTCGGCCAGGCGCTGATAAGACTTCCAGCGCTTCATGAGATCACTCTGCGCAAGCTCGAACAGCCTCGCGGCCGCTTCCGGATTCGTCTTGCTCAGCGACCGGTAGCGATTTTCCTTGGACGCGTACTCCTCGAACGTGATCGTCGGTGGTCCCGAGTCGAGCTGCATCGGGTTGCGGCCGCGATCGAGACGTGATGGGTCGTAGCGGTACAACGGCCAGTAGCCGCTGTTGACGGCGCCGCGCATCTGCTCGATCGTATAAATCAGATCGAATCCTTGCGCGATGCAGGTGGCGTAGGACACGACGAGCGATGGACCCTTGTGCCTTGCAGCCTCCTGCAGCGCGCGCACGGTCTGCTTGGGATCCGCACCGAACGCTATCTGCGCAACATAGACATGTCCGTACTCCACGGCAATCATGCCAAGATCCTTCTTCGCCACGGCCTTACCACCCGTGGCGAACTTCGCCGTGGCAGCGCGCGGTGTGGCCTTGGAGTTCTGGCCACCCGTGTTGGAGTAGACCTCGGTATCCATGACGAGAATATTGATATCGCGATCGCTTGCCAGGACATGATCGAGCCCGCCGAAGCCGATGTCGTAGGCCCAGCCGTCGCCACCGACGATCCAGACGACGCGTTTCAACAGGTAATCCGTCAACGCGTGCAGATCCTTGGCCTTCGGGCTAGCGAGCTCGATTAACTTCTCGCGCAGAATATTGAGTCGTTCACGCTGATCATCGAGTCCCGTGCCGCTCTCTTGCGACGCCGTGAGTATCTCCTCGACGAGCGTCTCTCCGACCTCCGGCGCGAGCTCCTTGAGCGTCTTTTCGGCGTACTCGCGCAGCTTGTCGATCGTAACCCGGAAGCCGTAGCCGAACTCGGCATTGTCCTCGAACAGCGAGTTGGCCCAGGCGGGCCCGCGTCCGCGACTGTCGGTCGACCACGGCGTCGTTGGTAGGTTGCCGCCAAAGATCGACGAGCAGCCCGTTGCGTTGGCGACGACGACGTGGTCGCCGAAGAGCTGCGTCAGCAACTTGAGATAGGGCGTTTCGCCGCAGCCGGCGCAGGCGGAGGAGAAGGCGAACGCCGGCGTCATCATCTGCGTCTCGCGCAGGCGCATGTCGGTCAGATCGCCTCTGAGCCGCGCGGGCAGAGTCTCGAAAAACTTCCAGCTCGCGCGTTCCTGTTCGAGTATGGGGCGTTTTTCGCCCATGTTGATGGCTTTGTGCTCGGGCTGCGCAGGATCCTCGACCGGGCAGGCCGCAACGCACAGCCCGCAGCCCGTGCAGTTGTCGACGGCGACCTGCAAGGTATAGCGGCTCGTGCTCTCTTCGCCGCGGCCCTTGAGCCGTATCGACTTG
>JBFJXA010000053.1:0-12162 GCA_041623375.1 Gammaproteobacteria bacterium | reverse complement strand
CTACTTCTGCCGAATTCGGAAACCCGTTCCGGAGCTGATCCGCACACCGCTGAGCGGCAGCGTTCGCACCGAGCCGCCGCTCTACCTGAACGCAGATCAGCAGGACCTCGGGATTGCTCGCAGTCGATGCAAGATAACGTTGAGTGAACGCGCGCGCGGCGAGGTAATCCTCGGCCCGTAGACTCAAATCGGCGAGGTGGTAAAGCGCATCTGCGGCAGTCGCGTCGCGCTCGAGGGCTTCGCGAAAATAACGCTCGGCGTCGGCCAGCTCACCGACACTGCGTGCGCAAACGCCCGCATTCGTGAGTGCAACCGCGGGCGTCGAATAGCCGCTGCTGTCGGCGGCGCGACGAAAGTATCGCTCTGCTTCCTGCCAACGCTCGCTTCGACAGAGAAACACCGCATAGCTGTTCGCCGCAGATCCGTCGCTGGGCTCGAGCTGAGTTGCGCGCCGGTAATGCTCCTCAGCTGCCTCGGTATCGTCGAGTTGCTCGTAGACGAGCGCGATCGTGCTGTGCGCGGAAGCGAGTCGCGGATTGAACTCCAGCGCTTCGCGCAAGCTGCTCAGCGCGAGGTCCGGCCGTCCCTGGCGCATATAGGCAACGCCGAGATCGAGATTTCGCAATGCCGCCTGCTCGGGCGACACAGCATTGCGCGAGGGGGTCGTCGTGACGCAACCCTGAGCGAGGCACAGAGCGAGAATGGCAACACTGATTCGCATGGCTCGGCCTATCAATTCGTGAGTCTCGTAAGTTTAGCGCCTAATCGCGACAGCGTGCGGTCCTCGACCTGACCGGCGAGCTGGCCACAGGCGGCGGCGATGTCATCTCCACGCGTCTTACGGATCGTCGCGACGATGCCAGCTGCTCTCAGGGCATTCGAAAAAGCTTCCATCGTTGCCGTCGAAGAGCATTCGTATCGCGTTCCGGGAAACGAGTTGAAGGGAATCAAATTGACCTTGGCAGGCCTGCCGCGCAGCAGATCGATGAGCGCACGTGCGTCCTCGAGATCATCGTTCACGCCACGCAGCATCGCGTACTCGAATGTCACGTGCCGAGAAGCGAGACAGTCTGCATACTGCCAGCAGGCATCGAGCAACTCCGCGATCGGGTGGCGCCGATTGATCGGCACGAGCTCATCGCGCAGCGCGTCGTTGGATGCATGCAACGATACTGCTAACGCAACGTTACAGTCCTGCGACAGTCTGCGAATTTGCGGCACGAGGCCGGCCGTGCTGATCGTGACGCGCCGACGCGAAAGACCGAAAGCACAGTCGTCCACGAGCAACTTGACCACGGGAATCACGTTTCGATAGTTTGCGAGCGGTTCGCCCATGCCCATGAATACGATGTTCGTCAGCGGCGTCTCGGCGCCGAGCGCGCGCCGTGCGATCAACACCTGGCCGAGAATCTCCGCCGCCGTGAGATTGCGGTTGAAACCCTGCTTGCCGGTTGCGCAGAACGAGCAATCCATTGCGCAACCGGCCTGCGAGGAGATGCACAGCGTCGATCGGCCCGGCTCGGGGATAAAGACCGTCTCGACCGCTTGCCCGTCACCGACGTCGATGAGCCACTTGCGGGTGCCGTCCGCCGAGCGTTGCTCGCGAATGACGTCGGGTAGCGCGAGTGACGCAACGAGCTCGAGACGCTCGCGCAGCCGCAGGCTGATGTCGGTCATCTGCCGGAAATCGAGCACGTCTCGCTGATACAACCAACCGAGCAACTGGCGCGCGCGGTACGCCCGCTCGTCGAGGCCATTGAAGAAAGCCTCCAGATCCCGACCGGGGACCCCGATCAGATTGCGCTTTTCAGGCGCCGTGCGAGCTGCGCTTAGCGTGTTCTCGGGCAAATCTCCGCTCCGGCGAAAAAGAACGCAATCTCCTGCGCGGCCGTATCCGGGCCGTCGGATCCATGCACGATGTTTTCCTCGATCGAGTCGGCAAAATCTGCGCGAATCGTGCCGGCAGCGGCCTGCTTGGGATCGGTCGCACCCATGAGCTCGCGATTCTTGTTGATCGCATCGTCACCTTCGAGCACCTGAACGACGACCGGCCCCGACGTCATGTACTTGACGAGATCGGCAAAGAACGGCCGCGCTTTGTGCACGGCGTAAAACTGCTCAGCCTGGTCCTTGCGAAGCGTCAGCATCCGCGCCGCCACGATCTGCAATCCCGCACGCTCGAAACGGCTATAGACCTCGCCAATGAGATTTTTCTGCACGCCGTCCGGCTTCACGATCGAAAAAGTGCGCTCTGTTGCCATCATTAGTCCTTTAACAGTGGAGACATGATTCCGCGACTCATACGCTGAAGCTCTCGCCACAGCCGCATTCGCCTTTGACGTTCGGATTGCGGAATTTGAACGCCTCATTGAGGCCCTGCTTGACGAAGTCGACCTCGGTCCCGTCGATGAGTGCCAGGCTCTGACGGTCTACGATAACCTTGACGCCGCCTTGCTCGAAGATCTCATCATCGTCTTCGACAGAATCCGCATAGTCGATGATGTAGGCATAGCCGTTGCAGCCGGTCTTCTTGATACCGACTCTGAGTCCCAGGCCATGCCCGCGCTGCGCCAGGAACGTGCGCACGCGCTCAACCGCATTTTGCGTCAGTGAAACCATTTTCTCCTACCCGTCCAACGCTCCCGACCAGCATACTCTTTGCGCGTCACGCCGCGAGCGCAGTCGCGCACGCCACGAGCGCATTCTCGATGACGAGCAGCTTGCCGAGCTTCTCGGTCGGCACGCCCAGGGCCTGCCGTGCCCCACGCGTGTCGGGCTCGGCAAGCGCGCTGCTCGGCAGCCCTTCCAATCGCTCGGCGTGCCAGTCCGCTGCCGCGACGACATGCGGGCAGCCATATGCCTCGAACCTGACCGTCCCGATCGTGCTACCGCGTAGCTGCACCTGATACTGCACCCAGACGTTCAGGCTGCGATCCTCGGCCTCACCGGTCACGGTAGACAATGCAGGGGCGCTCTCGACCCCGGCTCGCTCGGGTGACCGCAGGCGCCGCTCGACCTCAGGGCTGTATTCCATTGCGAACTCAGTATATTAGCGCATGCAGCGCCGCTGCAGTATCAGCTTCTGCACCAGGCCGGCGCGCCCGCCGACAGTCCGCGCAGCCGGCCGACTTCGGCGGCAATTCGCTCGACGGCATAGTCGATCTCCGCGGGCGTCGTGAAGCGCCCGACGCTCAGCCGCAGCGTGCTGTCGGCCAACGCATCGCTCAGACCCATTGCGCTGAGCACGTGGGAAGACTCCGGCGTCTCGGCATTGCAGGCTGAGCCCGCCGACACGGCAATCTCGGCGATCGCAAGCCTGAGGCTCTCGCCGTTGACTCCGGGGAACGTGACGCTGAGAACATGCGGGGCGCAGCGCTGAGCGTCACCGTTACGCCGGGCGCCGTCGATCTCGGCGAGCCCCGCCCACAAGCGATCCTTGAGCGCGGCGAGTCGCGGTCCCTCGACGGCCGGATCGGCGATCTCGTAGGCCACACCCATGCCCACGATCTGATGAACGGGCACCGTTCCCGGGCGCAGCGAACGCTCCTGCTCGCCGCCGAACAGCAGCGGGACGAGCGGTACGCCCGGGCGGACGTAGAGCGCACCGACACCTTTCGGGCCGTAGACCTTGTGAGCAGTCAGCGACAGTAGATCGACAGGCCAGCCGGCCGCATCCACGTGGACCTTGCCCACGCTCTGTGCCGCATCGGAATGCAACAGCACATCGTTGCGCCGGCAGCACTCGCCGAGCGCGGCGAGGTCCTGGATCACGCCGGTCTCGTTGTTGACGTGCATGATCGACACGAGCACGGTCGCCTCCGTGATCGCAGCCTCGAGCGCATCCGGACTGATGAGACCGTCGCGATCGCACTCCAGAACCGTGACCGCGAAACCTTGACGCTCCAGTGCCGCTGCTGTGTCCAACACGGCCTTGTGCTCCGTGCGCGCCGTGATCAGATGGTTGCCACGGTCGCGGCTCGCGTTCATGACGCCCTGCAGCGCGAGATTGTCGGATTCCGTTGCGCCGGACGTCATGATGATGGAATCGGCGGCTGCGCCGACGCGCTCGGCGATCTTCGCCCTGGCTATCTCGACGCGGCGTGCGGCAGCCCGGCCGAAGCTGTGCGCCGAGGATGGGTTCGCGAAATCGCCGTCACGATCGAGGCATTCGGTCATGGCCTCGACGACCACGGGATCGACCGGTGTCGTCGCCGCGTAGTCGAGGTAGACCGCGCGCGTGCTCACGATTTCGCTCTGCGCACGTTTTTCTGCGGATCGGCGGCAGAGAAGAGGCCGCGCAGGATATTGACCTCGGTCCGATCGAGCTGTGCGCGGTTGAAGATGCGGCGCATTCTGAGCTTCAGTTGACGCGGGTGATCGGGGTTCAGAAAGCCCGTGCGGCGCATGAGATCCTCGAGGTGGATATGGAGCGCCTCGAGCTCGTCCGCAGTCGCAGGCGGTGCGTCGCGCTGCACCTCACCGAGGCCGGCGCGCCAGGCCGAAATTTGCGGATACGCCATGAGCAGCTCGTAGCAGACGACCTGCACGGCCATTGCGAGATTCAGCGATGAGTAGTCCGGGTTTGCGGGAATGTGCACGAGCTCGTGGCATCGCGCGAGATGCTCGTTCGTGAGCCCCGAGTGCTCCGGTCCGAAAACGACGGCGACCGGACCGGCCGCAGCCCGCTCCCAGAGCCGCGCCGCGCAGCGGCGCGCATCGATCGTCGGCCATTGAAGACTTCTCGACCGAGCGCTGGCACCAACGACGTGGACGCAATCGGCGATCGCCTTGCTCAACGACGCGTGCACGGTCGCGCGGGCAAGCACGTCGTCGGCGCCCGAGGCCCTCGCGGTCGCATCGGCGCTCGGAAAAGACTTCGGTTCGACGAGCACGAGCTCGCTGAGTCCCATGGTTTTCATCGCGCGCGCGCTCGCGCCGATGTTGCCGGGATGCGAGGTCTCGACCAGCACGACTCGGACGGGAATTTCGATCGATTCGGGCAACATCGGTGGGACATTTCTGCGGGCCAAGCGTGTATTCTACCCGTCTCGGGCCACCCGGCCCGCCAGCCTCGGAAACCCTTCGGTCACACGATCATCATGCACGCAATGGTCAATGTCGCGGTGCGAGCCGCACGCCGGGCGGGCGACGTCATGATCCGTCAGCTCAACCAGCTGCATAGGCTCGAGATCACCGACAAGGGCCGCAATGAGTTCGTGACGGAGGTCGATCATCGCGCCGAGCAAGCCATCGTCGAGGTCATCCACGACTACTACCCCGACCACGCAATACTTGCCGAGGAACGTGGCCGACAAGGCAGACACGATTTCGAGTGGGTCATCGATCCGCTCGATGGCACGACGAATTTTATTCACGGCTTTCCCGTCTTCGCCGTCTCGATCGCCGTGCGGCACAAGGACCAACTCGAGCACGGGGTCGTCTACGATCCGCTGCGCCAGGAAATTTTTTCGGCGACACGCGGTCAGGGTGCACAACTCGACGGCCGTCGCATACGCGTTAGTCAGCGCCACCGACTCGGCGATTCTTTGATCGCAACCGGGTTTCCGTATCGGCACGGCAAGGACGAGGTCGCAGTCTATCTGCGCATGCTCGAGGCCGTCATGAAAGAAAGTGCAGGCATCCGCCGGCCCGGCTCGGCTGCACTCGACCTCAGCTATGTCGCAGCGGGCCGCGTAGACGGTTTCTGGGAGCTCGGTCTGAATATCTGGGATATCGCTGCCGGAGCGCTACTCATTCGTGAAGCCGGCGGACGCATCAGCGATTTCGAAGGCGGCGATTCGTACCTGGACAACGGCAGTGTCGTCGCCGGCAACCCGAAGGTCTACGCGGCGTTATCGAAGCTGCTCGCGCCGATCAAAAGAAGTTCGGAGACAGTTTCCTAGATTCGGCCACCGACATTCGGGGCTAGTTACCGGGCGTCTTCGTAGAAGGCGCTCGGCACGCGACCCAGATAGTCGAGATAACTGCCCCGGATTTTTCAGGGAAGGTCGTCGACTTCCTCGCGTTTCGGCGGCATGAGGTCGACCGGACGAACGTCGAGTGCCAGCGCGGAAGCACTCGCGACGTAGATCGACGAGTACGTTCCGACGACGACGCCGACGATGAGCGCGAGCGCAAATCCGGAAACGGTTTCACCGCCAAGCGCATATAGCGACGTCAACACGAGCAACGTCGTCAGGCTCGTGATCAACGTTCGCCCGAGCATTTGGTTGATAGAGGCGTTGATGATCTCCTCGGCCGTGCCACGGCGCATGAGCCTGAAGTTTTCACGAATTCGATCGAACACGACTATCGTGTCGTTGAGCGAGTATCCGATCGTCGCCAGAATCGCGGCAACGATCGTCAGATCGAAGCCGAAGCCGAAGATCGAGAAAAATCCGAACACGAGAGTGACGTCGTGCGCGAGCGCTGCAATCGTTCCGACGGCGAACTTCCAGCGAAAGCGCAACATCACGTAGATAAAGATCAGGATCAGTGCGATGAGCATCGCAAGGCTGCCCTGCTCGGTCAGGTCGGCGCCAACCTGTGGCCCGACGAACTCGATGCGGCGATCCTCGACGCTTGGATCACTGGCCCGAAGCGCCGCTAGCACACGATCTCGAATGACCCCGCCGTCCTGCTCCTCCTGCGGCGGCAGGCGGATCAGCGCATCGTTGACGGTGCCGAAATTCTGGACGAGCGGCGTCTCGAAGCCAGCCTGTACGAGCGTCTCGCGTATCTCGGCAAGGTCCGCCTCGCCGGCGTAGGAGACTTCGAGCAGGACCCCGCCCGTGAAGTCGATCCCGAAGTTCAGGCCGCGCGTGAAGAGCGAGCCCAGCGAAACGAGGATGAGAACAGCGGACAGCACGAGCGCAGCGCGCCGTCCGCCCATGAAGTTGAAGGTCGGTGTTTTGCCGAACAGCATTACGTCTGCAGCGCTCGGCCGCCTATCGACAGTCGCTCGACCTGCCTATAGCCATAAATCAAGTTCACGAGTGCCCGCGTACCAATAATCGCCGTGAACATCGAGGTCATTATTCCTAAGGTCAAAGTGACCGCGAAGCCCTTGATCGGACCCGTGCCGAAAGCAAACAGAACCATGGCTGCGATCAACGTCGTGATGTTCGCGTCGGCAATCGTCGAGAATGCCTTGTCGTAACCGGCACGTATACTCGCCTGTGGCGAGACGCCGTTGCGCAATTCCTCCCGGATGCGTTCGAAGATCAGCACGTTCGCATCGACGGCCATGCCGACGGTCAGAACGATACCCGCGATTCCCGGCAGCGTCAGGGAAGCCTGCAAGAGAGACAACAGCGCGACGATGAGCACGAGATTCGCAAGCAGCGCGACGTTGGCGACGAGCCCGAATACGCGGTAATAAATCGCCATGAATATGACGACGGCAAGGAAGCCGATCATGATCGCCGCACGACCACGTTGAATGTTGTCCTCACCGAGGCTGGGCCCGATCGTACGTTCCTCGACCTTGACGATCGGGGTAGCGAGGGCGCCCGCACGCAACAGCAATGCGAGGTCCTGACCCTCGACAGGCGTAATGCCCGTGATCTGGAAATTGCTCGAAAACACGCCGCGAATCACAGGAGAGCTGATGACGGTCTCTTCACGTGTCGTTCTCAAAATCTCCTCGCCGTCGCGCTCGATGAGCTCAGGCTTCTCCTCGATGAACAGGATCGCCATAGGCCGGTTCAGGTTCGCCTGTGTCGTTTCGAGCATCCGTGCGGCGCCCTGACTGTTCAGGCGTACGCTCACTGCAGGCTGGCCCTGCTGATACACGAAGGTCGCATCGGTGAGCTGATCGCCCGAGACGATGACATCGCGGCGCAACAGTATCGGAATCCCCGTCCGGTCGTAGCGCAGGATCGAGTTCAGCGGTGGACGGTTGCGTCGCTCCGCATCAAAGGCATCGTTCTCCGTATCGACGAGCCTGAACTCGAGGGTCGCAGTCGCGCCGAGAATGCGCTCGGCCTGCGACGGGTCCTGGACACCCGGTAGCTGCACGAGAATGCGATTGAGACCCTGGCGTTGCACGACCGGCTCAGCGACACCGAGCTCGTTAACGCGGTTTCGCAACGTGATCGTGTTTTGCTGAATCGCGAAATTTTGTCGCTCCGTAATCTGTATCGGTGAGAGCTGGACGCGGAAACCGCGCTCACCGTCGAAATTCGCCCTACCGATAGACAGCAACGGGTCGAGCGCGTAGACGATCTCTTCAGCCGCATCGAATTGCTCGGGGTCGACAATCGGCACTTCTATGACGTCGCCGTTGACGCGCACGCGGTTGCGGATACCCGCCTCGCGCAACGCCGTGCGCAGGTCAGATTCATATGTCTCGAGGTACTGGCGCAAGGCAGATTCGAGATCGACCTGGTACAGGAAATGCACGCCGCCGCGCAGATCGAGGCCGAGACTCATGGGCTCCAGACCGAGAAAGCGGAAAAATGCCGGCGTGCGGGGTTCGAGCGTCAGCGCAACGACGTGAAACGGTAACTCCTCGCCGAGTGCAGCGCTTCCCCTGAGCTGTGACTCGACATCCGGAAAGCGAACGAGCACGGCACCATCCTCGACGTCGGCCGCAGTGAACGGGATCTCATCCGTTTGGAGTCTCGCCGTTACGGCGCTGACCGTTAGCGCATCGAGCGGGGTACCGTCCTCGCGCGTGATTTGCAGCGCAGGATCGTCGCCGAATAGATTCGGCGCAGCGATGAGTGCGCCGAACAGCAGGACACCGATGACGAGCAGATTCTTCCAGAGCGAGTAGCGGTTCATAGCACTCTCAAGCGTTCTTGATCGTATCTTTCGGCATGAGTGCCGCGATCGTGCTTCGCTGGACCTTGAGCGAAACGCCGTTGGCCACCTCGACCGTGACCCAGAGATCCCCGACCTCGGTCACCTTACCGAGCACACCACCGCCCGTCACGACCTCTTGACCGGCCTCGAGCGCCTCGACCATCTGGCGATGTTCCTTCTGGCGCTTGTGCTGTGGACGGATCAGCAGGAAGTAAAACAACACAAAGATAATGACCAGGGGCAGGAAGCTCATGATCGGGTCGGGCTGCGCGCCGGCCTGTGCCCAGGCTGGAGAGACGAAAAAATCCATATCGATGACCGTTCGTATATCTACTCTATCGAGTCAGCCCATTATTATGGCATAGCTGTGACCTTACGGTCCCCGCTCCGCCGCGGCCAGACGCTCAGCCGCGAACGCCTCGAAACGCTGCTCGACGATAGCCGCGCGCATGTCCGCCATGAGGCGCTGGTAGTAGTAAAGATTATGCAGCGTCGCGAGCCTCGCGCCGAGAATCTCGTTGCAGCGGTGCAGGTGGCTCAGATAAGCCCGCGAATAGCCTTGGCACGTGGGGCAATCGCAGGCCGGGTCCAGAGGGCCTCGGTCCGTCCGAAACCGGCTGTTGCGGATATTCAGCACGCCCTCGCTCGTGAACAGCTGGCCCGTGCGTCCGTGACGCGTCGGCATGACGCAGTCGAACATGTCGATGCCGCGCGCAACGGCCTTGACGAGATCCTCCGGCGTGCCAACGCCCATGAGATAATGCGGCTGCTCGGCCGGCAGCGCAGGCTCGAGCCCCTCGAGCACGGCGAGCCGAGCGTCCTCGGGCTCGCCCACGGCAAGCCCGCCGACGGCGTAACCGTCGAAACCGATGTTCTGGAGCGCATCGAGCGACTCGCTGCGCAGCCGGATGTCCGTGCCACCCTGCACGATGCCGAACAGCGCGCTGTCGACAGCGGCGTCCCGATTCAGCGCATCGAATCGATCGCGGCAACGCTGCGCCCAACGCAGCGAGAGCTCCATCGCCCGACGGGCCTCGGCCGTGCCGACGTCGTGCGACGCGCATTCATCGAGCACCATGACGATATCGGACGCGAGATCCTGCTGCACGTCGATCGCGCGCTCGGGCGTGAGCTCGATGAGGTCGCCGTCGACCGGCGAGCGAAACTTCACGCCATGCTCGCTGACTTTGCGCAGCGACTCGAGGCTGAAAACCTGGAATCCGCCCGAGTCCGTCAAGATCGGGCCGTGCCAGTTCATAAAACCGTGCAGCCCGCCGTGCGCACGTACGACCTCCGTGCCCGGACGCAGCATCAAGTGGAAGGTGTTGCCAAGAATGATCTCGCAGCCGATCGAGGTGAGCTCGTCCGGCGTCATCGATTTCACCGTGCCATAGGTACCGACCGCCATGAATGCTGGCGTCTCTACGGTGCCGCGCGCGAATGTCATGCGTCCCCGACGAGCCGCGCCGTCGGTCGCGATGAGCTCAAATCGCATGGGTTTCCTCCGCCGATGTCGCGCCGGGTCGGATCAGCATTGCGTCACCGTAACTGAAGAAACGGTAGCGTTCGTCCACGGCATGCCGATACGCCGACTTGATGCACTGCAGCCCCGCGAATGCGGCCACCAACATGAGCAAAGTCGAGCGGGGCAGATGAAAATTCGTCACGAGTGCGTCGACGACGCGAAATTCGAAGCCCGGATAAATGAATAGCTGCGTCTCACCGCTGAAGGGAGTGAGCTCGCCGCGGCGCGCGGCTGTCTCCAATGCTCTGACGACGGTCGTACCCACAGCGACGACCCGGTTTCCGCGCTGCTTCGTCCTGGCGATCTGCTCGCAGAGCGAATCCGTCACGATAGCGCGCTCTGGATGCAGCCGGTGCGAGCCGATTGCCTGCACGCGAACCGGCGCGAACGTGCCCAGACCGACATGGAGCGTCAAGCTCGCACGCTCGATACCGCGCGCCGCGAGCGCCTCGAGAAGGCTGTCGTCGAAATGCAAGCCGGCCGTAGGCGCAGCGACGGCACCGGGAGATTTCGCAAATACCGTCTGATAACGCGCCGCGTCGGCCTCGCTCGGCGGCCGATCGATGTACGGCGGCAACGGAATCTCGCCGTGGCTTTCGAGATACGGCATGAGATCGCGGTCGAAGCGCAGCTCGAAGAGATCCGCGTCACGACCCTCGACCGTCGCCCGAGCGCCGTCGGCGAAGTACAGCGTCGCGCCCGCGTGCGGCGCGCGGCTCGCGCGTAACTGGACGAGCGCTGAGCTCGGTCCGGTCAATCGCTCCAGGAGCATCTCGACAGCCCCGCCGCTGGCCTTCCTGCCGCGCAATCGGGCCGCAAGCACACGGGTATCGTTGATGACGAGCAGATCACCGGCCGCGAGCAAGCTCGGCAGCTCCGCAAACATGCGATCGGCGAGACGGCAATCATCAGCGTCGACCGTGAGCAGCCGGCTCGCGGAACGCTCGGGCAGCGGAGACTGCGCAATGAGCTCGCGTGGGAGCTCGAAATCGAAATCGCTGAGTCGCATGGCTGCGGGATTGCGGGAAAATTGGGTTCCGGGAAAATTGGGGTCAGACCCCAATTATTGCGGCTATCGGTGCGCGATCCCACAAGTCATTCAAAAATAGGGCAATAAGACGGGGTCAGACCCCCATTCTCTTGGGGTCTGACCCCAAATTCCGCTGCTGCCTCGTCAAAAAAAACCGGCCACGAGGGCCGGTAAATAGCTGCCTTGGGGGGGGGCTAGATCAAAGCGATAAACGCGCGTCCGACGATGCTCAGTCCTCGTCTTCCACGCTCGGCGACAGGTCTACCTCGAGCGTCTCACGGCGCTGCTCGCGCATGATCGTGAGCTCGAGTGCCTCGCCGGGCTCGAAGCTTCTGAGAATTCTCAGCGCGTGACCGACGTTCATGGGCGAGCGCCCACCGATCTCGAGAATCACGTCGCCGTCCTGCAGGCCCAATGTCCCGTCGCTCGGCGCACGCACGACAAGAAGGCCTGTCTCCGTTCCAAAATAAGCGCCGAGCTCGGGCGTCAACTCGACGAGTTCCATGTCCGCCCAGCGTCGGAACGGCATGTTGAACCCGAACGGACCGTGAGGCCCGCCGCCCGGACGGGCGAAAACGAAGCGCTCTTCGCGCGGTGCCTGCGCCTGAATCTCGACATCGCGCGCCTCGCCGTCGCGAACGACAGTGAGCACGACCGTGTCGCCCGGCGCCACGTTACCCATTTGCGCGATCAGAACCTCCGACGCCGAGCTGTCCTGGCCGCTGACGAGCGCAGCCCCGTCCATCGCCGTAACGACGTCGCCAATCTCGATGCCGGCTGCGTCGGCGCCGCCGCCGGG
>JBFJXA010000052.1:0-12264 GCA_041623375.1 Gammaproteobacteria bacterium | reverse complement strand
CCCGTCTGCGGCGTCGGCACCGATCAACAGCTGCAGCTGCAGGGTCTGCGTCGCATCGACGCTCGGCGTTTCCACAGCCGCCAGGGTCGACTCGACGTCGACGCGATTCTCGAGGCAGTCGAGCACGGGCCGCAACAGACTCGCGACCATCGAGCCGCTGGTCTGACGCTGTCCGTCGCCAATCTCCACGACGAGCGTGCCGAGATGCTCGCCGGTTCGGCCACGCAGGACGTACACGAACGCGGTACCGTCGCCGCTGAGCTTGCGTATCGCTCCACCGCCGGACATCTGCTGCGACTCGTCGCTCGGTAGGTCATCGAGTACCGTCTTGAGGTCGGGTCGCTCGCAGCCGTCCGAGCACCACAGTAACTCTTTGTCCGGGCTATAAAAAACAATGCCTCCGCAACGCGGCAGCAGCATCTTGATGAGCTGACCGTACGGCGCGTAGATCTCCGCGGTACCGACGTCTGCGGCCACCTCGCTCGCCCCGTTGTTGGAAGGATCTGTCATGGTGTCGCTGGTACTCGAGATGGCCATCGGCCACTATGCCCGAGCAGTGGACATAAATCCTTGACAGACGTCTCAAAGACCCGAGCTTAGGCGCCTCGTAGCCCGGCGAATTCGAGGCGCTCAGCTCCCCTCGGAGAGGTATTTCGGGGGCTTCTTCTGGCCGGATGGGACCACGCGCAGGGGCTCGGCTCGGTGACCGTGGCGCACGAGCTCGGCGTAAAGCATGACGATGGTACTGGCGTGCGTGCGTGCCTCGACATTGGACATCTTGCGGACCGTCGCGCGGACGCAGGGCTCACGGCCGATCGGGTGCTCGGCGTGCAGTGCAAGCTCCAGATCCGTGAATGCCTGCCTCAGCGACGCGGGGAACTCCGTGTCTTCGAGATCGTCGAGATTTTCAACGTAAGCGGCCGCGAGTCGCTCCTTAATGGCTCCGTCGCCGACGAGCACAGTCACCGCCGCCTGGAACCGCTCTGCGAGATAAGACATAGAAAGCGTGGCCTTTCTTTATTGTTTTAGGTCGAACCGATTGCTGGAGCCGAACGCGGTCGCTTCGTGTGAACGAGGATTCGCGTTTAGCAACTTAACATATACCAAATTATCGGAAGGCGCCGCAAGTGTTCGCCCGAGCGCCTGATTCTTCGACCCGAGCGGCGTCGCGAATCGGATTCTGGCCGCCGACGACTCCGGCCCCGCTCATGCTGCCCGACCCGAACCGCGCCGGGGCCTCGACAGCCCGAATTTTTTCATGCGGTCCGTGAACGTCGTAGGCTTCAGGCCGACGAGCTCGGCGGCACCGCCCGGTCCCGAGACGCGCCAGTCGGCGACCTCCAGTGCAGCAAGCATATTGGCTTTTTGCAGCGACAGAAGCTCCGCTTCGGTCATGATCTCCGGCCCCGTAGCGTCAGATTCTTGCTGCTCTGCCCCACGCCCGCTCGCGATGCCGGCCATCGCAAGGTCTAGGCGCAGCACTTTGCCGCTCGATAAAATCACAGCGCGCTCGATGACGTTCTTGAGCTCACGAATGTTCCCCGGCCACGAGTAACTCTTGAGCAGCTCGACCTGTTGTTTCGACAATCGCAGCGGTGACCGGCCGAAATCCGTGCAGACGCGCTCCATGAAGTGGCTCGCGAGCTGCACGACGTCATCGCCGCGCTCTCGCAATGCGGGGACCTGGATCGGGAAAACGCTGAGTCGGTAGAAAAGATCTTCGCGAAAGCCACCCTGCTTCACGAGCGCTTCGAGATCCCGGTTCGTGGCAGCAACGAGCCGCACGTCAGCCGTGCGCGTGCGATCGTCACCGACCCGCTCGTACTCGCCCTCCTGGAGCACTCGCAAGAGTTTTCCCTGCAGCTCGAGCGGGATCTCGCCGATCTCGTCCAGGAACAGCGTACCGCCGTGCGCCAGCTCGAAGCGCCCGACGCGATCTCGGTGCGCCCCTGTAAATGCACCCTTGACGTGACCGAAAAACTCGCTCTCGAAGAGCTCGCGTGGAATCGACGCGCAGTTAACCTTGACGAGAGGCCCGTCGGCTCGAGGGCTGCGGCTATGCAGCGCGTGTGCAACGAGCTCCTTGCCGACGCCGGATTCGCCGTGAATGAGCACGCTCGCAGACGTCTGAGCAACTGCCTCGAGTTGTGCGAGCATCTTCTTGAGGACGGGGCTTTCGCCCACGATACGGCCGAAGTTCATCGACACCTGCACCTCTTCGCGCAGGTAGTCGCGCTCCCGCTCGAGCTCCTCGCGCAGCCGCGCATTTTCCTCGAACGCGGCCCGGAGCTGGCGCTCGGCGTTGTTCTGGTCCGTGACGTCCTTGATTGCGACGTACATGAACGTGACCTGGCCCGCCTCATCGCGATCGGCACGCGCTGAGACGAGCGCCTCGAGTATCTCTCCGGTCTTTTTGACGTAGCGGCGCGGCTCGTTCTCGAGCTCACCCTGCGAAATGATGTCGCTGACGGTCTGCGGGTCGCGCGCCGGCCCGTCGTCGGCCATGAAATCGCTCACGAGGCGGCCGACGACCTCCTCGCGGCGGTAACCCATTTTCGCGAGCCACCGCTCGTTGACGTGCACGATGCGCCCGTCGCGGTCGACCGTGTGCAGCATCGCCGGCGTGTCGCGATAGAGGCCCGTGAAGTTCTTCTCCAGATCGGCCTGGGCACCGAGCTGCGCGTAACCGACGAGGGTTCCGAGATGCGCTCCATCGGCGCCGCGCTCGATCACGGCGTCTGCCAGGCAGCCGACGCGCTCACCGCTCTTCGTTACGAGGTCCACGGGCACGCGGCTTAGCTGACCGGCCCGGCGCAGCAACGGCAGGTAATCCTCGACGATACGTCGCAGGGAAGCCTCAGTCGCCAAATCCTGCGGGCGCAGGCTGCCGATCTCCTCGCGCGCGTAGCCGAATCGTGCCAGCCACGCGTCGGTGGCATCGATGAAATACCCGTCCGAATCGAGCGCGACGAGCAGCGCCGGGCTGCGGCGAAAGTAGTTTCGATATCGATCGGTGGCTACCATGGGCCGATTTTACGGATTTCCGTGTTTTCACGCAACGGTTTTCCGTGAAATTAGCGGGTTCTCGTGACAACGAACGACGTTAATACGCTGAAATTGTGAGATTTTGGCCTTGGCACGCCAGTTGCATAGGTAGAGTCGAAGTGATTCCGGCAGTTGATCGTAACAGTATCGGAATTCCGTCAAATGTAAAGGATGACAATGATGAGTACGACAGGCATTAGCAGACACTTTGGCGCGCTGGCCGCGACCGCGCTGATCCTGGGGTTGGGCGCCACGGCACGCGCCGATACGTTGGAGGAGGTTACGGTTCTGGAGACCTCCGCAACAGCACGCGCTCAACAGGCGAATTTCGAAGCCGAGATGGCCGCTTACGTTCGCAGCGTCGAGGCAGCGATCGAGGATACGCGGCGACAGCATCTGCGCGAGGCGCAGCCGCCCAGAATTCGACTCGCGCTAGCGCGCGAGTCACATCGCGGTTAACGGATTACCGAGCGGTATTGCAGTATAGGCATTAGCTGATCCCCCTCAGCGACTGCCAGGTTGGCCGGAAGGCCATTGGGGCCGGGAACTGACTTCCGGCGTGAGCCGCAACGCTCACATCATCGATAGGGATATCGACCCGGCCCCTATTTTTAATTCTTCAGAGCAGCTTCAAACAACGCAACGGTTCTGTTCCAGGCGTCATCGGCGGCAATCGGGCTGTAGGTCGGGCTGCCCGGAAAGAAAAAACCGTGGTCGACGCCAGCGTAGATGCGCACTTCGGCTTCCTTGCCGAGCCGGTTCAGCGCATTGCGGAACTCCTGCACACCGCGTAGCGGGATCGATGCGTCCTGCTCGCCGAACAGCGCGAGCATGGGCATGTCGAGCGTCTCGAGAACCGCCTCGTCCGTCTCTACGGCCCCGTAGAACATGACGAGCGCGTCGAGCTGGTCCGGCATCATGATTCCGGTTTGTAGCGACCAGCGCCCACCCATATCCCAGCCGATGCTGCCGATCCGCGGCGCCAGCGCGTAACGTTGCAAATATTCGACGGCCTGGCGGATGTTGTCCCGCACGCCGTCGGGGTCTGCGACGAGCTCGCGCATCAACGCTTGCGCATCGGCAACGGACTCGGCCGTGCGCCCACCGTAGAGGTCTGCAGCAAGAACGACATAACCTTCACGCGCAATGCGCCGGGCTGCGTCCCTGACGGCGTCGTTCAAACCCCACCACTCGTGGAGCACAACGATGCCCGGCAACGGCTCTGCGGCATCCTCGGGCACGGCGAGAAAGCCCATGAGATTACCGTCCGCACCCTCGCCGTAAGGAATGTCCTGCTCGAGCAGGCCAAGGAGCGGATTTTCATCCTCGTCGACCGACGGTTCCGCGCCGGCTGCCTCGGGCGCTGGCGCGGTCTCCGCAGCAAGACTTTCACTCGAGATGCTGTCGGGTACGGCTGGCGCTTCGGGCGGCGTGCCCGATCCGCATCCGGCTGCTAAGCAGACTGCGAACAGACTTGGCAGAACCCTCACGATCTCCCTCCTTGTGCGTGCCGCTCAGCGGCAAGTCCAGCACAGCCCGGAGCAGCAATTCAAGCCCCGCAACCGTGCGCGTCGGCGTTAGCCGCAGAACTCCAGCCGCCGGCCGCCGGGCTCAGCGAGAATCTCGCCGTCGCGCACGACCACCGTGCCGTTCACGAGTGTCATGACGACACTCGCGCCGAGCTCCACGCCCTCGAGTGGCGACCAGCCACATTTGTAACGCACGTTCCGCGACGTCACGGTCTCGGGTCGCTCGAGATCGACGACGGCGATATCGGCGTAGTAGCCCTCACGCAGGAAGCCGCGATCCCTGACGCCGAATAGTCGAGCCGGGTTGTGCGCCGCCTTACGCACGATCTGTTCGAGCGTCAGACGCCCGCAACGGTAATGCTCGAGCAGCATCTGCAGCGAGTGCTGCACGAGCGGTAACCCGGCCGGCGCCGAGAAGTAGCTCTGCTGTTTCTCCTCGAGTGTATGCGGTGCGTGGTCCGTCGCGATCACGTCGAGCCGATCGTCGCGAACTGCGACCAGTAGCGCCTCGCGATCTTCCCGACGCTTGATCGCGGGATTGCACTTGATGCGCGCTCCCAGCGCATCGTAGCTCGATTCATCGAACCACAGATGATGCACGCAAACCTCTGCGGTGATGTGCTTGTCTTCTATGGGGCCCACCTCGAACAGATCCAACTCCCGCTCGGTCGTCAGGTGCAGGACGTGCAGACGTGTGCCGAAACGCTTGGCGAGCCCGACGGCGAGCGATGAAGATTTGTAGCACGCCTCAGCGGAGCGGATCAGCGGATGACATTTCATGGGCACGTCGTCCCCATAGCGCTCCCTGAACTTCGCCTCGTTCTCCCAGATCGTCGGCGAGTCCTCGCAATGCGTCGCGACGGGTAACGTCGCTTCGGCGAATATGCCCTCCAGCGCCGCGACGTCGTCGACGAGCATATTGCCCGTCGAAGCGCCCATGAACACCTTGATACCGCAGGCGTCGTCGAGGCTCACGCGCTTGATCTGCTCGAGATTGTCGTTCGTCGCGCCGAGATAGAACGCGAAATTCGCGTGGCTGCGGCCTTGCGCGCGCGCGCGCTTATCGGCCAGCGACTCGACCGTTGTCGTCGGTGGCGAGGTATTCGGCATCTCCATGTAACTCGTCACACCCCCGCACACGGCGGCCAACGATTCGCTCGCGATCGTCGCCTTGTGCGTCAGGCCCGGCTCGCGAAAGTGAACTTGATCGTCGATGAGCCCCGGCAAAACGTGGCAGCCGCTGACGTCGATCACAATGTCGGCACTCGAGGCCGGCAGGCCCGAGTCGATCTTCGCGATGCGATCGCCCTCGATCAATATGTCGGCCGCGGAGATGCGGCCCTCATTCACGATCGTCCCGTTGACGAGCAGTGTCTTGGACACGTGGTCACCCTCGAAGGTCCGCTGCAAGAAATTCATCGGTCGCCGTGACGAGCTCGTGCGTGATGCCCGGCTCATAGGCCGTGTGCCCGGCGTCGGCAACGACCCTGAAATCTGCTTCGGGCCATCGCTGCGCGAGCTCCCACGCGGTCACGATCGGACATACGACGTCGTAACGCCCCTGGACGATCACGGCCGGGATATGACGAATCTGCTCGACGCCGTCAAGCAGCTCATCCTCGTGCTCGAGGAACCCGCCATTGACGAAGTAATGCGCCTCGATGCGCGCGAGCGCGAGAGCGAAATCGGGCGCGCTGAAATGATCCACGAGATCGGCGTTGCCGAGCAGCGAGCTCGTCGTGCCCTCCCAGATGGACCACGCGCGCGCAGCCTCGAAACGAGCGCGTTCATCATCGCCCGTCAATCGCCGGTGATAGGCCACGAGCAGGTCGTGCCGCTCATCGGGCGGAATTGGTGCTAGAAACTGCTGCCACTGCTCCGGAAACAAACGACTCGCCCCGTCCTGATAAAACCAGAGCAACTCGCGACGGCGCAGCAGAAAGATTCCCCGCAGCACGAGCTCGCTGACGGCCGCCGGATGCCGCTGCGCATACGCGAGCGCCAGTGTGCTGCCCCAGGAACCGCCGAAAACCAGCCATTGCTCGATACCGAGATGCTCGCGCAGCGCCTCGATGTCGCCGATGAGGTCCGGGGTCGTATTCTCCTCGAGGCTCGCGGCGGGACGGCTGCGTCCAGCGCCACGCTGGTCGAAATTGACGAGTCTGTAGCCGGCCGGATCAAAGAAGCGCCTGGCGTTCTCATCGCCACCGCCGCCCGGGCCGCCATGGACGAACAACGCAGGCTTCCCATCCGGGCTGCCGCATTGCTCGAAGTAAATCTCGTGCGGGCCGCGACGCAGATAGCCGTGATCGAAGGGATCGAGCCGCGGATAGAGCTCGCGACGACTCACCATAAGCAGATTCCGAGTGCCGAGCCCACCGCTCGCGCGTGCTCTATACTGGCGGCTGCCGAAAGGAGCGACTCGATGCGGCATTCAGCAAAGTTGAACATGGGTCTCTATCTCGTGAGCCTCGTCGCACGTGGCCTACAGGGCGCACGTGAGGACGACGCCGTGCTTCATCGCGATAATGGACGCGAGCCGGCTGCGCTCGAGCCCCGTCGCAGTCTACACGTTTTCTTCGAGACGGCTACTCGACCGTTTTCGTGAGTCACGACTGTGATCGACAATTTTGCATCGAGCGGAACTCCTGATGAATTCTCACTGTCTTGTCAGAAAATGAGCCTCAGTACGAACGGATGTCCCATGCAGAAATCGATCTTAGCGCTTTGCGCGTTGACACTCGCACTAACCGCGTTCGCGGCCCGAGCGCAGCTCGACATTCCGTTCGAGGAATTTACGCTCGACAACGGCCTGCGCGTCATCGTCCACGAGGATCGCAAAGCGCCCATCGTTGCAACGACTCTGTGGTATCACGTCGGCTCGAAAAACGAGGTGCCGGGCCGGACGGGATTCGCGCATTTGTTCGAGCACTTGATGTTCAACGGCAGCGAGAATCACGACGAGGAGTACTTCACACCGCTCCAGCAGGTCGGTGCGACCTCGATCAACGGCACGACGAACAACGACCGCACGAACTACTTTCAGACCGTGCCGACGAGCGCGCTCGATCTCGCGCTTTGGCTCGAATCCGATCGCATGGGACATTTGCTCGGCGCGATCGACCAGGAAAAGCTCGATGAGCAGCGCGGTGTCGTCCAGAATGAGAAGCGCCAGCGCGAGAACCAGCCGTACGGCAAGGTTTTCGATGCAATCACGGGCAATCTGTTTCCCGAGGGCCACCCCTACTCATGGCCAATCATCGGCTCGATGGAGGATCTCGACGCGGCCACGCTCGACGACGTCTACGAGTGGTTCCGCACGTACTACGGACCGAACAACGCAACGCTCGTCCTGGCTGGCGACATCGACGTCGAGACGGCCCGCGAGAAGGTGCAACGGTATTTCGGCGATATCCCCGCCGGACCCCCACTGACCCGGCTCGAGACCTGGATTCCGACACTGGGCCAGGATCGACGCGTCATGCTGCAGGACCGAGTGCCGCAGGCGCGCATATATAAGGTCTGGCCGATCCCGGAATGGGGCGATGCCGATGCCGAGCGGCTCGCGCTTGCCGACGTTGCCCTGACCCAGGGCAAGACTTCGCGGCTGTACCAGCGGCTCGTCTACGAGGCACAGGTCGCAACAGACGTCGGTGGCTTCGCGTTCGTCGGTGAAGTCGCCGGCGCATACGCGGTTTGGGCGACAGCGCTTCCGGGCGGCGACCTCGCCGAGGTCGAGCGCATGCTCGAGGAAGAACTGGAACGGTTTCTCGAGACGGGACCGACGCGCGACGAGCTCACGCGCGCCGTCATGGACACACGCTCGGGATTCATTCGGGGCATCGAACGTGTCGGCGGCTTTGGCGGTAAGTCCGGCATATTGGCCGAGAGCGCGGTCTTCGCCGGTCGTCCGGATGCCTACAAGGACTCTCTGGCGCTCGCCGAGACGGCGAGACCCGCCGAGCTGCGCGACGCGGCACGCCGCTGGCTTCGGGGCCCTGCGCTCACGCTGGAGGTACATCCGTTCGAAGAGCGCAGCGCAGCACCGGTCGGCGCGGATCGCTCGAAATTACCCATGCCGGAAAGCTTCCCGTCGGTGAAGTTTCCGGATTTCGAGCGCGGTGAGCTCAGCAACGGCATGCGCATCATCGTCGCCCGGCGCGCGGCCGTGCCGGTCGTGCAGTTGTCGCTGCAGCTCGATGCCGGCTACGCGGCAGACCAGTTCGCGGCACCCGGGACGGCCAAGCTCGCAATGGATATGCTCGATGAGGGCACAGCAACGCTGGATGCGCTTCAGATCAGCGACCGGCTCGCTCAGCTCGGCGCGAATTTGAGCACGGGCTCGAATCTCGACTTCTCGTTCGTGAATCTTTCTGCGCTCAGCGAGACGCTACCGCAAGCTCTGGAGATCTACAGCGACGTTATTCTGAATCCGACATTCCCCGAATCCGAGCTCGGCCGACTCAAGCAGCTGTTGCTGTCGGATATTCAGCGCGAGCAAGTCACGCCGATATCGATGGCGCTGCGCGTCTTTCCAAGACTCATTTATGGCGACGGCCACGCCTATGCGCTGCCGATGACGGGCTCGGGCACCATTGCGAGCGTCACCGGTTTAACGCGTGAGAACCTCGTCGACTTTCACGAGGCGTGGTTCAAACCCAACAACGCCACCATGATCGTCGTCGGCGACACGTCGATGGCCGAGATCGAGCCCCAGCTCGAGGCCTTGTTTGCGGACTGGACCGCAGGCGAAACGCCGGCCAAGCGCCTCTCTGAGGTCGATCTGCCGGATGCGCCGCGCGTGATCCTGATCGACCGGCCCGGATCGGAACAGAGCATCATCATCGGCGGACATCTCGTCGCGCCCAAGGCCGATGCGCGCCAGCTCGCGCTCGATGCTGCGAACGACGCGTTCGGGGGCACCTTCACGTCGCGTATCAATCTGAACTTGCGCGAGGACAAGAGCTGGTCGTATGGCGTGCGATCTCTGATCGTCGACACGATGTTGCAACGTCCGTTTATCGTCTATGCACCGGTCCAGACAGATCAGACGGCGCCGTCGATGGTCGAACTCGACCGGGAGCTGCGCGAGCTCGTAACCTCGAGGCTGATAACGGCCGAGGAAGTCGAGACCTCGAAGCGGCGCAGCACACTGACGTTGCCGGGGCGTTGGGAAACCGCCCGAGCCGTCGCAGGCGATATCGCCGAGCTCGTTCGCTTCGGCCTTCCGGACGACTACTGGGACAACTACGCAGGTCTGATCGCCGGTCTCAATGCGCAAAACGTCAACGCCGCCGCGCAGAGCCTGTTCGCGCCGGAGCGGCTGACCTGGGTCGTGGTTGGCGACCTGAGCCGCATAGAAGAAAGCGTTCGGGCACTCGAGCTCGGGCCCGTCCAGATCATGGACGCGGACGGCAACATCGTCCAATAGCACGAGCTCGTCGAGGTCTTGAAAAGGCTCGCGGGCTATGGAAAATTTCGCGTCGCGTCGGGACAGATTTAGCGATCTCGAAGGACTTATCCAATGATCGATTGCCAAAATCTAGTCAAACATTACGGTTCGCTGGTCGCGGTCGACGACCTGAGCTTCCAGGTCCAGCCAGGCGAGGTGCTCGGTTTCCTCGGACCGAACGGCGCGGGTAAGAGCACGACGATGCGCGTAATCGCGGGCTTCCTTCCCGCGTCCTCCGGCCGCGTCACCGTATGCGGTCACGACATCGCAACCGACGCAACGGCCGCGACGGCCTGCATCGGCTACCTGCCCGAGGGCGCCCCGAGCTATCCCGAGATGACGCCGCGTGCATTTCTCGATTTCGTCGCCGACATACGCGGCATGAGTGGCGAGTCGCGCCGCACGCGCCTGGCCGAAATCTACGGCCTGCTGCATCTGGAAAACGTGCTCGAGCAGAGTATCGATACGCTGTCGAAAGGCTACAAGCGGCGTGTCGGTCTCGCACAGGCGCTTTTGCACGACCCGAGAGTGCTGATTCTCGATGAGCCCACCGACGGACTCGATCCGAATCAAAAGCACGAGGTTCGTCAGCTCATCAACGCGATGGCGAAAGATAAGATCATCATTATCTCGACACATCTGCTCGAAGAGGTCGACGCGCTCTGCAATCGCGCGATCATCATCGCGCACGGGCGCATTCTCGCCGACGACACGCCGGCGAATCTCGAGGCGCGTTCGAAATTCCACAATGCCGTCTCGTTGAAGCTCGCCGATGACGTTGCGCTCGAGCAGATCCGCCGAGAGATCGATGCGCTCAGCGATGTCGACCGAACCGAGCTCGACGTCAACGCGAACAGGATCACGGCGTTTCCAGCCCAGGGGCGAATGCCCCTTACGGCGATCAGCGAGCTCGGCGCCGAGCGAGGCTGGGAGTTCACTGAGCTGCACTTGGAGTCGGGTCGCCTCGACGAGGTTTTCAGAACGATCACGGGAGGGGCAGCCGCGTGAACAACGTCATGGCCGTCATGCGCCGCGAGCTCAAGAGCTATTTTCTGACTCCCGTTGCGTACGTGTTCATCGTGATCTTTCTGATCCTGAGCAACACGTTCACGTTCTATCTCGGCAATTTTTTTGAGCGCGGTCAGGCCGATCTCGCGCCGTTCTTCAACTTCCACCCGTGGCTGTACCTGTTTCTCGTGCCGGCGCTGAGCATGCGGCTATGGGCAGAGGAGAGGAAATCCGGCAGCATCGAGCTGCTCATGACATTGCCGATAGAGCTCTGGCAAGCCGTCCTCGGAAAATTTTTCGCCGCTTGGCTGTTCACGGCTCTGGCTCTCGCGCTCACGTTTCCGATATGGATTACCGTGAATTTTCTCGGCGACCCGGACAACGGCGTCATTCTCGCGGCATACGTCGGCAGTCTGCTCATGGCAGGCGGCTTTCTCGCCGTCGGCTCGTGTATTTCTGCCGCGACCAAGAACCAGGTGATCGCCTTTATCTTGTCTGTCGTTGCGTGTTTCGTATTGCTGCTGTCGGGATTTTCTATGGTGCTCGATCTGTTCTCTGCGTGGGCGCCGCAAGCCATCGTGGACACCGTTGCGAGCCTGAGCTTCCTGACCCATTTCGCGAGTATCAGCAAGGGCGTTATCGACGTTCGCGATCTCGTCTATTTTGCGTTGCTGATCGGCGTCATGTTGTACGCAAACGCAATCGTACTCGAACTGAAAAAAGCGGATTGACCAACTGACGACTATGACGACTCAAAAACAGCGGAATATCGGATTGACAGCCCTGCTGCTGTTGGGTCTGGGTTTTCTCGCGGCGCTCGTCGCGAGCAACACGCTGCTGCGCGGCCTGCGCATCGATCTGACGGAAAACAACCTCTACACGATCTCGCCGGGCACGCGGCAGGTCCTGCAGGGCATCGAGGAGCCGATCAACCTCTACTACTTTTTCTCGGATCGCGAAACCGCTGACATTCCTTTTCTGCGCACCTACGCGACGCGTGTACGCGAGATGCTCGAGGAATTCGTCGCCCAGGCAGACGGTAACCTCGTGCTCCAAGTCATCGATCCGTTGCCGTTCTCGGAGGATGAGGACCGCGCGACCCAGTTCGGATTGGAGCCCGTCAGCCTCGGGACCCTCGGTGAGTCGATATTCTTCGGCCTTGCGGGCACGAACAGTGTTGGCGGCGAGCAGACGATCGGCTTTTTTCAGCCCGACAAAGAGGCGTTTTTG
>JBFJXA010000051.1:0-12563 GCA_041623375.1 Gammaproteobacteria bacterium | reverse complement strand
TCGAGGCGGTGCTGCGCGATGAGCTAGGTGCCACGCTCGTGGAGTCGGTCGATCCGTTTTGGCCGGATAATGCGAGCATCGAGAACATTCAGCCGTCTTATACCGAGGCGCTTGCCGAGCTCGTACCGATTTTCTTTCCTGAGATCCTGTATTGGCTCGACGACGACGATGAGCCGATGTTCCCGGATTTCGCGGCGATGATCGAGCCGACGGAGTTCGCGCCTGGCGTCGTTCACGGTTCCGGCTCGATGACTCCAGTCGATTACATGGTGGCCATGGCCGAAGGTACCGAGGCTCCGCCTAGCAACCTGAACATCCGCACGATAATGACGCTGGGTTTCTCCAACGCGATGAGATTTCATGTCAGCCAATATCTCGTGCGCCGCGCGGCGGATTGGACCGCGCGCGGATATACCGAGACCCTCGACGACTGGGCGGCGCTGGTCGATCGTTCGAAGTTCTGGGCAGATGCCCAACGTGCCTGGTTCTCGAACTGGGCGGAGGTCGATGACATACGCCGGGCGCCCGGCATGCGCCAGGGTATCGATGAACGCATCAAGCTTCGCGAGCTGTTGCGGCGCTTGGAGGTCAAGGTCATGCAGGAGAACGACCTCGACGTTGTCGTACGCCTGCATTATCCGTTACCGCCGGGCAAGATCGGCCTGTCGCCGCAGCCGCAGCCGGAAGGGACCGTGCGCGGGGACATCCGCATGGGCCCGTACGCGGGACTCACGAGTGTTTTGATTCCGGCAGGCTACGTGCGGACCGTTTACGACCCGGAGTTCCGGCTCAGTGACGACCGCGAACGATACGTGCCGACCAATAACAACACGCCGACGACCGTACCGGCGCCCGGCATGCCGTTTTCCCTCGTATTCAGAGGCGACCCCGGTAGCGAGGACGTGATCCTCCGAGTCGCATCGGCCTATGAATCGGCGTCGAGGCGCCGTGTGCCGCCACCGGCATTTCCGCCCCTCGAAAGCGAGCTCTGATGCCGCTGTTCCCGCACGGAAAGGAGACGGAAAATTCATTAATATTAATAAATAGTTAGAGAATATTTTTGTTCTAAAATTTGGGGTGTAGCCTGACGCCGCGGAGCGACCGGGACATCGCGGTGGTTGCGCAGCCGCGCGTAATCGGAACGCGGTAATATGCGTCATCGAACGTTCGATACGTCCTGAGCATGGTAACTATGAGACAGATTAGCTATTTGACGCTGCCCGTGGCGTTTATCGTCGCAACGGTCGCGGGCGCTCACCACAGCGCCTTGATCTTCAACCGAGACGTCGTCGTCGCGTTCGAGGGAACTGTGACTT
This sequence comes from Gammaproteobacteria bacterium, assembly GCA_041623375.1. Classification (GTDB taxonomy): domain Bacteria; phylum Pseudomonadota; class Gammaproteobacteria; order Steroidobacterales; family Rariloculaceae; genus JAHEEM01. The sequence continues at coordinate 11,247 of JBFJXA010000051.1, read as the reverse complement.
ATTTCGGCTGGGCAAATCCGCACGTCTATATTCACGTCGAAACGACCGACGACGCCGGTGAAGTCGTCGAATGGGAATTCGAGACTGACGCAACGCCGATTTTGTCTCGCAGTGGCTGGTCGCGCGACTCGCTCGCACCGGGCGACACCGTCCTCGTGCGTGGTAACCCTGACAAGAACGGTCGCGCCCATGCGCTGCTCGTATCCCTGACGAAGGCCGACGGTGAGGTCCTCGCCGCGCGTTCGTATTTCCTGCGCAAGAGTGACGACCCGACCAACGTCCCGAGCGCCGCAAGCCTCGAGGGTGTCTGGGAGCTCGATTTCAGCGATTACACGGCGTTTTATGCTGCTTGGGATCGGATCGAGTTGACGGCAGCAGGTATCGCCTCGCGCGACAGCTACGACGTGCGTATGGACAGCCCGGAGGCACAATGCATTCCGATGCCGACACCGGGCGTGATCGTGGCGCCTTATCTGAACGAGATCGTCGTCGAGGACGACAGAGTTCTGATTCGCAATGAGCGCTATAACCTCGAGCGTGTCATTTATACGGATGGGCGCGGTCATCCCGAAAACGTCGCGCCCTCGAATCAGGGGCATTCGATCGGCCGATGGGAGGACGGTGTGCTCGTCATCGATACGGTGGCCTTCGAGCCACACCGTTCGCCGATTCTCGGCAGAGGTGTGGAGTCGGGGTCGCAAAAGCATGTCGTCGAACGTTACGCGCTCACCGAGGACGGCACGACGATCGAAGTCGAGTTCATGCTGGAAGATCCCGAGCATATGGCCGAGACGTTTTCCGGCACGGTCAGATGGCACTACGCGCCGCATTTCGAGATGCAGGGTTTCGATTGCGACCTCGAGAACTCGATGCGTTATCAGCAGCAATGAAGCGCGTTGCGAGAGCGAGCCACTAATGCGCGCGGGGCCAATCGCCGCGCTCTGCTTGCTCGGATCCGCGGCAGCCGCACAGGAGGTGCCGTCATTTCAGGTCGATCCGACCTGGCCGAAGCCGTTGCCCGAGCGTTGGCTGCATGGCCCGCTCGGCGGTGTTTGCGTCGATTCGCACGATCACGTCGTCGTGCTCGACCGCCGCAGCATTACCGCGGATCAGGCGCAGCGGGGTTTCGTTCCCGCAAGCCACATACTCATGTTCGACCAAGAGGGCGCTCTGATCGCCCATTGGGGCGATTCGGACCGCGTGCCGATCGAGCGCGTTCACGGATGCACGTTTGACGCCGAGGACAACCTCTGGATAACGGGCAACCGCGATGGCATCGTCCAAAGATACAGCCACTCTGGCGAGCTGCTCATGCAGATCGGTACGCGCGGTATGGTCGATACGCGCGACGGGACCGCCGTCATGGCCGAGGACGGCACGCTCGACACGCCGGCCCTGAACGCGAGCCGTGAGCGCTTGTTCTATCCTGCACAGACGGCTGTGGATCCGGCTACCGGCGACGTCTATGTCGCCGATGGCTACGGCAACAAGCGCGTTGCCGTGTTCGACCGCAACGGCGAGTTTCTACGCCAGTGGGGCCGGCAGGCGACGCTCGAGGAAATCAAATCCGGAGCCGGCGGCGTTTTCGCGTATGCCGTGCATTGCGTCATGATCAGCAATGCCGGGCTCGTTTACGTTTGCGATCGCGAGGCAGATCGCGTGCAGGTTTTCGACAAGCTCGGCAATCACGTGCGAAACATCTGGGTTGCAGTCGAGTCGACCCCGGCATTACCCGATAGCTGTGAGCACGATCAACTCGTGCTGTGCTTCGACAACTCCGGGACGGTTTGGGGATTGGCGTTCTCTACCGACCCCGATCAGCGTCTTTTATACGTCGTCGACGGCCGCAACGAGCGCGTGTACGTTATCGATCACGCGACCGGGGAGACGCTGACACACTTCGGGCGAGCCGGTCATCAGGTCAGTCATTTCGACACGGCACACGCCATTGCGGCTGATTCACTCGGCAACATCTACGTCGCCGAGTCGGGCGGGGGCCGACGCGTGCAGCGTTTCACACCAACGCGAGAGTAGCCGCCAGCGGCGGTGAACGAGTCGGTGTTGTCCCGATCCCGCGACCGGGATCGGGACAACATGATGCGGATCTATTGCAGACGCTGAACCGCGGCCAGAGACGCCTGGACGTTCTCGAACGGTGAGATACCGCCGATGGTCTCGGCGATCCTGCCATCCGACGTCACGATGAACGTCGTGCGCTCAGCAAAGCCGTGATCGATCGTCTCGCCGCGCGTGTCGACGGCACCCTCGCGGCGCTCGCGTACGTTGAGGTCATAGGATCTTGCGATTGCACCCGTCGAATCCGAAGCGACGGCGAGCTTGCCGGCGCAGTAATTCGGATCGGCCGAGAAATCGTTGAGACGCTCGATGCTGTCGAGCGAGACACCGATGACCGTAGCACCGGCCGCATTGAATGCTTCCATATTCTGGGCGAACTCGTGCGCCTGAATATTGCAGCCGCGCGTGTAGGCGGACGGGAAGAAGTAAACGACGACGGTGCCATCATTGAGCGCGTCGCTGAGCGAGTAATCGAAGGCTTGGCCGGCCAGGGATGCCCTCGCCTCGAACGCGGGCGCGGTGTCGCCGGCCTCGAGCGCCGCAAACGCCGGCAGCGCGATGGCCAAGGTGAACAAGGTGCCGAACAGTGACTTTTTCATGATGTCCCCCGTAACGAACTGGTTGGCTTTCGGGATCGAATGCTCAGGGTGAATCCTGACCTTTCCCGCGCGTTCTCGCAAGTCCGAAACGGCTCCTATGGCGTCAGCGATGTGTCCGGGGGCGGTGCCGCGGGCGCGGCCCGGTGAGCCACAGGGCTTGTGGCGCCTCGTATTCAGCCATCGGGCTTGCGCAACATTTTCAGTATCTCGTCGAGGTGCTCGATTTCGGTTCGGACCATCGTGCGCGCGTACTCTTCCAGGCGAATATCGTGGTCCTCGACGAGCGCGAGCAGCGATCGGTATAACTCGATGCCTTCTTTTTCGTGCTCGACCGCCTCGTTGAGCATCGCATCGATATCGTGCTGATGGGTCTCCAGCAGATGACCGATCTTGAGCGACGGATGTCCGCCGAGCGAGGTAATGTACTCGCCGGCCTGGGCCGCGTGTGCGAGAGACTCGGTCGCTTCATCGCGAAACCAAGCGACGATCGGGATGCGGTTGCGGCCGAAGACCATGAGCGAATAGTGCATGTTGCGCACGACACCCGCGAGCTCGAGCTCGAGAATCTGGTTGAGCGTGTCGAGTACCTTTTCTTTGTCCATGAGGCGCACCTCAGCGCGTTTTGTTTATTCTTAATATTATAGCGGCTAGCGGTCGAGCGACGCGCTGAATCGGGAGGCCATCGGAATGAGATCACTCAAAGCGGTAGTGAGTCGGACAGGCAACACTGCGGATCTCATGAACGGAACGGTGGTACCGAACGGCTACGACGTCAGCTTCGGGTTCGAGGACTTGCCGGGCATCATCGAGGCCTTTCGGCGTATGGTTCGGCGCCTCGAGTTCGACGTTTGCGAGATGGCTTTGACGACCTATCTTTGCGCGCGCGAACATGGCGTGAAGTTCATCGCCCTACCGATCTTTCCGGTTCGGGCGTTCCATCACGGCGCGATTTTGCACGACCTGCGCCGGCCGGTCGGCGATCCGCGCGAGCTCGAAGGCCGTCGCGTCGGTGTCGGCCGCGGCTACACGGTGACGACCGGCGTCTGGGCCAGGGCGGTTCTGCAAGAGGAGCACGGCGTCGATCTGAGTCGGGTTACGTGGGTGCTGTCCGGCGACGAGCATGTTCAGACGTACGTGCCGCCGGATAACGTCGTGCCGATCGCGGTGGGGCAGACGATCGAATCCCAGTTACTTTCCGGGCAGCTGGCCGCAGCAATCAACGTTGCTGCGACGGCTGCGAGTATTCAGCCGATAATCCCGAACGCGCTCGAGTCTGGTCTTGCGGCGTTCGAGGCTCGGGGGCACTATCCGATCAACCATTGCATCCTCGTGCGCGAGGATGTGCTCGAAGCCCGGCCGGGGTTGGGGGTTGCGATTTTCGATGCCTTCGTCGAGTCCAAGCGCCGATACCTCGAGCGTCTGGCCGAAGGCCGGATCGTCGAACCCGACGGCTCCGACGCGCTCTATCGACGAATCCGGAATCTGGGTGCCGATCCGTTGCCTTACGGCATTGCCCCGAATCGCGCCGTGCTCGAGCAGCTCGTCGCGCACGCGCGAACGCAGAAAATTTTGAAGGAACCCGTCGAGATCGAGACGCTCTTCGCCGCTCAAACACACGATCTGATTGGCTAGCTCGAGACCAACGCCTCGGCATTGTTTCTATACAGAACGTTCTGTATAGTTTCGCGCATGGGCCGTAGCCCCAAAGCCAGGCAGACCGTACTCGATGCCGCCCGGCGTATCGTTCGCGATCGCGGCGCCGGCAATCTGACGTTCGAGGAGCTCGTGCAGGAGAGTGGTGTCACGCGCGGCGGCATCACCTACCACTTCGCGACCAAGGACGCGCTCTTGAGAGCGCTCGTCGAAGCGGACATGGAACAGTGGCGCGAGCTCGAGAGCCGTCATCGTCCTGCAACAGTGGATCCGCAGACTGCTGAGCTCATTGCCGACATTCGCGGTCATACCGAGCGTAACGAGGACCGGCGACGATTCGTGACGGGCATGCTCAGCGCTGTCACGCTCGACCGGTCGCTGCTCGACCCGGTGCGGGCGTTCGTCGAACGGCGGCGGGCCAACATGGAGTGGGACGACGTGGAGCTGCGCCGGCATCTGCTGCGTCTCGCATCTGAGGGGCTGTTCTGGTCGGAGCTCTTCGGCTACGGCGAGCTCGAGCCCGACGTCCGCGAGCGCCTCGTCGCATTGATGGAGGAGATGGCTCTGGAGCTGGCCGAGAAAAAATCAGCCGACCGAGCCGCTAACGAATAACCAATTATCCCGAGTGATCGACATGGACTGCAATAACGTTTCGCACGGTAATCGCGACCTCCGTACGCTGAAACCCCCGGTTCAACTCAAACTTGCAGCGCTGACGCTCGTCATCATGCTCGTCACCGCGTGTGGTGATGGTGGCGGCAACCCCGGAGAGATGCAGTTTCCGCCGGCCGCCGTCAGCGTTGCAAAAGTCGTCAGCCGTCCCATCGTCGAATGGAACGAGTTTACGGGTCGCATCGAGGCGGTCGACACCGTCGAGATTCGGCCGCGCGTCGCGGGTTATTTGCAGCAGGTGCATTTCACCGAGGGCGCGCTCGTCGAGCAGGGCGATCTGCTGTTCACGATCGATCCGCGCGAGTATCGCGCGGCCGTCGACGTCGCGCGCGCGAATCTCGAGAGAGCCGAGACGCGCGTCTCGCTCGCCGAGCAGGAAGTTGCGCGTGGCGAGATGCTCATCGAAGCGCGCGCGATCTCCCGCGAGGAGTTCGCGCAGCGCCAGAGCGAGCTGCAGCAGGCGCTGGCCGATCGGGGCGGTGCGCGCGCGCAGCTCGTTCAGGCCGAGCTGAATCTCAGCTTCTCCCGCATCACGGCGCCGATCTCGGGCCGCATCGGCGCCGCGCAGATCAGGCAGGGCAATCTCGTCGTGCCCGGCGAGACGTTGCTGACGACGCTGGTCTCGATCGATCCGGTGTACGTGGTCTTCGAGGCGGACGAAAACGTGTACCTGCAGATGCAGTCGTATCTGCCGGACGGGGCGCGTTTCGGCGGCGACGGTTTGAGGTTGCCCGTCGCAGTCGGTCTCGCGGGCAACGCCGGTCTTCCGTACTCGGGCGAGCTCGATTTCATCGACAACCGGCTCGATCCGGCGACGGGGACGATCAAAGGGCGGGCGGTCCTGCCGAATCCGGACGGCAAGCTGACGCCGGGTTTATTCGCGCGCGTACGTCTGTACGGCAATCGCGAATTCGACGCGATGCTGATTCACGACATGGCGATCCTGACGGACCAGGATCGCAAGTACGTCTACGTCGTCGGCGACGGCAACGTCGCGGAACGGCGCGACGTCGTGATCGGCCGGCTCTACGAGGGATTGCGGATCGTCTCTTCGGGGCTCGATCCCGACGATCGCGTTGTCGTCAACGGCGTGCGCAGGATCTTCTTTCCGGGCATGCCGCTCGCGCCGGAAGCCGTGCCGATGAGTGAGCCGTTGGCGGCCGGTCAGCCGAGTGGCGACGCGACCGGAGGCTGATCCATGGATCTGTCGAAGGCCTTCGTCGATCGCCCGATTCTCGCGGCGGTGCTCTCGACGTTCATCTTTCTGGCCGGCCTCGTCGCGATCCCGAACTTGCCGATCAGCGAGTATCCGGACGTCGTGCCGCCGTCGGTGCAAGTAACGGCGTTCTACCCCGGCGCCAATCCGCAGGTCATCGCCGAGACCGTCGCCGCGCCGCTCGAGGAAGCCATCAACGGCGTCGAGAATATGCTGTACATGAAGTCGGCGGCGAGCTCCGACGGTCAGCTCGTGCTGACGATCACGTTCCGGCAGGGTACGGACATCGATCTAGCGTCCGTGCTCGTGCAGAACCGCGTTTCGCGCGCGACGCCGCGCCTGCCCGAGGCCGTCAGGGCCTTGGGGGTCACGACCGAGAAGTCCTCGCCGAACATTACGCTCGTCGTCAACCTGCTGTCGCCGAGCGGCGTCTACGACGCGCTGTATCTATCCAACTACGCGACGCTGCGCGTGCGCGACGAGCTCGCGCGCATTCCCGGCGTCGGGCAGGCCTTCGCGTTCGGCGCGGGCAACTACGCGATGCGAATCTGGCTCGATCCCGAGAAGGCCTCGGCCCGCGACCTGACCGCGGGGGACATCGTGCGGGCGATCCGCGAGCAGAACATTCAGGTGTCCGCGGGCATCATCGGCGGCCCGCCGCAACCCGATACGTCGACGTTGCAGCTGTCGATCAATGCCCAGGGCCGCCTGACGACCGCCGAGGAGTTCGGTGACATCGTGCTGAAGGCGAGCGCGGACGGTGCGGTCACGCGGCTCCGGGATATCGCCCGCATCGAGCTCGGCGCAAACACCTACGCGCTGCGATCGCTGGTTAACGGCCAGGACTCGGCGGCAATCGCGATCTTCGAGGCGCCTGGCGCGAACTCGATCGCGCTGTCTGATGCCGTGCGGGCAGAGATGGAGGAGCTCGCCGCAGGCTTTCCGCCGGGGCTCGAATGGGACGTGCTGTACGACCCGACCGTGTTCGTGCGCGAGTCGATCCGGTCGGTGATCACGACTTTGCTCGAAGCCGTGATGCTCGTCGTCATCGTCGTCGTGCTGTTCCTGCAGACCTGGCGCGCGTCGCTGATACCGCTGCTCGCCGTGCCGGTCTCGGTCGTCGGCACGTTCGCGTTCCTGTGGCTGTTCGGCTTCTCGATCAACGTGCTGACGCTCTTCGGGCTCGTGCTCGCAATCGGTATCGTCGTCGACGATGCGATCGTCGTCGTCGAGAACGTCGAACGGCACATCGAGAACGGCGCGTCGCCGCGCGTGGCCGCACACAAGGCGATGGAAGAAGTCTCCGGCCCGATCGTCGCGATCTCGCTCGTGCTGAGCGCCGTATTCGTGCCGCTCGCATTCATCGAGGGTGTCACGGGGCAGTTCTACCGTCAGTTCGCCGTGACGATCGCGATCTCCGTGCTGATATCGGGGTTCAATTCGCTGACGCTGTCGCCGGCGCTGTCTGCCGTGCTGCTCAAACTCCACGACGCGCCCGAAGACTGGCTCGGCCGCATGATCTCGAGAGCATTCGGCTGGATATTCCGACCGTTCAACCGCGTGTTCAAGCGCAGCGCCGGTGCGTACTCGGTCGGCGTCGATCGCAACATTCGTCATGCCGGACGTGTAATCGCGATCTATGCGGCGCTGATTGCCGTTACGGTCGTGGGCTTCGGGGCCGTGCCGCCAGGCTTCATTCCACAGCAGGATAAGCAGTTTCTGTTCGGCGTGCTGCTGCTGCCCGAAGGCGCGACGATCGATCGCACCGATGCGACGATGCGCGAGATGACCGATATTGCGCTCGCGACACCGGGTGTGACGTCCGCGGTCGCGTTTCCGGGCTTGAACGCCGTGCATTTCGTGAACACGCCTAATGTCGGAACGGTTTTCTTCGGCATCGAGCCACAGGCGGAGCGCGAGCAGACCGCAGGCGAGATCGCCGCGAACCTCTCGATGCAGTTCGGCGCGATCAAGGAGGGGCTCGCATTCGCGTTTTCTCCGCCACCCGTGTTCGGTCTCGGCATGATCGCGGGCGTGGAGATGTACGTGCAGGACCGCGCCGGCCTCGGCTTCGGCGAGCTGAACTCGAGCACGAACATGCTCATGGGTGCGTTGCGCGAGACGCCCGGCTTCGATCCGTTTGGAACACTGACGTCGTTTCAGGCCAACGTGCCGCAGCTCGACGCCGAGGTCAGCCGCGTCAAGACGAAGGAGCAGGGTATTCAGCTCACCGACGTCTACGAGGCTTTACAGGTCTATCTGGGCTCTGCGTATATCAACGATTTCAACCTGTTCGGACGCACGTTCAGCGTCTACGCGCAGGCCGACGCGGAGTTCCGTGACGACGCCGGCGACTTGGCGCGTATCAAGGTGCGCAACGATCGGGGCCAGATGGTGCCGATCACGAGCGTCGTCGACGTGAGCCAGGGCTTCGGTCCGGATCCGGTGATCCGCTATAACGCCTATCCGGCTGCGGATCTGACGGCGGGAATCAACGTCGCACTGCTGTCCTCGGGCGAGGCTTTGGGCGTCGTCTCGGATATCGCCGCGCGCGTGCTTCCGCAGGGCATGACGATCGACTGGACGGGCCTGACCTACGAGGAAGCCAACCAGGGCAACTCCGCGGCATTCGTGCTGCCGCTCAGCATTATTTTCGTGTTCCTCGTGCTTGCGGCGCTGTACGAGAGCTGGTCGCTGCCACTTGCGATCATCCTGATCGTGCCGCTGTGTCTGCTGTCGGCGATCGGCGGCATCTGGCTATTGAATACGCTGAACGGGCTCTGGTTCGGCCTGCAGATCGGCTGGGGCTGGATTCCGCCGCCGCCGGTATCGGTGCCGCCGACGTTCCTCGACAACAACATTTTCACGCAGATCGGTCTCGTCGTGCTCATGGGGCTCGCGTGCAAGAACGCGATCCTGATCGTCGAGTTCGCGCACGATCTCGAGCGCAAGGGTGCCGGCATCGTCGATGCGGCGATCGAGGCTTGCCATCTGCGCCTGCGGCCGATCCTGATGACGAGCTTCGCGTTCATCGCCGGCGTAACGCCGCTCGTGTTCGCGAGCGGCGCGGGCGCGGAGATCAGGCATACGATGGGCGTCACGGTCTTCTTCGGCATGCTCGGCGTGACATTCTTCGGCCTCTTTCTGACGCCGGTGTTCTACGTGCTGATTCGCAAAATTGTCGCCAGGGCAACGCGCGAGAACGTGGAGGTGCGGCATGGCTGATCTACGCGTCGCGGCTGTGGTCGCGCTCGCTGCGCTATTTTCGATTCAGGGCTGCACCGTCGGGCCCGATTACGTCGAGCCAGAGACGTCTCTAGAGACGACGTTTGTCGAGGCCGTGACCGGACCGTACAGTGACGATTCCATTCCGGCGACGCTCTGGGAAAGCTTCGGCGATCCCGATCTCGAGGCGCTGATCGAACGCGCGCTCGTCGCAAACACAACAATTGCGCAGGCGTTTGCGACGTTGAACGAGACGCGTGCATTGAGCGGGCTGACGGTTTATAGCTGGTTCCCCACGGCGGGAATCGCGTTCGACGCGACACGCAACCAGCCGAGCTCGAGGGATCCGTTCATCCCGCCGGGGGTAAGTGCGACAGATCTTTACCGGGCAGGCTTCGACATGTCCTGGGAGATCGATCTGTTTGGTCGCTTGCGGGGCCTGAATCGAGGGATCCGTCAACGCATGGAGGCTGATACTGCCGCGCTACAAGCCGCGCAGCTCAGCATCGTGGCTGAGGTGGCCCAAGCGTATTTCTCGCTACGCGGTGCGCAGCAGCGATTAGTCGTGCAGCAGCGCAACCTCGATAACCTTGGCGACAATGTCAGGATTCTCGAGGCCTCGCTCGAGGCCGGCCGCGGAACCGCGCTCGACGTCGCCCGCGTGAAGTCGCTCGAGCGCTCGCTCGCGGCACAACTGCCGCAGACGCACGCGTCGATCGCGCGCGCGGAGCAGCGCCTCGGTGTACTGACCGCACAAGGTGTCGATGCCTTGCGCAGCCAGCTCATGCCGCGCCGCGAGCTACCAATCGTTCCGGATATGGTTCCGGTCGGCACGCCGCAAGAATGGCTGCGACGCAGGCCCGACGTTCGGGCCGCCGAGCGCCGGCTTGCCGAGGCCGTATCGAACGTAGGTGTCGAGATGTCCGCCTACTACCCGCGACTGGACTTGCTCGGCACGTTCGGCTGGACCGGAAACGGTACCGGTGATATCGGTTCGGGTGAGGCCGAGCGCTGGACACTCGGCCCTGCAATCTCGTGGCGCATCCTCGATTTCGGGCGCATCCGGCAGAACGTACTCGCCGCGGAGGCCCGCGCCGACCGCGCGTTCGCCGTTTTCGAGCAAACGCTCCTGCTCGCGATCGAGGAGGCCGAAAACGGCCTGGCCGGTTATCGGGCCGCGAGCTTGACCGCCGAGGCGCTCGCGGAGGCTGTTGATCAGAGCCAGACCGCTAGCGATCTTGCGCGATTGCGTTTCGACAATGGCGTTGGTGATTATCTGGCCGTGCTCGATGCAGAGCGCACGCAGCTCGATCTCGAGGATCAGTACGCCGTCGCCGTAACGGATAGAACGACGGCGCTGGCCGCGTTATACAAGGCTCTCGGCGGCGATTTCGCCGAGCCGGGTGGTCCCTAGCGTATCGTCGCAAACGGGGCAGTTGCGCCTAGCGACGAAACGCGATCGTAAGCTCTAGAGGGTCGTCGTCGCGTCGAATGCCGATACTGATCTCATCGCCCCAGCGCAGCGCGGCGAGACTCGCAGACAAATCGCGTTTCTCGTCCAGCGCAGTGCCGACGAAGTGCGTTAGCACGTCGCCGACGGCGAGGCCTGCGCTGCTTGCGGGCGACTCCGGTGTTACATGGATGACGCGCAGGCCGGACTCCGTTGGCATCGTAATGACGCCGAGGTCCGGAAAACGCGGGTGATCTGCGTTGGGGAAACCCCATAGGAAGTCGGCGACGCTGGCGCGTGCGGTCGCCGGATTCGCCTCGATAGCGATAGGGAGAACCGTCGCTGCTGAGCTGCGC
>JBFJXA010000050.1:0-12610 GCA_041623375.1 Gammaproteobacteria bacterium | reverse complement strand
GCGCACAAGAAGCGCTGAAGGCGTTCTATTCTCAGCAGCCGGTCGCGACGGGCTTCGTCGATTCCGTCGAAGCCGTCATCGATGCTGCGGATAAGTCCGACTGGTCGGCCGCGCGAATCGAAGCTTACGAGACAAATGCAACCGGCGCTGCACTGGCAGCGCTCGGTGTGCTGCGCATCCCGAGTTTGTCGCTCGAGGCGCCAGTCTTCGAAGGGGCGCTGGATCACGAGCTCGATCGCGGCCCCGGATGGATTCGCGGCACGGCTGCGATAGGCGCGCCCGGCAATCTGGCTATCGCCGGGCATCGTGACGGATTCTTCCGTGCCTTGAAGGATATCAGCGAGGGCGATGTCATCGAAGTTCTCGGCCGCGATTCGCACACGCGCTATACGGTCACGGATACCTGGATCGTTGCACCGGATGCCGTGCATGTGCTCGCACCGACAGACGAGAACAGCCTGACACTCGTGACCTGCTACCCGTTCTATTTCGTCGGACACGCGCCGGATCGGTTCATCGTAAGAGCCGTCGCAGACGCGATCTGACTTCCCCCAGCGGATTCTTCCCGCTTCATCTGCGCCTAGCAGCGCACTACACAGGAGAGTAGACTAATGAAGAAGTTATTATGGGCAATTGTCATTGCCGTTCCGATAATCTCGACCGCGTACGCACAGCAACAGATGTCTGCGTCTGGCCAGGTCGTGTCAGTCAGCTTGGTGAACCGAACGATGACGATTCGTGACGCCTCGGCAAACGAGGTCACGCGTTACATCGTACCGACGGGCACGCCGGTTACGTTGGCTGGGCAGCCCGGCCGGTTCGGTTACCTGCGCAACGGTGACACCGTGAACGTAAGCTACGTTGCGGGCAACAACGGCCGGCAGGCCGTACGCATTGGCGTTCCGCAACCGACTCCGGGTATGGATATGCGCGTCAGCGAAGGTCTCCTCAGCACCGTTACGGGACGCGTCGAGAACGTCGGTAGGGTCAGCAGAACGCTGACGATTCGCGGCGACCAGAGCGGTGAGCGATTCACCTACGCGGTTCCCGAGGGTGTCAGATTTACGATCGGCGGCCAGGATGCCCGACTCGCCCACATTCAAGTCGGCGATAACGTCGTTCTACGATTCAGGGAAGAAGAAGGTCAGCGCCAGGCAGCGCGCGTACGCGTACCTCAGCCCGTAACGCCGCTGGCTCAGCGCCAACCCGCACCGGCCGGCGCAGTTGCGCAAACCGCGCCACGGACAACGCTGCCGCGTACGGCGAGCTCGTTGCCGCTGTTCGGTCTTTTCGGCCTGCTGTCACTGGTAGCGGCCGCGTCGTTGCGTGTCTTCCGCGGTAGAGCCCGCGGCTGAGTAGAACAATAAACGAACGGTGCGGCCGGCGGTCGAAAGTCCGCCGGCCCCACTTCCCTCGCACCAGCGCGGAAGGTTGCGGGCTACAACCCGACGAGTGCTAGCAGATCCGCGCTGTAGATCTCGCGCGCATGCGCGTAGATCGGCTCCGCCACGGCGACGAACTCAGCGCGCTGCTCGGGCGTTAGATCGATGACCTGACCGCCCTGCGCTTCAATGAATCTGCGCGCCGCGAGCTCCTCTCGATCGTGCACCTCGCGCTGCAAGCGCACGGCATCGGCAACGGCCGCGCGCATCTCTTGCTGCAACTCCGCGGGCCAGGCGTCGAAACGGTCGCGGTTCACGAAAATCGGCCGCGAGAGATACGAGTGTGCAGTCGTCGTGTAGTAACGCTGCACGTTGTCAATGCCGTAGCTCACGACGTTCTCGAACGGGTTCTCCTGGCCGTGCACGGTCCCGTCCGCCATCAGAGGGATCGTCGCCGGCAGCTCGATGACCGGTCCCGCGGCGTCGAGCAGCTCGAACAGTTGCAGTTGGCTGCGGTGCGGGCGGATTCGCAAGCCCCGCAGATCGGCCGGCGTGCGCACGGGCCGCACGCTGTTAGAGATGTGGCGCAGGCCGTTCTCGAAGAAACCGAGCACCCGATAGTTCGTCTGGGATTCCATCTGCGCAGCAGCGGCGGCGCCGAGCGGTCCGTCCATGACGGCACGTGCGCTCGCCTCGTCCGGAAAGAGGAACGGCAGTGCCGCTACATTGAGCGCGTCGACCTGGTCCGCTATCGACAGATAACCGAGCGTGACGAGACCCGCGTCGACGAGCCACAGCAGCGAGTTGCCGGCCTCGTAGCCGAGGTCGATGACGTTATAGGCGTACTTGACCTCGACCGCATTGCCGAAGCGCGCCTCGAGGCGCTCGCCGATGAGGTCGAGTCCCTGACCGAAGCTCGATTCGGCCGGCGCGTAGCCGCCGAGAATGACGAGCTCCGGGTCGGCGCGCTGGGCCAACGCTATTTTCGAGGTCACGGCGAGTCCGGCGCCGAGCGCGGCCGAGGATTTCAGGAACTGTCGCCGAAGCATAGACGCTCTCCCGCCCGTGTGCCGCTCACTCGCCTCTACTGCATCGAGCTGATCTTTGAGTCTCCACAGAGCGTGATTATAACGGACGAGCGCACCGCGCCTGTCCGCAGAAAACGTCTGGCACTCAAACGCTATCGAAATCGAGCTACACGAGCTCGAGAACGCGGCTACCCACGGTCCATGTGGGAATAACGCTACGGGCCGTCGCGCCTGACGCGTCCGTGCCCGAAGCGATTCCAGTACGCCTTGTGCAGCTCCATGACGAACAAGATCGACAGTGCGATGACAACGAGGACCACCCAGCTCGACGCCGATACGGCTTCGGTATCGAGCAGCTGCTGACCCCACGGGAGGTAGAGCATCGCTACGTGCACGAGGAAGGCGAGCGCGGCGCCCGCCACGAGTATCGGGCTCTTTCGTGGGGATATTCGAAACGCAGAGACGAGCTCGGATCTCGAGTTGAAAATGTGGACGTTCTCGAAAAGCACCATCAATAGAAGCAGATGATTCCGCGCCGCGGTCTCACTCCAGCCTTGATCCAGCATCCACTGAAATGCGCCGAATCCAATGCATCCCATCGTCATGGCGGCAACGACGGTGCGCTCGATCATGAGGCGGTTGAAGATGGACTCGCGCGGCGGACGCGGAGCACGCTCCAAAACGCCCGCCTCACCCCGCTCGAATGCGAGTGCGACATCTTGAATACCGTTGGTCACGAGATTCAGCCACAGCAACTGCGCCGGCAGTAGGGGAATCGGTAGACCCAGCGCGATGGCCAATCCCACGAGCACGACCTCGGCGGCACCCGTGGATACGAGCAGGTAGATCACCTTGCGGACATTGTCATAAGCGATGCGCCCTTCCTCGATGCCCGCGACGATCGTCGCGTAATGATCATCCGTGAGCACGAGCTCGGCCGCCTCCCTGGCTACGTCCGTGCCGCCCTTCCCCATAGCGACACCGATGTTTGCGGCCCGCAGCGCCGGTGCGTCGTTTACGCCGTCGCCCGTTACGGCAACGTAGTGCCCCGCCGCCTGCGCTGCCTGAACGATCTCGAGCTTCTGATGTGGCGCCACGCGGGCGAAGACCTTCGCTCCATCGATCAGGCTGGGGAGCTCGGCGCGATCGCGACCGATGAGCTGCGCACCGGTAATCACTTCCTCAGGGGTTGAAGCGAGACCGAGATCGCGTGCGATCGCCAGAGCTGTCGTGGGGTGATCGCCCGTGACCATGATCGTCGTGACGCCCGCCGCTTTTGCCGACGCAACGGCCTGGCGTACGCCGGGGCGCAACGGATCGATCATGCCCACGAGCCCTAGGATGCGCAGATCGGCCGGCTCGGCCGGCGTCGCGTCGGCGCCTAGATCCTCTGCCGCATCCCCCGCGGCGAAAGCCAGCACGCGATAACCCAACTCGGCCATCGACTGGGCCTGCCGGAGCATGCGCTCGGCCGACTCCGGATCGGCACACATCTCGGCGATACGTTCCGGCGCGCCTTTTACGAGCACTTGGGTGCGCGAATCGATCCGGTGGAAGCTGGCCGCGTAACGGCGCTCGGGCTCGAACGCGATGGCATTGATCTGGGGATGACTCTCGAGCGCGATCTCCCGTCGCCAGCCGAGCTTGTGCGCGAGCGACAACAACGCGATGTCGGTCGGGTCACCGCGGTGCGCCCACCCAGCGCCGTGGCTGTGAAGATCGGCTTCGTTGCAAAGGACGGCCGCGCGCATGAGCTCCCCGAGTCCGGGGTGCTCGAGAGGATCGGCGGGCGCTTTCTCGAACAGAACTTCTCCGATCGGGGCAAAACCTTGGCCCGTAACGGAGAATGCGCGACCGCTAGGCAGTCGGATCTCTTTGACGGTCAGCTCATTCACGGTGAGCGTGCCCGTCTTGTCGCTCGCAATGAGCGTGCAGCTTCCGAGACCCTCGACCGCGGCCAGGCGCCTGATAATGACGCCACGCTGCGACATCCGGTAACTAGCGACGGCAAGCGCGACCGTCAGGGCGACGGGCAGACCTTCAGGAATCGCCGATACCGCAAGGGCCACGCCGAACATCACCATCTCGGCCAGACCGTAACCCTGCAGCGTGACGCCCAGGGCGACCACGATGACCGCGGCTACGAGGACCGCGTACCCGATTCGCCGGCTGAACCGCTCCATGCGCTCGATGAGCGGGGGCTTGCCGGGGTCTGCGCCCAGGACGTCGGCGGCGATACGGCCAACGGCGCTCGCGGCGCCCGTCGAGACGACGATTCCACGGCTGCGCCCATGCGCGATCATCGAGCCCGCAAACACCATGTTGCGACGGTCGGCCAGCGGCGTAGTCGCCTCGCCGTGCCAGCTGGGATCCTTGGCAACCGCCACCGATTCTCCCGTCAGCAAGGACTCATCGACTTCGAGGCCGCGAGCACCCAGCAAGCGGATATCTGCAGGCACACGATTACCGGACTCCAGCCAGACGAGATCGCCGGGAACGAGCTGCTCGGCGTCGATCTCCTGCGCCTCGCCATCGCGCGAGACGGTCGCGCGGATGCGCAGCAGTTTCTGCAGGGCGCGGCTGCTCTTTTCCGCGCGCGCCTCGTGGTAGGCGCCGAGCAGCGCGTTGATCGCGAGAACGGCGAGTATGAACAGCGCGTCCTTGATGTCCCCTAGCGCTAGAGCTAGCGCGGCCGCCAGACCTAGCACGTAGATCAGTGGATTCTTGAACTGCCGTACAACGATCTCCACGAGCGTCGTCGGAGGTCGTTCAGGCAGCCGGTTGGGACCCACCTGTGCCAGGCGCGCGGCCGCCTCCGTGCTCGTCAGTCCTTGCTCGGTAGCATTAAGCTGCTCGAGGATCTCGCTAATGCTCGAAGCGTGATAGGCGACGCTGAGCGCTTCGTTGCCTTTAGACGCGATTCGTTCCCTCGACAATGCGCACACCGCGTCTAGCTAAGGCACGACCAGCGTCGGCAACGTAGGCTCGCTCAGGATGTGCTCCGTGAGGCTGCCGAACAAAAGAACGTGCGTTCGCGTGTGCATGTACGCGCCCATCACGAGCAGGTCGCATCCCGAGCTCGTCGCCGCATCGACGATCGCCGACACGGCTCGCTTCGGCGGGGCTTCTATTTGCACGGCGTGCGCGTCGATATCGTGCGAGCCCAAATAGTCGATTACGGCGTCCAATCTATGGTCGTCTGTCGAATCCTCCCGGCACGAGATCACGTGCACGCTCTTCGCTCTGCGGAGAAACGGGAGAGATGCGGCGACGGCCCTCGTCGATTCGATCGAGTCGTTCCAAGCGATAGCAACGTGCTCGCCTACACTCGACAGGCCGCTCGCTGGCGACACGAGAACCGGACGTGCCGTTCTGCGCAAGCAGGCCTCCAGAATCGGCCGGTAAGGCGTTTCCCACCTGGCCCGCGAGCTCGCAGTGACGATGAGATCTGAGACGCGTCCGTATTGACCGACCGTCTGCCGCAACTCTCCAGCCTGCTCGACGAAGCGCGCGGAAAAACCGGCGCTAGCTTGGCTTCCTCCGATCTGTGACGGTTCACAGGCCGAGAAGACCTCGTCGAACGCCAATCGCGCACGCCGAGCCCGCGCCTTGCCTTCCTGCTTGAACCAGTCGATGACCTGGCTAACGCCATAGCCCGGCATCCATTCCGACCATTTCTCATTCGGCTTCGAGGGCTCGCCCGTGACGCACAGAACCTCGACGTGCGCGCCGAACGCTCGGCCAACTGCCAAAGCGCTTTGCATGCCGGGCCTGTCGAGGTTCTCGGGGTCCTCGGCATCGTAGCGACCGCTCAGCGGTACGAGAATTCGTCGGATCGACATGTTTTACGGTAAGCAGTTGCGCAAACAACCGCTTGGCACCTCGCGCGACTTTGCTGGCCCGACACCGGCATCGAACGCGATGCCCTCGCCGGTCACGACAATGCGAGCAAACGAGAGAATCGAACGAGACGATGCCATGACCACCATCCTGTTCCCGGCCACCGTGGCGGTCGGTTTTGGCGACCGGGTTCGCCACGGGGTCTATTCTAGGTCGCGTTGCCGGTTAAATCAGCGCCGCCGTATCGTTGTTTCGAGGATACTAGCACGACGATCGGCGCTATCATCCTGGCTCCGTACGAACCCAACGCCTACGCAATTGAACGCTCGCCGCATGAAGATTTCGTCGCTCAGCCGCCGACTTTACGGCAGCGGGCTCGCGGTGCCGATCTTCGCGACCGTCGTGCTCGGCGCATGCCAGCCGAGCGCCCCAGAGAGTCAACCCAGCGCAACCGGCAGAACACCCGAAGGCTCTATGACCGAAGAAGAATCGATATTTTTTCTCGTCGCCGATCGCGACGCACCCGCCGCCGAGAAGCGGCCCGTCGAAATCGAACAGCACGGGCAAACGCGCGTGGACGACTACGGCTGGCTCAGAGACGACAACTGGCAGGACGTGCTGCGGGATCCCGACGTGCTACGGTCGGATGTTCGCGCACATCTCGAAGCCGAGAACCGATACTACGAGCGGGCGACGGCGGATCTTCAGGATCTTCGTGAAACGCTGTTCGCAGAGATGCGCGGCCGCATCAAGGAAGCGGACAGCACGGTACCGGACCCGGACGGGCCGTTTGCCTACGCCGTACGTTTCCGCGAAGGCGGCGAGTATGCCGTATTCGTTCGCACGCCGAGAGACGGCGGCGAGGAAACGATCCTGTTCGACGGCGATCTCGAAGGCGCCGGCGAGGATTTCTTCGACGTGGCTGCCGTCGAGCACAGCCCGGACCATACGCTCATCGCGTATGCCGTCGATCGGACCGGATCGGAATACTACGACATTCGCGTTCGACGTATCGCAACCGGAGAAGAGCTCGAGGAGACCATCACGTCGACGGACGGCGATCCGGTCTGGGCGGCGGATTCGCGCTCGTTCTTTTACACCGAACGCGACGACAATCAACGTCCGAAGCGCATCAAACGCCACGTGCTCGGCACGGACCCGGCCGACGATATCCTCGTTTACGAGGAGCCCGACGACAGCTTCTTCCTGAGCGTGGAAAAAAGTCAGAGCGGCGCTTATATCTTCATCGTTTCCGGAAAGAGCACGTCGAGCGAGGCGCGGTTCCTGCCGGCCGATGCAGCCGTGGATGCCGAGCCGATGGTCATTGCTCCGCGCGCGCAAGACGAGCTCTATTACCCCGAGCATCACGGCGATCATTTTTACATTCGCACGAATGCCGACGGCGCGGTCGACTTCAAGATCGTACGCACACCCGTGGAGTCGCCCGGCCGCGAGCACTGGGAGGACTGGCTCCCGCATCGCGCGGGCACGTATCTGCTGAGCTTCGTGCCGTTCGCCGACCGCCTGGCGCGGCTCGAGCGCGAGAACGCTCTGCCGCGTATCGTGATCTCAGACTACGAACGCTCGGAGTCATTCGAGATCGAGTTCGAGGAGCAGGCGTACGCGCTCGGCCTCGATGCCGGTTACGAATACGCGACCGATACGCTGCGCTTCACCTATGAATCGCCGTCGACGCCGGAGCAGACCTACGACTTCGACATGCGTACGCGCGAGCGCACGCTCAGAAAGACTCAGGAAATCCCGAGCGGCCACGACGCTGAGCTCTACGTGGTCGAGCGGTTCTCGGTATCGGCCGACGACGGCGCCGAGATACCCGTCACCGTGCTGCGACTTCGCACGACGCCCGTCGATGGCACGGCCCCGCTACTGCTGTATGGCTACGGCAGCTACGGCATCACGATCCCGGCTAGCTTCGAAACCAATCGCCTCTCGCTCGTCGACCGCGGGGTCGTGTATGCGATCGCGCACATTCGTGGCGGCGCCGCGAAGGGCCGGCAATGGTATCTGGACGGCAAGCTCGAAAAAAAGATCAACTCGTTCACCGACTTCACGCGCGTCGCCGAAGAGCTGCAGGCACGCGGCTACGGCCGGGCGGGCCAGACCGTCATCTACGGCGGCTCTGCTGGGGGCCTGCTCGTCGGCGCCGCCGTAAACCTCCGCCCCGAGCTGTTCGGCGGAGTCATCGGCGCCGTGCCGTTCGTCGACGTGCTCAACACGATCTCCGACGCCGAGCTACCGCTCACGCCGCCGGAGTGGGTCGAATGGGGGGACCCGATCCGCGATTCGCAAGCTTATGCGACCATTGCGAGCTACTCGCCGTACGACAACATTCGTGACGATGTCGACTATCCGCCGATCCTCGCGACGGGCGGTCTCGCAGATTACCGTGTGACCTACTGGGAGCCGGCGAAGTGGATCGCGCGATTGCGCGACGAGGCCCGAGGCGGCCCGTTCTTCCTCAAGATGAACATGGAGGCCGGACACGGCGGATCGGCGGCGCGATTCGAGCGTCTTCGCGAGCGAGCGCACGACTACGCGTTCGCGCTCAAGATTTTCGGCCTGACCGAGCGCGAGCCCGTGCGTCATGCGCGAGACGGACTCTCGAGCCGCGACGAATAGCGGGCGGATGGAGGGGGCACGATGACGGATCCTGCGAGCTGGGGCGTGCTGCTCGCGACGATTCTCGTCGTCAGCCTCGTGATCGGACTGCACTACGAGGTCCTGCGTGCGTGCATCGGCTTTCTACCGGCCGTCAGTCATGCCCGCCGCCGGCGCGTCGTCATCCTGATTCTCGTGATCCTCTTCACGCATACCGTGGAGATCTGGCTGTTCGCGTTCGGCTATTACGTGTTGCTGCGATTCGACGGCTACGGATCGATAACCGGCGCCGTCGAGGTCGAGACCCTGCTCGATCACGCGTATTACTCGGCCATGGTCTATACGACGGTCGGTTTCGGCGACGTCTTCCCCGTAGGCCCGATCCGCTTCATGACCGGCATGGAGGCGCTGACCGGCCTCGTCATGATCACGTGGTCTGCCTCGTTCACGTTCCTCGAGATGCAGCGGGACTGGCCGGCTGGCAATCGCTGAGACTCGTCGATCGAGGCAACACGCTAGGGAAACCGACCCTCGACGGCCGCGTAGTGGCACGCGTCGGCGAGCCAGGCCCTGTCGGCTTGCGGTAATGAGCTGCCGAATCGCAGGATCTCCCGATCGGAGCGAACGACGATTTCGTTTTCCCGGTCTCGGTAAGTCTTCTTACCGAGACGCATGCCGCCGACTTCGACCTTCACGCCCGTGCGGGAGCGCGACCGAACGTCACCGGCGACGCTGACGGATTCGATGTCTGCCAGCGGAATCGCGCGCCTGCCGGAGCGCCTGCCGAACGCCTGCCCCTCGATGAAGAGCTCGCCGCCGACGACGCCGACGATTGTCTCCTTATAACTGCCGACGATACTGAGCCAGATAATGCCGAGCCCCACGAGCACGAACACGGGCGGCACGATCGCCATTGCGATTTCGCTTCCCTGGACTTCCATGTCGAGGACCCCGAGCGCGGCAGCCGCAGCGGCGAGGCCGAACGCCGCAAACACGCCGCCGAAGATCACGAGGATCACGAGCCCACCGTTGAATCCGCGTGCCGGCAGTAGAACCTCCTTCCAGCCGCGATTGGATCGCGTTCTGATGAGTGTCCCGGCCGGCGGCGCGGGCGCCCGCACGGGCCGATCGTCGCCGCCGGCTGAGACGAGCTTCTCGTCGAGCGACTCCCAACGTTTGCGCTGAGGCTCCGCGCCCGTCGCATCGACGCCGTCGAGCTTCAGCCGCTCGGCGAAGTGCTCCCACTTGGCGTAGCCCTCAATCTCGTCGCTCGTGACGAATATGCGTGTCCCTTTCTTGTCTCCGGCGAACTTCAGACTGACGAACCACCACGGCACTTTACGCTTGCTCTTCGAGCCCGACGAGCGGTATTCCATCGTGAGCCAGATGCCGTCGGCGTCGTCGAGTTGGCGATTGCGCTCGGTGGGCGCGGGCCAGAAACCGCGGCGCACTTTGACTCTGCGCCTATCAATATCGATGTCGAGCTCGTGGCGCCAAAATATTCCGAACACGCCGCCTGCGACGAACAGCGAGCAGAATCCGACGAAGACCGATCGTACGAAGCCCTCCTCGGCAGGAATGAATGTCCAGCAGCCCCAGGTGAACCCGAGGCTAATGAGCGTGAACCATGCAGCGCTTCCGGGTGAGTGCGCGAAGACGATCCTGTTTGACTCGTCTACTTTGAGCTTTACATCTGCGGTCGCCATGATCTCTCCGTACCCTGCGGTCCAACTTACGCCACCTTCGGCGATTCGTTCGTTGACGCACGCCGCAGACGACCGGCCATCGAGCCTCGGAATTACAGTCACGCAGGCCGGGCGCGTCCCGGATCGGGCAAACTGTGAACTGCGTCGCATTCGGCCGGACGATGCGCCGAATTGCGGCAGTCACGCGAGTCTGGCGGTCGGCGCTGCGGCTTGCTAGGCTGAGACGCCACAGGTGCGCTGAGATCATGCGAACTACGACCACAACAACCGGACTCGCTGGCACGCTCGCACTGTTGATAGCGGCGCTGCCCGCACACGCGCAGACGGACTTCTCGCGGTGCCTCGCGCGGCTCGAGCGCACGGCGCTCGAAAGCGGCATCAGCGCCGGCACGATCGAGAGCATCCTTCCGAACGTCGAGCCGCGAGAATCGGTCATTCGAGCCGACCGCAACCAGCCGGAGTTTCTTGCGACCTTTGCCGACTACCTCGGTCGGCGCGCGACGAACGAGCGCATCACGCAGGGCCGCGCGCTCTACGCCGAGCATCGCGCTCTGCTGAACGAGCTCACGCAGCGATACGGCGTGCCCGGGCATTACATCGTTTCGTTCTGGGGCCTGGAGACGAACTACGGACGCTATCTCGGCAACGTGCCCGTATTCGATTCGCTCTCGACACTCGCGTGCGATGCGCGACGCAGCGAGTTCTTCACGGAGCAGTTCGTCAACGCGCTGGAGATCGTCGATCGCGGCGACGTCGAGCCCAACGTCATGCGCGGCTCGTGGGCCGGCGCCATGGGCCAGACGCAGTTCATGCCCAGTAGCTACCTTCGCCATGCCGTCGACGGCGACGGTGACGGCCGCGTGGACCTCTGGAACAGCACAGCCGATGCATTGACCTCCGCAGCGAACTTTCTGCGCAACATCGGGTGGCAGAGCGGCTATCGCTGGGGCCGCGAGGTTTTGCTTCCCGAGGGCTTCGACTACGCGCTCTCCGGCGCCGGAGAGCGCCGGGAGCTTCGCTTCTGGCGTGACATCGGGATTACCGATGTTGCTGGTCGACCGCTGGCGGACCTCGACATACAGGCGGCGGTCGTAATCCCATCGGGTCAACGTGGTCCGGCCTTCGTCATCTACGACAACTTCGACGTCATCATGCGCTGGAACCGGTCGGAGTACTTTGCGCTCACGGTCGGGCATCTCGCCGACCGCATCGCGGGCGCCGGTCCGCTCACGAATCCGCCGTTCGAGGACGGACCGATCAGCCGCGACGATGTCGTGCGCGTCCAGGAGTATCTCGTGCGCAGCGGTTATGACGGCGGCACGGCCGACGGCATTTTCGGGTCGCGCTCACGCGCAGCACTCCGCGCACTGCAGCGCGACCTCGGGCTCGTCCCCGATGGCTTCCTGAGCCACGAGCTGCTGCGTGCAATGGGCCTGTCTGAATAAAGCCTCGCGTCGCTCTCCCCGATTTCGTTAGACTAGACGGCGCCAGATGTACACGGCCGCGAGTCGCGCGCGCCGCCTCAAGGAATGACGATGTCGGAAACGGCCGAACGCGCTATCGATACCCGCGTCGATACTTTGCTCGTCGCCGCTCACGGTATCGCGGCGTTGATCGCGCTGCTCATCGCCGTCACCTTCGGCCTCATCGTCTCTCTGCAGTTCTTTCTCCCCGATCTGACCGGCAGCGTCCTGCCGCTCGGCTGGGGCCGGCTGCGTTATGCGCACACCCAGGGCGTCATGTTCGGCTGGCTCGGCAACGCGTTCCTTGCCTTTCTCTATCACGCTGTGCCCGTGCTGACCGGTCAGGCCGTAACGAGCCGGCGATTGGGCTGGCTTGTGTTCGGCATTTGGAACTTCGCGGTCATGATCCCGGGCTGGATCCTCGTGCTCGCCGGCGTCAGCCAGCCACTCGAGTGGGCAGAGTTTCCGCTCTCCGTCGACGTCGTCATATTCGTTTCGCTCGCGCTTGCCGCCATCCAGTTTCTGCCGGCTTTCTTTCGGCGCGGCCTGGAAACGCTCTACGTCTCGAGCTG
>JBFJXA010000049.1:0-12824 GCA_041623375.1 Gammaproteobacteria bacterium | reverse complement strand
GTCCTTGCTGGCTTGCGTCAGTGCCGCACCAAAGTGCGTACATGTATATTCGAGCGCATCGCGCGTGCAAATGGCGAAATCCTCGTACCGCCGCATGAGACCTCGTCGAAACGAGTATTCGAGCTGTTTATCTCTCCATGTCCGCGAAAAGTTCTCTGCCGTAGTCCCGACGAGCTCACGCAACCTGGCGACGACACCGGCGGTGTCGATCAGCGTTCCATAAACATCGAAGGCGAGGACAGTCTTCAATTGACTGAGACCGTTGCGACGACTGTCGAACTACGAGTGGCCGACTTCGTTCACCGATGATGCCGGCGCCGCAATCGTGCTTCGAGCCGAGTTATTGATAAGCAATCAGCGTTTGGTAGACGCCGACCACGTTCCCGGGTCGATGATCTTCGAATTCGATCATGTGATCGTAGTCCTCCATGAGAACCGTATCGACGAGCTCCTCCTCGGTCAGCCCGGCCGCGATTCCCGCCGATACCGCAGCGATGAGATCCTCCATGTAGCGTCGCTGCTCGACGGCGTCGGCCTTCGTGCCCGGCAGCTCGTGGCCTGGCGAGATGATATTGAAGTCGAGCTGCTCGACGCGTCGCAGCGACTCGAGCCAGTCCGGGATGAAGCTGCCGTATAGGTCGTAGGCCGGCGGACGCTTTGGGGTTAAGTAGTCGACCGTGTGGAGCACCCGCTCATCCGGGAACAGCACATCGGTCGTATCGTCGGTGTGGTTGCGTCCCGTATAGTAAAGCTCGACGGTCTTCCCGCCCAGGGTGATCGATGCCTTGTCCGAATAGTAGATGTCGGGCGGCACCTGATCGCCGCCCGAGCGACGCATCCACATTTCTGCGTGGCTCAAGCCTCTGTCTGCATTAGCGTCTAAGAAATCAAACTCTGCGTGGTGCGGAGTTCCAATCGCTTCGTCCAGCTGAATGAGGCCGTCGCCGTTCGCATCCCAGAGTCGCTGGCGCGGGTTCAGGGGCGCGTCAGCGGCGGGGGGTTGCATGTTTTTACGCATGTTCTCGTGGCCGACGTATGTGGCCGTGTCCGCGAAAACCTCGCCGCCGCTCGCGTGATCGTTGTGATGATGGCTGTAGATCACATACCGCACGGGGAGTCCGAATCGTTCATCGAGCTCTGCCTTGAGCCACGTCGCCATCTCGGTGTTCATCGGATCCACGACGATAATCCCATCGGGCGTGACGGCGAACAGGCCGAAATCCCGAATTTGCCTGAATCGGTAGAGGTCGCCCGTCAGATGCGTGATCTCGTGCCGTGGCAGATCCTCGCCCGAGCCGAGGCCCTGGTACTGTTGCGCCTGTACGGACTGGGTCAGCCCCCAGACACTACCGATCAGCAGGGCTAGAGAGAGTGTTCCTTTGCGCATCGGTTACCTCTTTCGTTTTTAGCTTTGATGGCGCAGCGTAGGTTGATCCCATGACTATACTGCGACGCCGGATCCTTTGCATCGGGCCGCTGGTTTCCGATCCGCAACGACGAAGACTGAAGCTGGCCGGGGATGTCCGCGCCCGGGGAGTAAAAAAGATGTCTCGGTGATATATTCTCGAGAGTAAGTAGAGGAGCCGCGAATCGCCGAAAGATGCTGTCGGTTGGGCCGTTTTTGTGTAGTGTCAGAAGAAAAATGATCGTAACTCGTGTTGGAGGGGATGAGAGATGAATGTCAAGCAACTTACTGTCGGCATAATCACTGGTACGTTAGTCGCGATGATTGTGGGGTACGTCATCTGGGACATTCTATTCGCGGACTTTTTTGCAGCCAACATGGGATCGGCTACAGGCGTGATGCGAGATACACCACTATTATGGGCTGTTATAGTGGGCACCGCAGCCTACACGGCGCTTATTGCGTTGGCTTTGGGCACGCGATCTGGCGGACCGACAATTGGCAACGGCCTCAAGGTCGGTGCAATTGTCGGAGTTTTAGTTTGGCTTACGGCTGATTTCATGTTGCTCGGAATTATGAACGTCCACACGTTAACCATCGCTATCGTCGATCCCATACTCGAGGCAATTCGAGCTGGCATCACGGGTGCAGCAATTGCGGCGGTCGCTGGGAAAATGTGATGACTTGGCGTAACTTTCCTCGGAGTATCTGAGGCGGCAGTGCCAGATTATGGCGAGAAGCGGACGTTCAGACGTCCGGGTTTTATCCATTTTGAGGCCACCAGCGCGTTCGAAATCGGTAAAATCCCAAGAAGCTCTAGCTCATTAGAATAAGGGGGAAGGCCATGGCACTAATCTGGGCGGAGTCGAGGCGTCGGAGCCTCGTTGCGCGGCAGTCGATCGGGATGCGGAGGCCCGGCGCCCACGCGATCCTGGGCATGGTAATCGGTGTATGCCTATTGATGACTGCTCGGGTCAGTGTAGCGCAGGAAGCCGTCCCATCCCTTGCGGGGATATGGAGCACCACGGTGACCGCCATCGAGCATCCGGATTGGACGATCGCGGACCTGTTCGCCTGTAACTGCACGCCGGAAACGTACGAATTGCTCGAGGAGCTCCTGCGCCCGGAGAACGACCATCTCTCGGCCGAGGAGATTCAGCAGGCGCTCAGGGACCACAACCAGACGGCAATTCGGAATCTGTTTACCGACGTCGCGAGAGAGTACGTGTCGGCCTACGACCACGCCGACGACCCGTCCATACAATGTGAGTATTTCGGCGCGTTCCGAACCATTCTGCACAACGACCCCGTGCGGGTCGAACAGAACGAGGAGCGCATCGTAATACGGACGGAAGATATGGCGTCGGACCGCATTATCTATATGGATGGCCGCGGTCATCCGGACGACGAGCCATCCAGCCCGCTGGGTCACTCGATTGGCTGGTACGAAGGCTCGACCTTGGTCGTGGAGACCGTCAACGTCGCCGCCAACGTCGCAGAGGATGGCCTGAATATTCATAATGCCGACGACGCGAGCAGCATCGAGCGTTACACGCTCAGTGAGGACGGTCGTCGGTTGCACATGCAGTTCATTCTGACGGACCCGGTGATGTTTCGTGAGCCACTAGTGCTCGAGCGCACCCGGATTTTCACACCCGACGTCGATTTGCTCGATGCTCCATGCGAATCGATCTCCGGGCAATTCTGAGTTGAGGATACGAACATGTTAGATAAGCACGTGACAGTTGTTCTTGGTGCGTTGTTGGCGTCGATGCCCGTTGCAGCTCACCACAATCCTGCGGCTCACTACATCGTCGATGAGCGAGTCGAGATCGAGGGTGTCGTGACCGAGTTTCGCGGCGTGAATCCGCATTCGCGTATCTACTTCGACGTGACGAACGATCAGGGCGAAACAGAATCGTGGATGGCGGAAGGAGACAGCATCATTAATCTCCGGCGCGCAGGTTGGACGGACGATGAATTCAAGCCCGGAGACCGCATTCGCATTCTGGGACGGCCCTCACGAACCGGGCAGAACCTCATCGAGTGGACGTTCATCACGCAGCCCGACGGTACGGAAGTAGGCGGCGGAAACGGCCAGCTCGGAGAGCGATTGAGATACATAAAGACGCGGCTCGCCGAGTACCGTCAGCAGCCGGGGCGCTAGAAACAAGCTTTCTCCGAGCCGATTGGCTCGGAGCGTCCGCCGCACTCGAATTGCATACTTAGTGTAACTAGGTATACTACCTAGTGTCACTAGGTATTTGGAATATCGGGTGCCTAAACCAAATCCTCCCTTCATGAGCGGCGTGCCGGAGCTTCTCGTCCTTCGACTCCTCTCGCAACGCGAGATGTATGGCTATGAGTTGGTACGGGCAATTCGCCTGACCTCGAGAGATGAGATCTCTCTCGCAGAAGGTGTCGTCTATCCGGTGTTGCACGCGCTGGAAGCGCAGGGCGCCCTGCGATCGAAGGAAAAAGAGACGAACGGCCGCAAGCGGATCTACTACGGCATTACCGCCAAGGGGAAGCGCCGCCTGGGCGCGCTGCACGAAGAGTGGCAGCGACTGAGCTCGGGAATCGACGCAGTTTTTGGAGGTGCTGGCCATGCATGACCTGGACTTTCGCAGACTGAGAAGGCGTCTTTTGCTGGGAGGTGTCGCTCCAAAGCACGTCGAGCGCACGATCAAGGAGTTGCGACATCATTTCTCGGACCTCGAGCAGAAGGCTTTGTCGGAAGGACTGCCGCGGACTGAAGCAGCAGCTCGGGCTCTCGAGCAGCTCGGCGACCCTGCGCTGATCATCGAGGAAGCGCTGGCCCGTCCCGAGCTGCAGTCCTGGGCGTATCGTTGGCCCTGGGCCGTATACGGGATTCTTCCCGTTATCGCGTTGGCGTTAACCGTCGTCGGATCGACATTGGGCGTTGTCGGCTTAATCGTTTTCGCGGAGAGCAGCTCGGGCCTGAGTCCCGCGGCTTTCGCCAACGTCCTGTTCGATCAATGGTGGGCACGCACGTTGCTCGAGATCTGGCGCGTGGGGATGGTTTACGTGCTACCAGTTGTTTTCGCAGGCGGATTGTGTGTTTTTGCCGCTAAAAGAGATGCGTCGATGCTGTGGCCGACGATCGGCGTGTTTCTCGTCCTGTTCCTGGGTTTTTGCTACGACCTGATGGTCGTTCCTCCCCCCGCACCGGATCAGCTCGGAGAGCTGGGCGCGGGCATTGGATTCACGATGGACCGCGTTTTCTCGATTCGCGTTTTCCGTCTTCTGGTTCCTCTCGTTCTCGTGCTGGGACCGTACTATTGGTGGCGCCATCGGCAGCAGGACGCATTGTCTAAAGCCCTTCACACCCGCTAACTCAGACTCGGCGCCGTAGACTGATACACTTTCCGAATGCGCTCGTGGCGACGAAAGCGTAGCGGCAAGAAAAGGCGGCGGCGTCTGCTGCGTTTGGCCGCCGTGGTAGTCGTCGGCCTCCTAGGGCTGAGTTGGCTGCCCGTGCTCGCGTTGCGGTGGGTGGCACCGCCGACGACGGCGTTCATGTTGCTCGACCCGGATGCACGGGCGGATCTCGACTACGAATGGGTCGATTGGGCCGCCATCGGCTCGAGCTTGCCGCTTGCCGTCATCGCCTCCGAGGATCAGAAGTTTCCCTCCCATTTCGGCTTCGACATCGAGTCGATTCGCGATGCGATCGATGACAGCCAGAACGGCAGACGGTTGCGCGGCGCGTCGACGATTTCCCAGCAGGTCGCAAAGAATCTGTTTCTGTGGAACGGCAGAAGCTTCGTGCGCAAGGGTATCGAGGCGTACTTCACCGTGCTCATCGAAGTGACGTGGCCGAAGCAGCGCATTCTGGAGGTCTACGTTAACGTAGCTGAGTTCGGACCAGGCGTTTTCGGCGTCGGCGCCGCAAGCCGACGTTTTTTCGCGGTATCGCCATCGACAATGGGCGACGCGCAGGCCGCGCTGCTCGCAGCCGTCTTGCCGAACCCAAAACGCCTGCGTGCCGATCAGCCTTCCGCGTACGTCCGTGAGCGCCAGCGCTGGATACTCGGACAGATGCGTCGCCTGCGGGCCGAGCGCGTGCTCGCGGCATTGGACTAGCAGCAGCGCGAAACGCTGACTGTAGCCGATCAGGTTTGCAGACCCGCGCCGGTCGCGTCCCCAAGCGTGGGTGTCTCTCGCATGCCTAGGACGCGGCTCGTTACGATACCGGCCGTCATCGACCCACTGACGTTGAGCGCGGTGCGCGCCATGTCTATGAGTGGCTCGATCGAGATCAACAGAGCGACGAGAGCGATTGGAAAGCCGAGCGCCGGCAGGACGATCAGCGCCGCCAGGGTCGCGCCGCCGCCGATACCCGCGACGCCGAACGAGCTGATTGCGACGATGCCGACGAGCGTTGCGATGAACATCGGGTCCATCGGATTGACGCCCATCGACGGTGCGATCATGACGGCCAACATCGCGGGGTAAATGCCGGCGCAGCCGTTTTGCCCGATCGTGGCGCCGAACGATGCGGAGAGGTTCGCGATCGGCGCGGCAACGTCGAGCTCCTTGATCTGCGTCTCGACGTTCAGCGGTATCGTCGCGGCCGAGCTTCTCGACGTGAACGCAAACGCGAGCACGGGCCAGGCCTTCTTGAAGTAGCTCGCCGGACGCGTGCCCGCAGCCGCGATGATTAACGCATGCACGGCGAACATGACGACGATCGCGAGATAGGAAGCGACGACGAAGCTCAGCAGGTTCAGGATATCCTCGGCGCTGGAGCTCGCCGAGACTCTCAACATCAACGCGAAGACACCATAAGGGGTCAACGCGATCACCATTCTGACGAGCTTGAGCACGACGGCCTGCGCTGTCTCGACGAACGAGCGAAACGCCGCACCGCGCGCAGGATCGTCGCGCGTCAGATGCAGGCCAGCGATACCGAGCAGGATACCGAACACGACCACGGCGATGATCGACGTCGGGCGCGCGCCGGTCAGGTCGTTGAAGATATTTTGCGGGATGAAGCTCAGGAGCATCTCGGCGAGGGTCATGTCGGCGAGGCTCGCCTGGCGTTCCGACAGGATCTCGGCCGTCGCGAGCTCCCGCGCACCCTCGGTGAGCCCGTCTGCCGTCAATCCGAAGACGTTCGCGACGCCGATACCGATGAGCGCCGCGATCATCGTCGTCACGATCAGCAGCCCGATCACGAGTCCGCCGATCTTGCCGAGTGTCGCCGCCTCGTCCATGCGCACGACCGCAGCCGTCATCGAGACGAGAATCAGCGGCATCACGATCATTTGCAGCAGACTGACGTAGCCGCCGCCGATGACGTTACTCCACGCAAGCGTTGCGGCGATCGTCTCCGCGTCCGCGGCGTAGATCGCTTGAAAAACCACGCCGACGGCGGCGCCGGCAACGAGCGCGACGAGCACACGGCGTGACAGCTCCATCCCTGTGCGTGTCAGTCGAAACAGCGCGAGGACGCACGCGGCGATGACGAAGACGTTGATCAGTACGGCTAAGCTCATGATCGGCTACGGACGATAGACGCTGCCGAGGATATACCGCAGCGACATGAATTTTCCATTCGGGTGGCGCATATTAGAAAATCATGTCTGACGACGGTGATCGTCAAATGGACAGTGGAAGGTGAGAAGAACGATGTTGATCGGGCTCGCAGCGGTGCTGCTCGTATTGGTGGTATTGGCCGTCGGCTTGATGCTCAAGCTCGGCGCCGACAGCCGCACTATGTCCGCCAACGTGGGCATTGTCGATGGCCGGCTCGTTGCGTGTCCGCCGACACCGAACTGTGTCTCGAGCGACGCGCCGGCCGGTGGCGATCACCACATAGCGCCGATATCCGATCCTGCCGGGTCGAAGTGGGCGAGTCTCGTCGAGACGGTCGAGCGCATGCCTGGCGCCGCGCTGATCGAGCAACGCGACGACTACGCCCACTTTACGTTCACGACCGGTTTCTGGCGTTTCGTCGACGACGTGGAGTTTCACCAACGACCCGAAGCCGCCGAGATTGCAGTCCGGTCCGCATCGCGCGTCGGCCGCTCCGACTGGGGCGCGAATCGCAAACGTCTCGAAGCGATTCGCGCGATCCTGTAGCGGCTCGCCGACGCGCTGCAGCGCTGCAGCAGCGGGGCGCTTCAGCCGATTATCGAGCGGCTGCGCATTAGCGGCTGGTCAGGCCGCTCGCGCATCGTATCCGAGGTTTGGCGCAAGCCAGCGTTCGGCCATCCCCAGCCGCCAACCCTTGCGGCTCGCGTAGTCCTCGGCCTGATCCTGACCGATCTTGCCTACGGCGAAATAGCGAGCCTCGGGATGTGCGAAATACCAGCCGCTGACAGCGGCCGTCGGCAGCATCGCAAAGCTCTCCGTCAGACTGATGCCGGCCGCACGCTCGACGTCGAGCAGCTGCCAGAG
Organism: Gammaproteobacteria bacterium; assembly: GCA_041623375.1. Classification (GTDB taxonomy): domain Bacteria; phylum Pseudomonadota; class Gammaproteobacteria; order Steroidobacterales; family Rariloculaceae; genus JAHEEM01. The sequence continues at coordinate 4,993 of JBFJXA010000049.1, read as the reverse complement.
CGTCGCTTTCTCGGTGTGGTCGGGGCAGGCGGGGTAGCCCGGCGCCGGGCGAATGCCGCGATACTGCTCGGCGATCAGCGCCGCGTTGTCGAGATCCTCATCCGACGCGTAGCCCCAGAGCTCGGTGCGCACGCGCTGATGCAAGCGCTCCGCAAAGGCTTCGGCGAGTCGATCCGCGAGCGCCTTGAGCATGATGGCCGAGTAGTCGTCGTGCGCGGCTTCGAGGCGCGCGACGTGCTCGTCGAGGCCGATGCCGGCCGTGACGGCAAACGCACCGAGATAGTCCTCGGCCGTCCCGGCCGGCGCGACGAAATCGGCCAGGCAGTCGTTGCTCAAATCGTCGCGCTTGCGGCGCTGTTGCCGCAAATGGTGCAGCCGTGCCAGTGAGATCGAGCGGGCGTCGTCGGCGTAGAGCTCGATGTCGTCGCCGATGGAGTTCGCGCGGAAGAATCCGATGACGCCGGCGGCGCTGAGCCAGCGCTCCTCGAGCACCGTATCGAGCATACGTCGCGCATCGTCGTAGAGCGATCGCGCCGCAGACCCGGCCTTCGGATCGTCGAGAATCTCGGGAAACTTGCCGCTGAACTCCCAGGCATTGAAGAACGGCATCCAGTCCATGGTCTCGACGAGATCCTCGAGCGGATAGCTGTCGAATCGCTCGACACCCACGTTCGCAGGCCGCGGCGGCGCATAGCTCGACCAGTCCAGATCGGCCTTGTTCGCGCGCGCCTCGTCCAGCGCGAGCTCCGGCCCACGGCTGCGCTTGCCGGCATGGCGTGTGCGGCGCTGGGCATGCTCGGTCTCGGTCTTGGCGACGAAGTTATCGTGATCGGCGCCGATCAACGACTGCATCACGCTGACCGAACGCGAAGCGTCTTTGACGTAGACGACCGGCCCCGAGTACGCGGGGTCGATCTTGACGCTCGTGTGCGCGGGCGACGTCGTTGCGCCGCCGATCAGCAGCGGGATTTCGAAGTCCTGTCGCTGCATCTCAGAAGCGACATGGACCATCTCATCGAGCGACGGTGTGATCAGGCCCGACAGGCCGATGATCTGTGCGCCAGTTTCGCGCGCCGTCTCGAGGATCTTCGTTGCCGGTACCATGACGCCGAGGTCGATGACCTCGAAATTATTACACTGAAGCACAACCCCGACGATATTCTTGCCGATATCGTGGACATCGCCTTTTACGGTTGCGAGCACGATCTTGGCCTTCGCCGTGCCCGATCCCTGCTGCTCCTGAATGTACGGGACGAGGTGCGCGACGGCCTTTTTCATGACCCGCGCGGACTTCACGACCTGTGGCAGAAACATCTTACCGCTCGCGAACAGATCGCCGACGACGTTCATGCCGTCCATGAGCGGGCCTTCGATGACGCTGAGCGGGTGGTCGGCCGCCTGGCGCGCGATCTCCGTGTCCGCGACGATGTGTGCGTCGATGCCCTGCACGAGCGCGTGCTCGAGGCGCTTCTCGATCGGCCATTCACGCCACTCCTGGGCGGCCTTCGCATTACCCGTCGAGCCGCCGCCACGATAGGACTCCGCGATCTCGAGCAGGCGATCCGTCCCGTCTGCGCGGCGGTTCAGGATCACGTCCTCGACCGCATCGCGTAGTGCCGTCGGCATGTCCGCGTAAACGGCGAGCTGGCCGGCGTTGACTATTCCTAAGTCCATGCCGGCAGTAATGGCATGATAGAGAAACACCGAGTGCATGGCCTCGCGCACGGGGTTGTTGCCGCGGAACGAGAACGACACGTTGCTGACACCGCCGCTGACGAGCGCACCCGGTAAACGCGCCTTGATCTGCCGCGTCGCCTCGATGAAGGCGACACCGTAGCCGTCGTGCTCGGCAATGCCGGTCGCTACGGCAAAGATATTCGGGTCGAAAATGATGTCTTCGGGGGCGAATCCGACTTCTTCGCGGAGCAGCTTATACGAGCGCTCGCAAATTCCAACCTTGCGTTCGACGCTATCGGCCTGGCCCTGCTCGTCGAAGGCCATGACGATGACGGCAGCACCAAAACGCAGCGCCTCGCGCGCCTGTTCGAGGAACGGACCCTCGCCTTCCTTGAGACTAATCGAGTTGACGATGGCCTTGCCCTGGACACACTCGAGTCCGGCACGAATGACGCTCCACTTCGACGAGTCGAGCATGATCGGCACACGCGCAATGTCGGGCTCGGCCGCGATGAGCTTGAGGAAGCGCTCCATGGCAGCGGCCGAGTCGAGCATGCCCTCGTCCATATTCACGTCGATGATCTGCGCGCCATCGGCGACCTGATCACGTGCGACGTCGAGTGCCCGCTCGTAGTCGTCCGCCTCGATGAGCTTGCGAAAGCGCGCGGATCCGGTGACGTTGCAGCGCTCGCCGACGTTGACGAACAGGCTATCGGGGCCGATGTTGCAGGCTTCGAGGCCCGCGAGCCGGGTGTACGGCGGCGGCTCGACCCTGGCGCGCGGCGAACTGGCGGCGACCGCTCGGGCGATCGCGCGAATGTGATCGGGCGTCGTGCCGCAGCAACCGCCGACGATGTTGAGCCAGCCCTGCGCCGCGAAGTCACCGAGCACCTCTGCCATATGCTCGGGCGTGTCGTCGTACTCGCCGAACTCGTTAGGTAAGCCCGCATTGGGATGAATGCTGACCCAGGTGCCGGCAATTTTTGCCAACTCCTCTATATAAGGGCGCAGATCGTCGGCGCCGAGCGCGCAGTTGAGCCCGATCGCGAACGGCTGCGCATGGCGGATGGAGTTATAGAACGCTTCGAGCGTCTGTCCCGACAGCGTCCGGCCCGAGGCGTCTGTAATTGTGCCGGAGATCATGACCGGCACGCGTGCGCCGCGTGCCTCGAACAGCTCCTCGAGCGCAACGATCGCAGCTTTGGCGTTGAGCGTGTCGAAGATCGTCTCGACGAGAATCAGATCGACGCCGCCGTCGATGAGTGCAGACGCCGCTTCCGTATAGGTCGCGGTCAGCGCCTCGAACGTGATATTGCGCGCGCCGGGATCGCTGACGTCAGGCGACAGCGAGCACGTGCGATTGGTCGGGCCGAGCACGCCGGCGACGAAACGCGGGACGCCACTCGCCGCACTCACCTCGTCGGCGACGTCTCGAGCCACGCGTGCGGCCGCCGCGTTGAGCTCGCCGACGAGCTCGGCCATGCCGTAATCGCCTTGCGACGGCGCGTTCGAGTTGAACGTGTTCGTGCAGATGATGTCAGCGCCGGCTTCGAGAAAACTGCGGTGAATGGCTGCCATCTGCGCCGGCTGTGTAATCACGAGCAGATCGTTGTTGCCCTTGAGCGGCTGCGGCCAGTCGGCGAAACGTTCGCCGCGAAAGTCCGCCTCATCGAGCCCTAAGTCCTGGATGCTCGTGCCCATCGCCCCGTCGAGCACGGCGATGCGCGAGTTGATGAGTGCGTCGAGTTGCGCGCGTGAATCAGGCGACATCCGTTTCTCCATCGGGCTCGATCCCGAGCGCGGCGCAGATCTCGATCGTGAGCTCTGCACGGTTCAGCGTATAAAAATGAAAATCCTCGACGCCGTGATCGCGTAACGCCGTGACTTGCTCGATCGACGTCTGCGCCGCGATATCGCGCTGCGCGCTGGGATCGTCCGCGTGGGCCGCAAAACGCTCGTGCAGCCAATCCGGCACGGTCGCGCCGCACGTGGCGGCGAATTTGAGCATTCGTGTGAAATTCGCGATCGGCAGGATGCCGGGCACGATCGGCACGTCGATCCCTCGGCCAACGCAACGGTCGCGGAATCGCAGGAACGTGTCCGTATCGAAGAAGAACTGCGTAATTGCGCGCGTTGCGCCGGCCTCGATCTTGTGCTGCAAATTCGCGAGGTCGAAGTCTGCGTCGGGCGCTTCCGGATGCACCTCCGGGTAGGCCGCAACCGAGATCTCGAAGGTCCCGACGTCTGCGAGTCCTGCCACGAGGTCAACGGCATATGCGAAGCCGTCCTTGCGCGGCGTGTAGCCGTCAGCGTCCTTGGGCGGATCGCCGCGCAACGCCACGAGATGACGAATTCCGTCTTGCCAGTAGATCTCGGCTAGACCCAACACCTCCTCGCAGCTTGCGCCGATGCAGGTCAGGTGCGGTGCGCACGTCAGATCGGTCTCGCGCTGTATGCGCTGCACGATTCGATGCGTGCGATCGCGCGTCGAGCCGTCGGCGCCGTACGTGACGGATACGAAACGCGGGCGCAACGGCGCGAGCGCCTGCACGGACTGCCACAGCGTCGCCTCCATCTTCGGCGTCGCCGGCGGGAAGAATTCGAATGAGATCGGCTGCGTCATAATCGCGTCTCAGTCCGTCTGCGCCGCTTCGGGCTTTTGCGCTAACGCGATGAACGCGAGTCCGTCTGTGCTGTGCCGGATCTCGACGCGGGCCAGATCCGCGGCGCGAAGCCAGTCGACGAGAATCCGCTCGTCGACGCCGGAAAGACTCGTCTCGACGACGAGCAGATGTCCGCCGCCCCTGAGCACACGCGCGGCTTCCGCGACGGCTTCGCGGGTGCGTCCTGCGACCCCGAGGATCCGGTCCATCGTGACCGTGTCGATTGCGCGGTCGGGAAAGCCCAGCGCGTACATGTCTCCATCCTGGACAGTGCAGTTCGCCAGTCCGTCGGCGAGGGCGCTCGTGCGCGCCACGAGACGCATGTCGCGGGAGTGATCGACTGCGACAACGTGCTCGGCGAATGGCGCGAGCATGTGCAGCATCGTGCCCGTTCCCGTGCCGATATCGAGCAGCCGTCCCAGGCTCGTACGTCGCAGCGTCGCGATGCCTAGCGAGTCCGCCAGGAGCGATTTGACGTTGGCCGCAACGTCTTCGGCCGTGCCTGCGTCCATCGGCTCGATCCCGAGCTCGGCCAGAAGCTCAGCAGCGCGCGCGCGGCGTTTGTCGAGAATGATCTGTAGCCTCGACTCGTCCGGCGTGACGTACGGGTCTTGAGGAGACAGTGCATCGAGCGTCTGCTCGACGAGCGCCCG
>JBFJXA010000048.1:0-12989 GCA_041623375.1 Gammaproteobacteria bacterium | reverse complement strand
GCCGATTGCCGGGCGGCCGCTATCTGCTCGGCCGGGCGATGGCGCAGGCCGGCGAGGAGGCGGCCGGGCGGAGCTGGGACGGCGTGCGCGAGCTCGGTGTGATCGCCGGTGATCGTGCGTGGGGCATGGGCCGTTTGCTCGGGCCGCTACCGAAGCCCAACGACGGCACGGTCACGGTCGCCGAGACACGACTACCCGGAGCAACGGAACATCTCGTGCTGCCGGTCACGCACTTGTCGATGCTGTGGTCGCGGGCCGTTGCCGACGAGGTTGTCGCATTCCTGCGCAATGGCCGCTTCGACCGTCGCTAACGAGAGAGGACGGGCGATCGATCGGGCGCTCGCCGCGCAGCAGACGCTCGCGACGGCTCAGGTTGCGGCGATCGGTGCAGTGTCGCCTTTGATCTGTGTACGGTGCAGGATGCGCCGCGAGTCCGGATCGAAGGCGTTGCGCCGATGCATCGTCGAGCGGTTGTCCCAGAGGACCACGTCGCCCTGGCGCCAGCTGTGTTCCCACGTGAACTCTTCACGGGTCGCGAAGGCCCAGATCTCATCGAGCAAGGCCGTCGACTCCTCGAGCGAGAAGCCTTCGATGTAGGCATTGCGACGCCGGCCGAGGTAAAGCGCCTTCTTGTTCGATTCGGGATGCAGGCATACGAGCGGATGCACCGTCCCGGGCGCCGTGCGGGGATCGTCATCCGGAACGACACCGGCTCTGACGTAGCCGCCGCTGTTGTAGGTCCCGTCGTGCTTGACGCGCAGGCCTCGAACGCGCGCTTTCAGCTGCTCCGGCATCGCCGCATAAGCGCCCGTCATCGTGCAAAATGCGGTCTCCCCGCCTTCGGCGGGAATTTCGAGCGCATAGAGCAGGCTCGCGATCGGCGGATCGGGAAGGTAGGACATGTCCGTGTGCCAGACGGCCTCACCTGCACCGAGACTGCCGATGGGCACGCCGTTCTCGATGACGTTGGAGACGACGTAGAGCTCCGGATAGCCTTCGACGAAGCGCCGACCGCTCTCCTGGATCGGTGCGTGTTCGAGCTCGCCCATGTAGCGGCTGAATCGAACGAGATCTCCGTCCGTCAGATTCTGGTTGCGAAACAACAGGACCTCGTGCTCGACCCAGATCCTGCGAAGCGCCGGAAACAGTGCCGCATCGACATCGCGAAGATCGAGTCCGACGACTTCGGCGCCCAATGCGGCGCCGGTCGGGACGACATCGAATGCGGTGGTGGTCGTTTGCTGCTCTTGAGTCATGAGGTCCGACCCTATCAGGATCGCAAGAAGACGTTCAATGCTACCGAGGCGGCGACGCAGACCGCCGCGAACAGTGTCATCCAAATACCTGCCTTGGCCATCTCTCGGATCGAAAAATAACCCGCCGAATAAGGAATTATAGTCGTTGGCCCTTCGCTGACGAGAATAAACGCCAGGGATGACGTGAAGGCCGCCGGTGCGGCGATCGACCAGGCGTCGACGCCGAGATCCAGCGCCAGCGCAACGAGAATCGGCATGATGATGCTGGCCGTTACCGTATTGCTCGAAAACATCATATGTAATGCTGCGACCGCGAGCACGATCACGAACGGCTGTAAGAGCGTGGGCACGACCGTGATCTCGCCGAGCAGGATCCAGGCCAGCCATCGCGCAGCGCCGGTTTCAAAGACGGCAAGGCCGAGCGACAGGCCCGCGACGATCAACATGATGCCGCCCCAGTTAACGTCGGCTTCCGCCTCTTTCCAGGACAGCACGCGCATGCCCGGAAAAAACAGCGACAGGCCGCCGGCGAGCGCGACGGCCTCGACCGGTGGTGCGATTGCGCCGTCGGTCCATTCGGAAAGAAAGGGCGTCGACAACCACGTCGTTATCACGACCGCGAAGACGAGCAGCGTGCGCCACTCGGCCGGGCGCATCGGCCCGAGCTCGTCCAGGCGCGCGCGGATCTCGGCCTCGCCGATCGGCAATCTGTCGACCTCGGGCGGAAAGAGCCAGAGCAGCAGACGCCAGCAGACCGGTAGCATGAGCAGCGACGCCGGCACGCCGTAAGACATCCAGTAGGTGAACGAGATATCCACGTTCGCGAGCTGCCTGAGCTGGGCGATCGCGACGAGGTTTGCGCCGGTTCCCGCGGGCGTTGCGATGCCGCCGATCAGCGGCCCGAATGCCGTCGCAATCATGAGCGCGCGGCCGAAGTTACTCTCGCCCGGCCGCATGCCGACATCGCGCAGCAAGCCGACGCCGACCGGCAAAAGAATGGCCGCTGCCGCCATGTCGGTGACCCACGACGAGATCACCACGCCCGAGCCGAGCACGCCGAGCAGGACGAGATCCGTGCGCGTACCGAGCCTGTACAGGATCTGATAGACGAGCCGCGTACCGAGGCCCGATCTCGTAAACGCGGCCGACAGCAGCAGCACGCCGATGAAAAACGTGATGATCGGGCTACCGAACCCGGCGCGGACGACGTCCGAGTATGTCGAGAGCTGCAGCAGCGGCACGAGCAGGACGACGAGCAGCGACGTCACTGCGAACGAGACCGCTTCGGTCACCCACAGAACGACTGCGAACGCCATGATCGCAAGACAGGCCTTGCCGCCTGGCGTCAGCGGGATGAGGCTACCGCCACGCTGCAACGGCGCCGGCTCCGGCAGAAGCGTGATACCGACGAGCAGCATCACCGCGATGAGCAGCACGATAACGTTTCGGTCGATCATCCGGGTTCCGAGCGCGCGCGCCGCGACAGATCGTAGAGCAGATCCAGCGCCTCGCGCGGCGTCAAGGCGTCGACGTCGAGGGATTCGAGCTCGGCCCGGATCGCCTCGCCGGTCGGATCGCCAGGCGCCGGTGCCGCGAGCGGCAACTGACCTTGGGGTCCCGCATCGCGCAGCTCCTCGAGCTCGCGCTCGAGGCTCGTGAGATAACGCCGAGCGGCATCGATGACCGTGTGCGGCACGCCGGCGAGGCGCGCGACATGCAGCCCGTAGCTCTGGTTCGCTGGGCCTTCTTTGACGCTATGCAGAAAGATGAGCTCCTGACCGTGCTCGGTCGCATCGAGATGCACGTTGGCCGTGGCCGGCAGTTCCTCTGCCAGGCTCGTGAGCTCGAAGTAGTGCGTCGCAAACAGCGTGAACGCGAGCGTCTGCTCGGCGATAAAGCGTGCGGCGGCCCATGCCAGCGAGAGCCCGTCGAACGTGCTCGTGCCGCGGCCGATCTCGTCCATGAGCACGAGGCTCTGTGGCGTCGCGTTATTCAGTATATTCGCGGTCTCGGTCATCTCGACCATGAACGTCGAGCGCCCGCCCGTTAAGTCGTCACCGGCGCCGATACGCGTGAAAATGCGATCGACGGGACCGATTGTCGCCGATTCCGCCGGCACGAAGCTACCGATGTGCGCGAGGATGACGATAAGCGCCGTCTGGCGCATGTACGTCGACTTGCCGCCCATGTTCGGGCCCGTGATCACGAGCAAACGCCGCTCGTCGTCGAGCGTGAGGTCGTTGGGCACGAACGGCTCGGCGCGCGCCTGCTCGACGCCGAGGTGGCGTCCGCCCGTGTAGCGAATCTGCGGTATGTCGTCGAGGTCGGGCCTGACGAGGCTCAGCGCCGCGGCGCGCTCGGCAAGATCCGCGAGCACGTCGATCTCGGCAATCGCATCCGCCGTTTGCTGCATTGAGGCGAGCGATTCGTTGAGCAGCTCGAGCAGTTCCTCGTAGAGCTGACGCTCGCGCGCGAGGGCACGCTCGCGCGCGCCGAGCACCTTGTCCTCGAACTCTTTGAGCTCGGGCGTGATGTAACGCTCTGCCGCCTTGAGTGTCTGCCGGCGGACGTATTCCTCCGGCGCGCCCTTCGCCTGCGCGCGCGAGATCTCGATGTAGTAACCGTGCACGCGGTTGTAGCCGAGCTTCAATGTGCTCAGGCCCGTGCGCGCGCGCTCCCGCGCCTCGAGCTCGTCGAGATAGTCGCTGGCATCGGCGCTGATCGCGCGAAGCTCGTCGAGTGCGTTGTCGTAGCCTTCGGCGATAATGCCGCCGTCGCGAATCAGCACGGGCGGCTCGCTGACGAGCGCGCGCTCGAGCAGGGTTCGCTCGGCCTCGTGTGGTGCGATAGCCGCTGCGAGCGCTGCAAGGCGCGGCGAGTTGTCCATGGCGGCCACGGGTGTGCGGATCTCGGGCAGTCGTGTCAGCGCCGCGCGCAGCCGCCCGAGATCGCGGGGCTTGGCCGAGCGCAGGGCGAGGCGCGCGAGCACGCGCTCGAGGTCGCCGACCTCCTCGAGCTCGACCCGTAGCCCATCGAGCGCGCTCGAATGTGCGAGCGCGTCGACGGCATCCTGGCGCAGCCGCAGCGTCGGGCGATCGCGCAGCGGCTGACTGAGCCAGCTTCGCAACAGACGGCTGCCCATCGGCGTCGCGCAACGATCCATGAGCCCGGCGAGCGTGTAGGCCTCGTTCGTGCCCAGGCTCGTATCGATTTCCAGGTTGCGCCGCGTCGCCGCGTCCATGATGACGGTGTCCTCGCGCCGCTGACGCGTGAGCCCACGAATGTGCGGCACGGACGCGCGCTGCGTATCGTTGACGAATTGCAGCAAAGCACCCGCGGCGGCGATCGCTTCGGGCGCATCGGTCACGTCGAACCCGGACAGGTCGCGCGTGCCGAATTGCCGGCGTAACAGGCTCGCAGCCGACTCGGCATCGAAATGCCACGGCGGCCGCTCGCGTACCGCGGAGGCCTCGGCGAGCCAGGCCGGGACTGCCGCGTCCTCGGCGATGAGCAACTCCGCGGGCTTGAGACGTTCGAGCTCGGCGCGCAGCGCGTCCTCGCTCTCGAGCCGCATGACCCAGAACCGGCCGCTTGCCAGATCGAGCCATGCAAGCCCGGACGCGCCACCGGTCTCTGTCGTCGCGACGGCGGCGAGGTAGCTCGCGCGTTTCGCATCGAGCAATGCTTCGTCGGTCAACGTGCCCGGTGTCACGACGCGCACGACCTGGCGCTCGACGGGGCCCTTGCTCGTTCGCGGATCGCCGATCTGCTCGCAGATCGCTACCGACTCGCCGAGCCGGACGAGGCGCGCGAGGTAGTTGTCGACCGAATGCGCCGGCACACCGGCCATCGGAATGGGCTTACCCGCCGATTCTCCGCGACTCGTGAGCGCAATATCGATGAGCTTGGTCGCGCGGCGCGCGTCATCGTAGAAAAGCTCGTAGAAATCGCCCATGCGGTAGAACAACAGCGCGTCCGCATGCTGAGCCTTGAGGCTCAGGTATTGGCGCATCATCGGTGTGTGGGCTTCGGTCAAGTCGTTGTTCTTTTCGTCGGGCGCGGCAAGCCGCCATTGTAAGCGTCCGATCGTGTGAGCTCCTATGGCAAACACCGTTAAGATCGGCCGATGCGCATTCTGCATTTGGAGTCGGGGCGGCATCTGTACGGCGGCGCGCGCCAGGTCACCTATCTCATCGAGGGGCTCGACGCGCTCGGCATCGACAACGTGCTGCTCTGCGCGCGCGGCAGCGCGATTGCGCATTGCGCCCTGCCGGCCGAGATCATCGAGCTGCCGCTCGGCGGCGACCTCGACGTTGGCCAGTGCCTGCGGCTGACGCGCATGCTGCGCGGGCTCGGCGTCGATCTGCTGCACGTGCACTCGCGCCGCGGCGCAGATCTCTATGGCGGCCTTGCGGCACGCCGCGCCGGTGTGCCGGGCGTTCTGACGCGGCGCGTCGAGAGCGGCGAGCCCGTGGCGTGGGCGCGGTTCAAGTTTCGCCACTATGCACGAGTCATCGCGATCTCGAGTGCCATTCGCGCGCAGCTCGCCGAGCGGTTCGGGCAAGCGCCATCGAAGCTCGTGCTCGTGCCGAGCGCCGTGGACCCCGAAAGATTTCATGCCGATGGCGCACGCGAACGTCTCGTCGAGGCGTTCGGCCTACCGCCAGATGCCGTCGTCGTCGGCTGCGTGGCGCAACTCATCCCGCGCAAGGGGCACGTGACCCTCCTGAGGAGCGTCGCGGATCTCGTCGGCGCGCATCCGAGACTACGCCTGATCTGTTTCGGCGCCGGCCCGCTGGCGAACGAGCTCGAACGGCAGATTGCCGCGCTCGGTGTTACCGAGCGCGTCACGCTCGCGGGGTTTCGGGAGGATCTGCCTGCGCTGCTGCCCGGTCTCGATCTCCTCGTGCATGCGGCCGATCGCGAGGGGCTCGGCGTAGCCGTGCTCGAGGCGCTGGCCGCGCGCGTCCCGGTCGTGGCCGCAGCCGCCGGGGGTGTGCCGGACATCGTCGAGAACGGCATCACGGGCCTGCTCGTCCGACCGAACGATTCGGCTGCGCTCGCCGCCGCCATGGAGCGGATGCTGAGTGATCATGCGTTGCGCAGCCACCTCGTCGAGGCGGGCAGAGCCAAGGTCGAGCAGGTTTTTTCGATTGCGCGCATGGTGCGCGGTAATCTGGACGTTTATCGGGAGGTATTGGGTAGCCGTGGTACAGACTGACGAAGAACTCGAAAGCCTCGCCCGCCAGCTCGGCGAAACCTTGCGCGCGCGCGGCTGGCACGTCGCGAGCGCCGAGTCGTGCACGGGCGGCTGGCTCGCCAAGACCTTCACGGATATCCCGGGCAGCTCGACCTGGTTCGGCTGGGGTTTCGTAACCTACGCGAACGACGCCAAGGCCGCGACGGTTGGCGTGCCGCCCGAGCTCATCGCCGAGCACGGTGCCGTCAGCGAGCCCGTCGTGCGCGCGATGGCCGAGGGTGCGCGCAGAGTCAGCGGCGCGGAGTTGGCCGTCGCAGTCAGCGGTATCGCCGGACCTCACGGAGAGCGGCCCGACAAGCCCGTCGGCACGGTTTGGATCGCGTGGGCGAGCGCCGCGGGCACGCGCGCTGAGCACAGCGTCTTCGCAGGCGATCGCGAGGCCGTCCGGCGCCAGGGTGTGGCCCAGGCCCTGCGTGGGCTCATTGCCGAGCTCGAGCGGTTGCCGGCCTGAATGACCCAACCGGGACGAGGAGAAGGTGCGGCCCCTCGCCCTGCGCGCCGGCGCGTCTTCTTCGCGCTTTGGCCTGACGAGGCCACGCGCACGGCCATCGCTCGCGCAACCCGTGACGCAGTCCGCCGCTGCGGCGGCAAGCCGACGCCCAAGGCCAATCTGCACATCACGCTCGCGTTTCTCGGGCCAATCACCGAGGAGGACCTGGCCCGTGTCGAAGCGTTGACACCGCCGTCGACGGCGCCGTTCGAGATCGTTCTCGACCGGCTCGAGCTCTGGCAGCGCGCGCAGGTGCTCTGGATCGGGCCGAGCCGGACGCCCGAGCCGCTGCTCGCGCTCGAGCGCGAGCTCTGGGATCGGCTCGTCGATGCAGGCTTCTCGCGCGAGCGTCGGCCCTACGTTGCGCACGTCACGCTCGCGCGCAAAGCTCAGGCGGCGCGCGGCGCGGTCGATGCCGTGGCGTGGCGTATCGACGGTATTGCGCTCGTCGAGTCGAAGACCGGGCCGCGCAGCTCGCGCTATACGGTCCTCAAATCGTGGCCGTTCGCCGAAGACTAAGAACGATCTGTCTGACTTCAATGGGCGCAGCTCGTCACGAACCGCACCCGCTGCCGAGCGCCATGGACGGTGGAAGTGCCGGAACTGCAGCAGCAAGTTCCGGCCCAGCGCGATCGACGGTGTCGTTTTCGTTTCGCGTGGGGTCACCGCAGCATCTCAGGTTCAGCTGACCTCGCCCTTCATTGACACCGGTCTTTTCGGTCGAGCGGCACAGAAATCGCTCATGTGCGAGGCCCGATTCCATGACATAATTCGAGGCTCCAAAATCTTTCTTCGTAGCAGTATCGATAGGAACACACGCATGGACGAAAATCGCAAGAAAGCACTCGCAGCAGCACTCGGACAGATCGAAAAACAGTTTGGTAAGGGCTCGGTCATGCGTCTCGGTGACGCCATGGCCTCCCGGGACATCGACGTGGTCTCGACGGGCTCATTGGGCCTCGATATCGCGCTCGGCGTCGGCGGCCTGCCGCGCGGCCGCGTCGTGGAGATTTACGGTCCGGAGTCGTCCGGTAAGACGACACTGACGCTGCAGGTCATCGCCGAGGCGCAGAAACTCGGCGGCACGGCCGCTTTCGTCGATGCGGAGCATGCGCTCGACCCCGTCTACGCCGAGAAGCTCGGCGTCAAGGTCGAGGAGCTATTGATCTCCCAGCCCGACACGGGTGAGCAGGCGCTCGAGATCACGGACATGCTCGTGCGCTCCGGTGCCGTCGACGTCGTCGTCGTCGACTCCGTTGCAGCGCTGACGCCGAAGGCCGAGATAGAAGGCGAGATGGGCGATTCGCACGTGGGATTGCAGGCGCGCTTGATGTCTCAGGCGCTCAGAAAGCTCACGGCCAACATCAAGCGCTCCAACACGATGGTCATCTTCATCAACCAGATCCGCATGAAGATCGGCGTCATGTTCGGCAGCCCGGAGACGACGACGGGCGGCAACGCGTTAAAATTCTACGCCTCCGTGCGGCTCGACATTCGCCGGATCGGTGCGATCAAGAAGGGCGATGAGGTCATCGGCAACGAGACGCGCGTCAAGGTCGTCAAGAACAAGATCGCTCCGCCGTTCCGTAAGGCCGAGTTCGAGATCCTCTACGGGGAAGGGATCTCGCGCGAGGGCGAGATCATCGATCTCGGCGTCGAGGAAAACATCATCGACAAGGCCGGTTCCTGGTACAGCTACCAGGGCGATCGTATCGGCCAGGGTAAAGAGAACGTGCGCAGCTATCTCATCGAGCATCCCGAGATGGCCGCACAGGTCGAGGCGCAGATTCGTGCCAAGCGCCTGCCGGGTCCTGTAGAGGTTGTGCTCGACGAGGCGGAGGAGGGTGCCGCCCAGCAGCAGGCTTCCTGAGGGCGGCGCCGAGGCCGAGCGCGTCTGTCGCCGCAGGGCGATGGATCTGCTCGCGCGGCGCGATCACAGTCGATTGGAGCTGGACCGCAAGCTCACCGGACGCGGCTTCGCGCCGGCGCTCGTGGAGCACGTGCTCGACGAGCTCACGCGTGATCGCCTGCTCGAGGAAGATCGGTTCGTCGAAAGCTTCGTTCGCGCTCGCTTACGCAAGGGGCACGGACCCGTGCGCATTCGCGGTGAGCTTGCCCAGCACGGCATCGAGGATGCGCGCGTGAGCGCCGCGCTGGCCGAAGCCGACTGCGACTGGACTGCGCTTGCGTGCCAGGTGCGTGAAAAGCGTTTCGGCACGGCGGCGCCTCGCGACCTCAAGGAACGCGCGCGCCAGGCAAAATTCCTGCAGTATCGAGGCTTTGAGACCGCACAGATTCGCGCGGCACTGGACGAAACCTGCGAATCGGATTAGTTTGCGGGCCGCGCCCTGAATCGGAACATGAAGCACAGCAGCAACGAGCTACGCCAGTCTTTCCTGGACTACTTTACCGAGCGCGGTCACGAAGCCGTGCCGAGCTCCCCGCTCGTGCCTGCGAACGACCCGACGCTGTTGTTCACGAACGCCGGCATGGTGCAGTTCAAGAACGTGTTCCTCGGCCAGGAGCAGCGCAAGATCCCCCGCGCCGTCACGGCCCAGCGCTGCGTGCGTGCGGGCGGCAAGCACAACGACCTCGAGAACGTCGGGTATACGGCCCGCCACCACACGCTGTTCGAGATGCTCGGCAATTTCAGCTTCGGCGACTACTTCAAGCGCGAAGCCATTCACTACGCCTGGGAGTTCATCACGGTCGACCTCGGATTGGCGCCCGAGCGGCTCTGGTGCACCGTTTTCGAAGACGACGAGGAAGCTGCGCGGATCTGGCTCGAGGAGGTCGGCATCGACCCGAAGCGCTTCGGTCGGCTCGGCGAAAAGGACAACTTCTGGGCCATGGGCGACACGGGTCCGTGCGGGCCGTGCAGCGAGATTTTCTACGATCACGGTCCAGACGTCGCAGGTGGACCGCCGGGATCGCCGGACGAGGACGGCGATCGGTACGTTGAGATCTGGAATCTCGTATTTATGCAATACGAGCGCGACGCATCGGGCAGGCTCACCCCGCTGCCCAAGCCGTCGGTCGACACGGGCATGGGGCTCGAACGACTCGCTGCCGTCATGCAGGGTGTGCACTCGAACTACGACACCGACTTATTCAAAGGCCTCATCGCCGATGCGATGGCAGCGACCAGGACCCGCGATGCGCAGAGCAAGTCCTTGCGTGTCATCGCCGATCACATTCGCGCGTGCTCATTCCTGATCGCCGATGGCGTACTGCCCGGCAACGAGGGCCGAGGCTATGTGCTTCGCCGCATCATTCGTCGCGCCGTGCGCCACGGCTACAAGCTCGGTATGGAGGAACCGTTCTTCCACACGCTCGTGCAGTCCGTCGAAGCGCAGATGGGCGCGGCCTACCCCGAGCTCAAGCTCCAGCGCGAGCACGTCGAGCGCGTGCTGCGGCAGGAAGAAGACCGATTTGCCGAAACGCTCTCGCACGGTATGCGCATTCTCGAGGACACGATCGAGTCGCTGCCGGCCGGCGGTGTGATACCCGGTGAGACCGCGTTCAAGCTCTATGACACCTATGGTTTTCCCGAGGATCTCACGGCGGATGTTGCGCGCGAGCGAAACCTGAGCGTCGATCACGCGGGTTTCGAGAAATCGATGGCGGAGCAGCGCGAGCGCGCACGCGCTGCAAGCCGGTTCGTGCTCGATCGTTCGAAGTTGCCGAGCATCGATACGCCGTCGACATTCGTCGGCTACGACACGCTGTCAGCCGAGGCGACCGTGTCGGCGCTGTTTGCCGAGGATGAGCCCGTCGAGAGGCTCGAATCGGGCGCGGCCGGAATCGTCGTGCTCGACAAGACGCCGTTCTATGCCGAAAGTGGCGGACAGGTCGGGGACACGGGCACGCTCGAGACCGACGGCATGCGTTTCGCAGTGGACGATACGCAAAAGCTCGGGCAGGCGCATGGACATCTCGGCCGCTTGCTCGAAGGCGAGCTCGTCGTTGGCGATGTCGTTCGCGCGAACGTCGATGCGCAACGGCGTGAGGCCATCGTGCTGCATCATTCGGCGACGCACCTCTTGCACGCGGCGCTGCGCGAGGTGCTGGGCAAGCATGTTCAGCAGAAGGGCTCGCTCGTTGCGCCGGATCGTCTGCGTTTCGATTTCTCGCACTACGAACCGGTCAGTGCCGAGGAGCTCAGCGAGATCGAGCGCCTGGTCAACGAGCGGATTCGGGAGAATGCCGAGGCACAGACACGCGACATGGAGTACGAGGCGGCGATCGCCGCCGGCGCGCTGGCGTTTTTCGGTGACAAATATACCGATACCGTACGCGTGCTCACGCTCGGCGAGTCCTCGACCGAGCTCTGCGGTGGCACACATGTGGCGCGGACCGGCGATATCGGTCTCATGAAGATCATCGCGGAAAGCGGTATCGCTGCGGGCGTGCGCCGCATCGAGGCCGTGACGGGTCGGGTTGCTGAAGCCTGGATCGAGACCGGCGATGCGCTGCTGCGCGAGGTAGCCGGGCTCGTCAAAGGCAGCCGCGAGGACGTCGCGGAGAAGGTCGGTCAGCTCCTCGAGCGCAACCGCGGACTCGAGCGCGAGCTCGAAGCGCTGCGCGGCAAGCTCGCAACGGGCGGCGGCCGCGATTTGATCGAGCAGGCCATCGACGTCAAAGGCGTCAAAGTGCTCGCTGCTCGGCTCGACGGTGCCGATTCCAAGGCGCTCAGGAATGCCGCGGATCAGCTCAAGGATCGCCTCGGCTCAGGCGTAGTCGTGCTCGGTGCCGTCGAGGATGACAAGGTTCGACTGGTCGCAGGTGTCACGAAAGATCTTACGGGTACCGTCAAGGCCGGGACGCTGATTGGCCCCGTGGCCGAGCACGTCGGCGGGCGAGGCGGCGGGCGTGCCGACTTCGCTCAGGCAGGCGGTAACGACCCGGAAAAGCTCGACTCGGCGCTGGCCCTCGTCTCGGCTCAGGTCGAGGCGGCCCTCGGGAATTAGACTCGGTCTAAAACGCCCCTGCCCCGACCGTAAAAATGCATTAACATAGGTCGATCGGCCGGGCGCCTGTGGCCTGTCCGGTAGTACGGGGGACCGGTCACAACGTAACAACACAAACGACCGGCCAGCCACGGATGCTTCGAGGCCTCGCGGTTCGCCGCGGGTATGGATCTGCCTCGAAGCGGAAGGGCGGTCCCGGGCGACGTGTTCCGAACTGCGCGAAAAGACGGCAGCGGGGCGGCCCGGGACGACGACCGAGAAGGAGTTTGGCTATGCTGATCTTGACCAGACGCATGGGGGAGACGGTGGTCATCGGGGACGATGTCACAGTGACCGTGCTCGGCGTCAAAGGCAATCAAGTCCGTTTAGGCGTCAACGCGCCAAAACAGGTAGCTGTTCACCGCGAGGAAATCTACGAACGCATTCAGCGCGAGCAACAGGACGATCAACCCGTCCGGGCCGTGAGCGCAGGCCGCTAGCTTCGCGGGCATCGAAGCGAGGCTCGAGCTCGCTCGTTGACTTCTCGAGACACTGTGCGTGGGCGCGCCGCCTTCGCCTGGTTGCGGTTTTCTTTTGTCGATAGAATCCGTTGGCGCTTGCAGTTCTTGCGATCGGAGAGGTGGCTGAGTGGTCGAAAGCGCTCCCCTGCTAAGGGAGTAAGGGTTAAAAGCCCTTCGAGGGTTCGACTCGAGCGGCGCGCAGGCGCACGCGAGAGAACGCGCAGCTTGCTCTGCAAGCGAGCGGCCCCCTCGAGGGGCGAGCCGACCGAGATAATCGAGGGCGGCGAGTAATCCCGAGCTCTCCGCCACAATAAACTGGAGTCAGATTCTGGCCGGTTGGAAGGCACGCTACCGGGAGTGCGACGCTCGCCTGGTTGGACTTTTCTTTTGCGGCTAGAATCCGTTGGCGCTTGCAGTTCTTGCGATCGGAGAGGTGGCTGAGTGGTCGAAAGCGCTCCCCTGCTAAGGGAGTAAGGGTTAAAAGCCCTTCGAGGGTTCGAATCCCTCCCTCTC
>JBFJXA010000047.1:0-13272 GCA_041623375.1 Gammaproteobacteria bacterium | reverse complement strand
CCTCATTCAACGGCCTCAAGGTTCTCGACGGCACTTTCGGGTCGTCGCAGTTCCAGGTTGGCGCGAACGTCGGCGAGACGATCACGATCAATCTGAGCCAGGGCGTCAAGGCCAGCCAGATCGGTCAGATCGCCCAGGGCACGTCGTCCGTCGAGGTCACGGAGGTCGCCCTGAGTGGCACGGCAACGATTCAGGTCGGCTCGGGCCAGGCCACGACGGTCGGTATCTCCGTGCAGGGCACCGAGGACGGCCAATCGGCCGGCAGTGCCTACGCGAAGGTTGTCGCCATCAACGCGGCGAGCGTGCCCGGCCTGACGGCGACGGCGACGAACAACATCAACCTCGACATCGCGGCGACGACCGGAACGGCAGTAGGCGATCTGTACAGCCTGACGATCAACGGCACCGTGATATTCGGCGGTTACGATCAGAACGCCAACGGCGTATTGACGACTCAGCAGATTACCGACGGTATCAACGCGCAGTCGTCGAATACGGGTGTGACCGCGGTTCTCGTCGGCGGCAGCCTGCGGCTGACGGCGGCCGATGGCCGTGACATCAATGTCGGTCAGGATCTCGGCGGCGCCGCGGGCGGCGGTCTCTCGGCCGGTACGGCCGGTGGCCCGACGGTCAACGGCGTAACCTATCTCGACGGCACGCTCGGTGCAGTTGCCGATGCCACGGCATTCAGCACAGTTGCCGCGGCAGTCAACGGCGGTACCGTCACGTTGACGGCGGCCGAGAATATCGTCCTGACGGGCGACGGCACGTTGCTCGGCTTCGCCAACGCTAACGAGACGTTTGCTAAAGACACCACGACGATCGCCTCGACGAACGTGCTTACCGTGTCTGCCGCCAACGACACGATCCAGCGTATCGATGCATCGCTCACGAGTGTCAGCAATTTGCGTAGCACGTTCGGCGCTATCCAGAACCGCTTCGAGTCGACGATCGCGAGCTTGTCGGCGATCTCCGAGAATCTCTCGGCGTCTCGCAGCCGGATTCAGGATGCCGACTTCGCTGCGGAGACGGCCTCGCTGACGCGAGCGCAGATTCTGCAGCAGGCCGGCGTTGCGATTCTGGCCCAGGCCAATGCGGCACCGCAGACAGTACTGGCGCTGTTGCAGTAAGCGACGCTCAACCGGCGGTTTGAACGCCGGTTTTCGCCAGATGGTGGAGCTTCGGGCGGGCGGCGGGTGCCGCTCGCCCGGAGAACTCTCAGAGTTATCCCACTATAGGAAATTACGTGCATGACGACCGGTCTTTCCAACCTAATCGTAGCTGCGGCGCCCTCGCCCGCGACGCGCGGATCGGGTCGGGCGACGCAACCTATCGCACGCAACACAACCGAACCCGCAGGCGGCAACGTCGCGCCCGCACGCGGCAATAACTTGCCGGATTCACGTGAGCGTCCTGAGGTCGCCCGGCTCGACATCGAGCGCGCCGTCGAGCGTCTCGAGGAGCTCGCAAGAAATAGTAAACGCGGCCTGCGCTTCGCCGTCGACGAAGGCAGCGGGCGCATGGTCATCACGGTTATCAATGCGGCAACGGACGAGGTCGTGCGGCAGATCCCCGCAGAGGAAATCCTCGCGATCGCCCGTGCTCAGCGCGCTCAACGCGTCAGTCTCGTCGCCGAGCAGGCGTAGCTGGCACACATTTTGCCCTTTCGTCCGTGGACGAACGATTGTCATAGCGGAGCGCGGCCTCAATGGGAACAGTCATCACCTCGGGAATCGGCTCCGGGCTCGATATTCAGGGGCTCGTTGCCCAGCTCGTGGCTGCCGAGGGTGCACCGCAGAGTCTGCGCCTCGATACCGAAGAGGCCAGGCTCCAGAGCAAGCTTTCAGCCGTCGGCAGCCTGACGTCCGCGCTCGACGCTCTACAGACGTCGTTCGAAGCGCTCGCCGACCCGGACTCCTTCACGGGCCGAACAGTCAGTTTGTCGAGCCCGGACTTCGTCGCAGCGACTGCGACTTCCAGCGCAGCATCGGCCAGCTACGCCGTCGAGGTGCAACAGCTCGCGAGCGCGCAGCGTCTCGTAGCGGCGCCCGTGGCGACGGCCGACACCGTCATCGGTACCGGCACGCTGACGCTCAGCATCGGCGGCAACGCATTCTCGGTCGACATCGTCGGCGGCACTGAAGCTAACAACACGTTGGCTGGGATCCAGGACGCGATCAATGGCGCGACGGACAACACGGGTATCGTTGCGACGATCATCACAGGTGACGCAGGCGCGCAGCTCGTGCTGACCGGTAGTGAGACGGGTGCCACCAATCAGATCGTCGTGACGGCCAGCGGTGGCGACGGCGGTCTCGTGCCACTGACCTACGATCCCGGGAACGGCATCAACAACCTGACCGAGCTCGAAGCCGCAGTCGACGCGAGCGTCCTCATTGAAGGCATCCTCGTTACGAGCGCCACGAACACGATATCGGACGCTATCGAAGGTGTCGAGATTTCGCTGCTGGCTGTCAACGTGCCGGGTGAAACCTCGGCCGTTGCAGTCGATTTCGACCGCGATGGCGCGAAATCCGCCGTCAGCAAGTTCGTCGAAGCTTACAACGCGTTGATCGATATGGTTACCGATGCGACACGCTACGATGCGGAGAGCGGCACGGCCGGGCCGCTGCTCGGGGATGCGGGTCTGAGGAATATTCTCTTTCAGTTACGACGCGAGATGGGTCGTATCGGTGTTGCGCCCGCGGGATCGTTGGGCACGCTGTCCGAGCTCGGCGTCACAGCGGGACTCGACGGTAAGCTCTCGATCGAAGATGCGGATCTCGAAGCGGCGCTCGAATCCGACCTCGACGGCGTCGTCGATTTCTTCTCGGCGGACGAGACCGGGCTCGCCGTACGCCTGGATTCATTCCTGGAGCCGTTCCTCGGAACCGGCGGCGTGCTCGAGTCGCGTCGTGACGGGCTCAACGCGAGTATCGATGTCATCAACGAGCGGCGCGAGGCACTCGAGGAACGTCTCGTAGCCGTAGAAGCGCGTCTGCTGCGCCAGTTCAATGCGCTCGACTCTCTGCTCGCAGAGCTGCAGTCGACGAGCGGTTTTCTCCAACAGCAGCTCAACAACCTGCCTGGCTTTGATGCGCTGACTCGAGTCCGTAGCAACTGATATCGCAATCCAACCCCGGGAAAGACATGACGAATTTATCCAGCTATCGAGACGTGACAGCCTACGGTGCGCTGACCGATGCAAGCGCGCACGAGGTGATCGCGCAGATGTACCGGACCGTGCTGACGCGGATCGCCGAGGCGAAGGGCAGCATCGAGCGTGGCGAGACCGGCAAGAAAGGTGAGCAGATCGGCAAGGCGCTCGCGATCGTCGAGGGCTTGCTCATGAGCCTCGATGGCGAGCAGGGCGGCGAGATCGCGGAGAACCTCACGCGTCTCTACGATTACATGGCGCGCGGCCTCGTCAAAGCCAACTTGGAAGACGATGCGGCGACGCTCGACGAGATCAGCCACCTGATTCGTGAGCTCAAGGACGGCTGGGAGGCGATTCCCGTTGAGCTACGAAGCTGACACCCTGCAACCGCAAGAACGTGTGCCGAGCCTCGATCGGCTGCTGCATCTGACCGACGCAGTCCAGGCGGCGATCAGTGCAGGCAATTGGCAAGACGCTGCCGTCGCCGAGGCAGAGCGACGCGCGATGCTCCAGGCCTACGTCGAACAGGAGCGCGCCAAAAACGGCAACCTCGATCAACTCGGCGAGGCGCTCGCGGGGTTGCAGACCCGAAGCCACCGACTCATCGGTGAGCTCGCCCATCACCGCCGACGCCTCGAGCAGAAAGCGTGCGAGCTCGGCAAAGGTCGGCGCGCCGTACACGCCTACCTCGATCTCGACGAATATGCGGCCGATACTTGAGAAAACGCTATAGTTAGCCTATCTAACTAATTGACAGTTGGAAGAGGATCCTGTAGTTTTCTCGCGCATTGAATAATTTGGATCGCGCAACACGCGCACGTTCCAGGCGTATTGCGGCTCGCTCGACGGGGAAGCGGCGCAACTAGAATAACGAGCTCGAAATCGGCGGAACCTGCCTCGCGGCAGATGTTGAGTTGGGGGTAATTGACATACTTTGCCGGTAGCCGAGTAGATGTGTGACGGTCTCGTAGCTGTATTGGAACAAGATCGCGAGCGTTCGAAGCGGCTGTCAGAGTTGCTCGAGTTCGCTCATTACGAGCCCATCTCCGTCGCTCACTCCGAGGCGCTCGACAAGCTCGATCCGCGTGGCTGCGTCGCCGCAATCGTCGGTATCGAGCACGAACCCGTATCGCCCGCGCTCGACGGACTTCTGCGTCGCGAGTCGGATCTTCCGATCGTAGCGCTCGGTAGGCAGGCGCACTCACGCGACCGCGACGATCGGCTCGAACGCCGATTCTGCGCGTATGTACCCGAGCCAATTCGCTATCGTCAGCTCGTCGAGGCACTCGACCGCGCCAAGAGCCTGCGATCGACGGGCGAGCGGCCTAAACCCTTTCCCGTGGGCCCCTCTGCAGCCGTCAGGGAGCTCGACAATCAGATCGGCCAGGTTGCCGGTTTCGATACGACAGTCTTGATCCAGGGCGAATCCGGTTCCGGCAAGGAGCTCGTCGCTCAACGGATTCATGCTTTATCCGGTCGCCGCAAGGGCCCGTTCGTACCGCTGAATTGTTCGGCAATTCCAAAAGAGCTTCTGGAGAGCGAGCTTTTCGGGCACGAGAAGGGTGCTTTCACGGGCGCGATTACGAAACGAATCGGCCGCTTCGAGCTCGCCCAGGCGGGAACGCTGTTTCTCGACGAGATCGGCGATATGAGTGCGGAGATGCAGGTCAAGTTGCTGCGCGTCCTCCAGGAGCGCGTCTTCGAACGCGTGGGGAGCACGAAGCAGCGCAAGGCCGACGTGCGCGTGATCGCCGCGACGCATCGGGATCTGCCGGGGCTCGTCACGAACGGGCAGTTTCGCGAGGATCTCTACTTCCGGGTTCACGTCTTCCCCGTTCGCGTGCCGTCGCTGCGCGAGCGCACGGAGGATCTCGAGGACCTCATCACCGATTTACAGGAGGGCCGCGAGGTCGGTAGGCCGCGAATCGAGTTCGACGAGTCGGCGATGTCCGCCCTGCGCGCCTATAGCTGGCCCGGTAACGTGCGCGAGCTGGCCAATCTCATCGAGCGGCTCGCGATACTGAGACCGAACGAGTTGGTACGGATCGAGGATCTTCCGGCGCCGTACGCTGCCGTCCCGGCGCCCGCGAGCGATCTACCCCGCAAAGGCGCGGGCGTAAAACTCGACCTCAAAGCCCACCTGAGCTCGATCGAGCGAGAGCTCATCCAGCGCGCGCTCGAAGAGGCAAACGGCACCGTGGCCCACGCCGCGAAGCTACTGAATCTCCAGCGCACGACGCTCGTCGAAAAGCTTCGCAAGCACCGCCTCTAACCCATGCCGGTGGCGGTACGTCGTCACGAGAATCCCCACGAGGACGAAATTTTGACGCCTCAGCCGTGGCGCAGCGTCGAGATGTACCCGGCTAGCGGCCTTTTAAGCTCCGGCATGAATTTTGCTTGGTACTTTGCGATGAGATTCGCAACGGCAGATTGATGCAGCACCGTGGCCAGCAGCTAGAGCAGGCTTTTCGCGCTTTCAGCGCGATGTCGGGTCAGCTCGAGCAGAGCTACCGGTATCTGCAGGAGCGCGTCGTCGAGCTCACGCAGCAGCTCGAGACCGCACGCGCGGAGCGTCACGCGAAAGCCCGCCAGGCCGAGCAACTTGCCGAACGACTCGAGCTGTTGCTCGCGACATTGCCGGCCGGCGTCATCGTGCTCGATACCGAGGGACGGATCCAGATGAGCAATCCCGCCGCCCGCGAGATTCTCGGATTCGATCCGCTGGGCGAACGCTGGATCGAGGTGGCCGGCAAGGCGTTCGAATCGACATCTGCGCCGAACGGCGACAGCATGACGACCGACGGCAAGCGCGTGACCGTGCTCGCCTCGGCGCTCAGTGGCGATGCCGGGCGGATCGTGCTCCTGACTAATGTCACCGAGCGGCGTGCGCTCGAGACGCTCGTCAACCGCAATGACCGCCTCGGTGCGATGGGTAAGATGGCTGCGAGCCTTGCGCATCAGATCCGAACCCCGCTCGCGACTGCGCTGCTCTATCTGACTCAGTGCCGCAAGGCGCCGCTGCCGGAGAAATATGCCCTCCCGCTCGAGCGCGGGATCGAGCGGCTGCACGACATGGACCGGCTCGTGCGCGACATGCTCGTGTTTGCGCGCGGCGGCGGTCCTGGCGAGCGCGTGCGCGTCGCAGATCTTTTCGAGGACGTGGCCGCGAGTGTCGCCGGCATTATTCCGGAAACGGCGAAACTCGAAATCGATGACGCCAACGGCGCCGTAGAGATCGACGGTAACCGCAGCACGCTCGTAGCAGCGTTGACGAATCTGGTCGGTAATGCCGTCGAAGCAGCGGCCGATGCGCATGTGATCCTGAGTGCACAGAAGCGGGGCGAGCGCCTCGTGATCAACGTCAGCGACAGTGGTCCAGGCATACCGGACACTTTGCACCAGCGCGTGCTCGAGCCGTTTTTCTCGACGCGATCTGCGGGAACCGGGCTCGGACTCGCAGTTGCCAAGACCGTTGCCGAGGCGCATGGCGGGCGATTGCTGCTCGACTCCCAAGTCGGTCGCGGCACGACGATCGGTCTCGAGCTGCCCGTGCGTACCGACCACGACGCGGGCGGCGACGCCGCCGGCAACACTATCGATAGCAGGGACGTTGCATGACGATGGAACAGGCTAAGGTACTCATAGTCGAGGACGATCCGGCACTTCAGGAAGCGCTCGTCACGACGCTCGAAGGGGCCGGTTACGACGTGCTGTCGACAGACGATGGCGCCAGGGCGCTCGACATCGCCAGGCGCATCTCACCGAATCTCGTCGTGACCGATGTGCAGATGTCGCCGATGGACGGTAATGAATTATTGAGTCACATGACCCGTGATTTTCCCGACGTGCCCGTGCTCATGATGACGGCATACGGAACGATCTCGCAGGCCGTTTCGGCCATGCAGAAAGGCGCCGTCGACTATCTCGAAAAACCGTTCGAGGCGAGCGAGCTCGAAGCCATTGTCGCGCGTCACGCGCGTATCGAGCCTGCAACTGCGGGATCCGAGCCGGTCGCGGCCGATCCGCAGAGCCGCGCGCTGCTGCAGACGGCGCTCAAAGTGTCGCAGAGCGACGTCACGGTGCTGCTGCGGGGCGAGAGCGGCACGGGCAAGGAGGTGCTGGCGCGGTACATCCATGCGCATTCAGCGAGGAGCGACGGCCCGTTCGTCGCGATCAATTGCGCGGCTATTCCCGATCAGATGCTCGAGGCGATTCTCTTCGGTCACGAGAAGGGTGCGTTCACGGGCGCCGACGGCCGCCGCGATGGGAAGTTCGTGCAGGCCGCCGGCGGCACGCTCCTGCTCGACGAAATTTCGGAGATGGATCTGAGCCTGCAGGCGAAGTTACTGCGCGTGCTCCAGGAAAAGGAGGTCGAGCCGCTTGGCGCAAAGGCCGCGATCCAGCTCGATACGCGCGTGATCGCCACGACGAACCGCGATCTCGAGGACGCCGTGCGCAGCAACGACTTTCGCGAGGACCTCTACTACCGCCTCAACGTTTTTCCGCTGACGATTCCGCCGCTGCGCGAGCGCCGCGGGGATATCCTGCCCCTCGTCGAGGACGTGCTGCGCGCCGAATGCCGGCCCGGCATTCCCCCTGAGCTCAGCGCAACGGCGCGCGATGCGCTGGCGCACGCCGAGTGGCCCGGCAACGTCCGCCAGCTCCGCAACGCCGTGCAACGAGCGCTCGTCCTCTGGCAAAGCGGTCTTCTCGAGGCGGAGCACTTCGGCGTTGCGCCCGCGCCGGAGTCGCCGGCGGGGAGCGCCGGCGGGCTCGGTGATGAGTTATGGCGCGAGGAGGCGAGGCGAATCGTCGCGACGCTCGAGCGCGAACGCGGCAATCGCAAGGCAACGGCGGCGCAGCTCGGGATCAGCCCACGGACGCTGCGCTACAAGCTTGCGAAGATGCGTGACGCCGGAGTCCACATTCCCGCGTTCTCACGCGCCAACGGTCTGAGGTAGCACGCGCATGAACGACATCGACGTAGGTAGGATTCTGACCGACATGCAGCGTCTCGTTCGCGAGGCGCAGAGCGGGGCCACGCCGAGCCCTGCTGCAAGCAGCGACGCGGCGGTTCCGCAGAGCTTTTCCGAGCTCCTCGAAAGCTCGGTCGAGCGGGTCAACGACATGCAAGTCTCCGCTGCGCAGGCGGCTGAAGCGTTCGAGACAGGCTCGACCGAAGCGACGCTTCCCGAAGTCATGATCGCGCTGCAGAAGGCAAACTTGTCCTTTCAGGCCATGACGGAAGTTCGTAATCGCCTGGTCAGCGCCTACCAGGACATCATGAACATGCCGATCTAACCCGATCGAGGATCACAGGAGCGTAGTCGATCTATGGCGAATGAAGAGAGCGCCCGCTTGCCGGCCACGAGCCTGCTCGGGCAGATGCCTGTCGCAGCACGCCAGACGATGTTGCTCGTCGGCCTCGCAGCCGCAGTCGCCGTAGGTGTTGCATCAGCGCTGTGGCTCAGAACGCCGAGTTTCTCCCCGCTCTATACGGGTCTCGTGGACCGCGACGTTGCCGACATCGTCAACGTGCTCGAGGGCGCAGACGTTCCGTACCGCCTGGAGCCAGGCTCCGGTGCCGTGCTTGTTCCAGCCGATAGCAAGTACGAGGTCCGCATGCAAGTCGCGGCAGCGGGCTTGCCGCGCGGCGGCGGATTCGGCATCGAAGAGATCCCGGGGATGAGTGGCTTCGGCCAGAGTCCGTTCATCGAGAATGCGCTTTACGTGCAAGCCATTCAAACGGAGCTTGCACGCACGATCTCGACGCTGCGGCCCGTCGAGTCCGCGCGCGTGCATCTGGCCGTCCCGCAGCGCACATCGTTCCTGCGAGACCGGCGCCAGCCGAGCGCCTCGGTTACGTTGCAATTGTTCCCCGGCCGTCGGCTCGAGGCACCGCAGGGCCAAGCGATTGCGAATCTCGTCGCCTCGAGCGTGCCCGAGCTCGAGCCCCAGAACGTCACTGTCCTGGACCAAACGGGCAAGCAGCTCACGGCGCCAGCCGATGAGTCCACTCCGGGCTTGAGCAATAGCCAGCTCGACTACGCGAAACGTATCGAGGACGACCTCGCGATGCGCATCGAGAGCTTGCTTGCACCGATCGTCGGTGCCGAGCGTGTGCGTGCGTCGGTTGCCGCCGAGATCGATTTCACCGTCGCCGAGGAGACGAGTGAGACCTTCAATCCCAACGTCGCCGTCGTGCGCAGCGAGCAAATCAACGAAGAGACGCGAACGGGCGAGCTGCTCTCTCAGGGCGTACCCGGCGCGCTCACGAATCAGCCGCCGGAGGCATTGCCGCAGGGCGCGCCCGTTGCCGCCGCGGACGTTGCTGTCGAGCAGACGCCGACGTCGACGACCACGTCGCAGGTGCGCAACTTCGAGCTCGACAAAACCGTGAGTCACGTCAAGCAAGCGAGCGGTGTGATACAGCGCCTTTCCGTCGCCGTGCTCATCGACAACAGGCCGGCTGTCGGCGGTGGTCCGGGCGAGCCGCTGACACAGGAAGAGCTGGATTCACTGACCGATCTGTCCATGCGTGCCGTCGGGTTCGACGAGGCGCGCGGCGACACGATCTCGGTTTTGAATTCCGCGTTTCAAACGCTACCGGCCGTGCCGCCGGTCGAGCCTCCCGGGCTGCTCGAGCAGTCGTTCATCTGGGACATGGCGCGCCAGGGCGTTGTCGCCGTGCTCGTGCTCGTGCTCGCGCTCGTCATCGTTCGGCCGATGGTGCGGCAGTTGACGACGCCGCAACCGGCACTGTTTGGCGGCGCTGCGGCCGCAGGTGTGCTGCCCGGGCCGTCCGCCCAGCCGGCGCTGCCGATGAGTTACGCCGAGCGCGTCGAGGCCGCCAGAGATGTCGCGAGCCAGGATCCGCGCCAGGTCGCCGAGGTCGTACGCAATTGGGTCGCGGAGGACAATGGCTGAGGCCAGCGCAACCGGGACGGATCGCGCCGCAATTCTGCTCTTGACGCTCGGTGAGGAGCCGGCGGCGTCGATCCTGCGGCATCTCGGCGCCGAGGAAGTGCAGCAGCTCGGCGCTGCGATGGCCAAGATGCGCGACGTCACACGCGATCAGGTCGGCTCCGTGCTCGGCGATCTGCTCACGATCGTCAGCGACAAGGCCTCCCTCGGCGTCGAACCCGAGAGCTATCTTCGCAAAGTGTTGACGAACTCGTTCGGTGAGCGCAGTGCGGGTAATTTTCTCGGACGCATCTTCCAGCGACGCGGCTCTGCCGGCCTCGAGACGTTGAAATGGATGGATGCGCGCGCGGTTGCCGACATGATTCGCGCGGAGCACCCGCAAATCGTTGCAACGATCCTCGCGCATTTGAGCGCGAGCCAGGCCGCTCAGGTGCTGTCGCAGTTCCCCGTCGAGGAACAGTCGAATATCGCAATGCGCGTGGCGCGCCTCGAGGAAATTCCCGAGACGGCGCTCGACGAGCTCGATGCGATCGTCGACCAGCAAGCTCAGGAAGCCGAGACTCTGCGGGCGACGCAGCTCGGCGGCATTCGCGTGGCTGCCGACATCATCAACATGCTCGACGACAAGGACGGGAACGTCATCGAGGCCATTTTGGCCGACGACTACGAGCTAGGCGAGAAGATCAAGGATTCGTTGTTCGTGTTCGAGAACATTCTCGGCATCGATGACCGCGGCATTCAAACGTTGCTGCGCTCGGTACAGACCGAGACGTTGAGCATGGCGCTGAAGGCGGCCGATACGGCGATTCAGGAGAAGATATTCAAGAACATGTCCAAGCGCGCAGCCGAGATACTCAAGGACGACATGGCCGCGAAGGGACCGGTTCGACTGGCCGACGTCGAGGAAGCACAGAAGGAGATCCTCGTCATCGTGCAGCAGCTTGCCGAGGAAGGCCAGATCATGATCGGTGGCCAGGGTGAGCAGTTTGTCTAACCGACAGGCGGCAATCTGAGGTGGGTTCACGAATCATTCGCAGCGAGGAGGCGAACGACGCCGACGCCTGGCAGGCGCCGTCGGTCGACGACTCCGCGGCCGCTGAGCTCAAGGGCGCATCCGGTGCCGGTGCGCACCTGCTTTCCGAGGCGCAGGTCGATCATCTGCGTTCGCAGATGCAAAGTCAGGCCTTCGAGCAGGGCTATCGCGAGGGGCTCGCGAGTGGCCAGGCCGAGGTCGCCGCGCGCGCGCAACGCTTCGAAGCGCTCATGAATAAGCTCGCTTATCCGTTCGAGGAGCTCGACGCCGCTGTCGAGGACGAGCTCGTCCAGCTCGCGAAAATACTGGCAACGCACATCCTGCGACGCGAGCTCAAGAACGATCCTGAACAGATCGTCGGTGCGGTACGCGATTGCGTCGAAGTCCTGCCGGCCGCGGCCCGCAACGTGCGGCTCTTTCTGCACCCGGACGATGCGAAGCTCGTGCGCGAATACGCTGCGGGTGAACCAGCGGGCGGCTGGACGATTCAGGAGGACGCGAGCATTTCAATCGGCAGCTTGCGCGTGGAAAGCGATACGTCGTATATCGACGGGCGCATCGAAAGCCGGCTCAATGAGATCGTCGGTACGGCGCTCGGGACTAGCCGCAAAAGCGATAAGGAATCGTGACGCGTCCGCGCGCCGGCGTCGAGGATACAGCGGCCGAGCGCGGTAGCCGTTGGGTAGGGCGCCTGCGCCGCGTTGCGCAGCTACCGGAAGCCTCGCGCGGATTTTCCGTGCAGGGCACGCTCACGCGCATGGTCGGATTGATCCTCGAGGCGCAGGGGTGTCGTGCTGCCGTCGGCAGCCGCTGCATGGTGACAACGGCGGCCGATGAGGCAGTCGAGGCGGAGGTCGTCGGCTTCAACGCCGATAGCCTGCTGCTGATGCCGACCGGCGACGTCCAGGGTGTGGTTCCGGGATCGCGCGTCATTCCGAGTCAGCGTGTGTTCGAAGGACGCGTCGGTGAGCGTATCCTCGGTCGAATCGTGGACGGCGCCGGACAGCCGCTCGACGGCGGCGGTCCGCTGCGCTGCGAGGAGCGCGTGCAGCTCACGCCGGGGCCGATCAACCCGCTCGAGCGCGCGCCGATCGACAAGCCGCTCGACGTCGGTATCCGCTCGATCAATGGCCTGCTGACGGTCGGGCAGGGCCAGCGCATGGGGCTGTTCGCGGGCAGCGGTGTGGGCAAGAGCATGCTCCTGGGGATGATGAGCCGGTACACGAGTGCCGACGTCATCGTCGTCGGGCTGATCGGTGAGCGGGGTCGTGAGGTGCGCGAGTTCATCGCAAACAACCTCGATGCGGAATCCCGGCGGCGCGCCGTTGTCGTTGCGACGCCGGCCGACCATCCGCCGCTCGTGCGCATGCACGGTGCGCTGCTCGCCTCGGCGATTGCAGAGTACTTTCGCGATCAGGGCCGCGACGTCCTGTTGCTCATGGATTCGTTGACGCGCTACGCCCAGGCGCAACGCGAGATCTCATTGGCCATCGGCGAGCCGCCCGTGACGAAGGGGTATCCGGCATCCGTGTTCGCGAGGCTGCCGCAGCTCGTCGAGCGCGCAGGCAACGGCGGTGAGCGGGGCGGATCCATCACGGCTTTTTATACGGTGCTGACCGAATCGGACGATCACAACGATCCGATCGCCGATGCGGCTCGCGCCGTTCTCGACGGCCACGTCGTTCTGTCGCGCGGGCTGGCCGATTCGGGCTTGTATCCGGCGATCGATATCGAAGCGTCGATCAGTCGGTCGATGGAGGCCGTGACGACGCCTGCTCAGCGGCAACTCATACAACGATTCCGGCAGCTCAGCTCCGCCTATTCGCGCAATCGCGATCTGATCGCCGTGGGTGCCTATGCGCACGGGTCGGATCCGCGCGTCGACGAGGCGATTCGACACTGGCCGGCCATGCTCGGTTACCTTCAGCAGGATGCGGGTCAGCCCGTCACGCTCGCGCAAAGCGTGAGCGAGCTCGAGCAGCTCTTCGGCGAGCAGGCCGCCACGGCGCAGCCGGAGCAGATCGATGCGTGATCGCTGGAAACGCTTCACCGGGCTCAAGAATCTTGCCGACAACCGCGAGGCGCAGGCTGCCAAGGCGCTTGCAGTGAGCATGCAGCAGCTCGAGGCAAAGCGCGCCGAGCTCGAGCGGCTGCGTGG
>JBFJXA010000046.1:0-13435 GCA_041623375.1 Gammaproteobacteria bacterium | reverse complement strand
GATTGCGGCACGGGCAGCCGATCCGCAGGTCCCACCCGGCGCATGGCTCACGTTGATCGGGCGCCACAACCACCTACAGTTCGGCGGCGGTTACCCGACTATCGCAGAGCTCGACGCGGTCGCCGGCGATCACCCGGTCCTGCTTCTACAGCGTTGGTTGCCGACGCCGGTTGGTCCGAACTTCGGTGATTTCAACCGGCACTCGTCGCCGGGCCCCGGCCAGATGAACACGCTGGCCAGAGATTTCTTCAACGGCCTCGTGGCTCCGATGCCCGCGCTGCCGGTCATTCCTGCCGACGGATCGTTGACCACGGGTCCTGGCGGCTCCAATCAGGCCGTGTATGAGTGGACGCGCGACAACAACCCGATCGAGGAGCAGATCAGAAGCACGCTCGATCTCCAGCGTTGGGCGCACAGCCTGGGCTTGGTCGGTATCGGTGAGTCCGGTGGCGGCGGTTTTCGCCAATCGCAGGACTTTCGTGCGCTCGCGCAAGCTGACGTCGACGGCGATCTCAAGCTGCGCATTCGTTTCCAGGTCAGACCGCTCGATGCGCCGGGCACATCCGGGCAGTCGCGGATCGAGCGACTCGCAAACGTCATGAGCGCTGCGCCGAAGGCGGGAACCGTTCCGGGAGGCTGCGTCGGTCCGGCCGAAGTCTCCGGAGAAGGCTTCCAGATAAGCCGCCTCGGCAGCCCATTCTATCGCGTCATGGGGCTCGGCGAGTTCTTTACGGCCCCTACCGAGAATTTCATCGAGGAGGCGACGATCTTTGTCCTGCGCCGGCACGATTGGTCCACGCATCAGCATGCCGAGGCCGAGCAGATTCCCGCGGTCATCGCGGGCATCGAAAGAGCGCTTGCCGTGAACGACCCGTGCGCCATCGGCGCATCGTATGCCGAGCGGCATAACTCGCTGGATCATCTGAACGATGCGTCCGACGAGGACTTCGAGCGGATGGCCGCGGTTGGCGTCGGCGCCGGCATCCAGGCCGTGCGTTTCCTGTTCCCGGGCTGGGAGTTCTCCGGCCCTCCATACCGAGGCGCGTTCGACGCGCAATACGAGCACGGTCTCAACGTCGGTTGCGGCGCGGACGGCATGTTCGCCGGGCACGGCAACCCGTGGACTACCCTGCAGTTCATGGTGACCGGGGAGGCATTCGACGGCACACAGCTTCTGAAGAACGACCCGTTCGCGGCAGCGTTTCCGGGTAGCCGGGCGTCGGACCAGACAGCCGAGTTGATGGAAGGCTTACAGTGCTACACCAAGGGCTCGGCCTGGTTCACTCGAGAAGAGCACGAGCGCGGCCAGCTCAAGGAAGGTTTCCTCGCAGACGTCGTCATTCTCGACCGCAATCCGCTCAATGGGGATGACCACAGTATTAGGGACACCAAGGCAGCTATTACTATTGTCGACGGTCAGATCGTCTATGACGACGGATCCCTCGGACCTGGCCGCCGCGGCCGCGACGATCGGCGGTAGAATCGCGACGACCGTTAGCCGTTTCGCAGTCACCGACATCCCCGGCGGAGTCGGGGATGTCGGTCTTCCAGAGTAGAGGCTCGAAGCGGATCGAGACGCGCTTCGCGCGCAACGGCCTCTGACGGATCGCGGTTAGATCAATGCGCCGATAGCCGAGCTCAGACGCGCATGCAGCGGCGAGCTGCGCGGGAAATGCGTGCGCAGATAGGCCATCTGATCGGCGAGCACGCGACGACCTTTGAGATAGATGTATTCGGCGTACGTCGGCGTGAACGGCACGGCGACGAGCTCCATGCCGGCCTGCTCGGGCGTTCGCCCGCCCTTGTGGTTGTTACAGCGCCTGCACGCGGCGACGACGTTCGTCCACGCGTCTCGACCGCCTAGGCTCAGCGGCGTAATGTGATCTCGCGTGAGATCGGAGGTTCGAAACCGCTGCGCGCAGTACATGCACAGGTTACCGTCGCGCCGAAACAACGTGCGGTTGTTCAGTGGTGGTGAATAGCTCTCATGATTGCGTACGACGCTGTGCGCATTGCCGAGTGTCGCAATGATGGAATTGACCTCGACGACGCTGCGCCTGCCCGAGCGGGCATTGAAACCGCCGCGCACAGCATAAATCAGGGACCCACACGCATAGGCCACTTGATCGGTGTGGTAGAGCCGCACTGCGTCGCGGTAATCGATCCACTCTAGCGGCATGCCCGCAACGTCGGTGCGCAATACCTCTTGGCTTACGGCATTACGCTCCATGTTTCAACCACCGGCTTTGAGGTCGGCGCGGCCAAGTGTCTCCGAGAAGACGCGAATATGCAACGGGGCGGTCGACCAATCGGCAAACTACCCGTAACGCGATCGTAAGGCCGGCCGCGTCCGAATACCGTGACTACAGGCCCTTGAGCACCTCGTCGAGGCTCTCACGCGCGTCGCCGAACAGCATGCGCGTGTTCTCTTTGAAGAACAGTGGATTCTGAACGCCTGCATAGCCCGTCGCCATGCTGCGCTTGAGCACGATCGTCGTGTCCCCCTTCCACACCTCGAGCACGGGCATGCCGGCAATCGGACTGTCCGGGTCTGTCTGCGCAGAAGGATTCACGATGTCGTTCGCGCCGATGATGACCGAGACGTCTATCTTCGGAAAGTCATCGTTGATCTCATCCATCTCGAAGACGATGTCGTAGGGCACGCGCGCCTCGGCGAGCAGCACGTTCATATGACCGGGCATACGTCCAGCGACCGGGTGAATCCCGAAGCGCACGTTGACGCCTTTGTCGCGCAAGCATCGCGTGATCTCATTGACGATGTGCTGTGCTTGCGCAACGGCCATCCCGTAACCCGGCACGATCATGACTTCCTTCGCGTTAGCGAGCAGCTCGGCCGTCTCTGCCGCGCTGATCGGCACGACCTCGCCCTGATCCTCACCGCCGGCCGACGTGCCGCCCGACGTGCCGAACCCGCCCGCGATCACGGCAATGAACCTGCGATTCATGGCCCGGCACATGATGTAGCTCAGAATGGCGCCGCTGCTGCCCACGAGCGCACCCGTGACGATGAGCAAATCGTTGCTGAGCATGAAACCGGTCGCCGACGCGGCCCAACCCGAGTAGCTGTTGAGCATCGATACGACGACGGGCATGTCTGCGCCGCCGATGGCCATGACCATGTGAATGCCGAGGAACAGAGCGATGGCCGTCATGATCAGCAGCGGCATCAGCCCTTCTCCGACCGCTGACCCCTGGACGAAATCGACGCCGAACCAGACCATCGCGAGCACGAGAACGAGGTTCAGCCAGTGTCTCGCCGGCAGAATGAGCGGCTTGCCGCTGACCTTGCCGCTGAGCTTGCCGAAAGCGATAACCGAGCCCGAGAACGTCACGGCGCCGATCAGCACACCGATATAGATCTCGATATCGTGGATCGTGAGCTCGACGCCCGTGTAACTGCTCTCCGGGTCCATGAAGCTCGCAAACCCGACGAGCACGGCCGCGAGGCCGACGAGGCTATGCAGGATCGCGACGAGCTCCGGCATCTGCGTCATCTGCACGCGTGCCGCGAGCATGAAGCCAATGGCGCCGCCGATCGCGAGCGCGCCGACCAACAAAGCGTAGTTGGCCGTGACCACGCCCAGGATCGTCGCGAGCAGCGCGACCGTCATGCCGATGATGCCGTAGAGATTGCCTCTTCGAGCAGTCTCCGGATGGCTCAGGCCGCCGAGCGCGAGGATGAAGAGGACGGTTGCCCCGATATAGGAGACTGTGACGATTCCTTCGGACATGACGGTCTCCTACTTCTGGAACATCTGCAACATGCGTCGCGTGACCGCGAATCCGCCCGCGATGTTGATACTCGTGATCAGCACCGTGATCGTTGCAATCCACATGATCCAGGTCTCCCCCGAGCTTATCTGCAGCAGCGCACCGATGATGATGATGCTGCTGATCGCATTCGTGACGCTCATGAGCGGCGTGTGCAGTGCCGGCGTCACGTTCCAGATGACCATGTAACCGACGAAGCACGCGAGCACGAACACCGTGAAATGCGCCATGAACGACGGCGGCGCCACCGAGCCCAGGCCCAGCAGCGCGAGCGCGCCGATGCCGAACGTGACGGCAGGACCTACCCAGGCCGGCGCCTTCGGCTTCTGCACAGGCGGCGGTCCCCCCGGCGCCTCTTCCTTGGGCTTCGGCGGTGCAGCGCTGAGCTTCGGCGCCGGAGGCGGCCACGTGATCTCCCTGTCCTTGACGACGGTCGCGCCGCGAATGACCTCGTCCTCCATATCGACGACGAGCTGACCGTCTTTTTCCGGGCACATGTCCGTCAACAGATGGCGCAGATTCGTGCCGTAGAGCTGGCTCGACTGCGCCGCCAGCCGGCTGGGCAGATCCGTGTACCCGATCAGCGTCACGCCGTGCTTAACGACGACCTCGTGAGGCTGCGTCAGCTCGCAGTTGCCGCCCTGCTCGGCGGCCAGGTCGACGATGACGCTGCCGGGTTTCATCGACTCGACCATCTCGGCCGTTATCAGCTTCGGTGCGGGCTTGCCTGGAATCAGTGCGGTCGTGATGATGATGTCGACCTCTTTGGCCTGTTCTGCGAACAGCGCCATCTCGGCCTTAATGAACTCATCGCTCATGACTTTCGCGTAACCGCCGACACCGGAACCTTCCTCCTCGAAGTCGAGCATGAGGAATTCGCCATCCATGCTCTCGACTTGTTCCTTGACCTCCGGGCGGGTGTCGAACGCGCGCACGATTGCGCCCATGCCCCTGGCCGCGCCGATCGCCGCGAGTCCGGCGACGCCGGCGCCGATGACGAGCACCTTGGCCGGCGGAACCTTGCCGGCAGCCGTGATCTGCCCCGTGAAGAACCGGCCGAAGTGTTGCGCGGCTTCAACGACGGCCCTGTAACCGGCGATATTCGCCATCGAGCTCAATGCATCCATCTTTTGCGCGCGCGAGATGCGAGGAATGCTGTCCATGGCGAGCGTCGTGACGGCCTTGGCCGCGAGCTTCTCGAGCAGCTTCGGGTTCTGTGCCGGCCACAGGAAGGAAATCAGCACGTGTCCCTCGCGCAGGTTGCCGAGCTCATCCTGCGGCCCACCGTCGATAGGCGCGCGCACTTTCAGAATAATGTCGCTGTCGCGCCATAGCGTGGCGGCATCGTGACTGATCTCGACGCCCGCCCTTCGATAGGCGTCGTCGTCGAAGCTCGCTGCATCACCGGCACCGGATTCGATCGCGACGTCGAAGCCGAGATTCTTGAGTTGGGCCGCAACGTCGGGTGTTGCGGCGACGCGCCGTTCGTCCTCAAAGATCTCTTTGGGGATACCGATTCTCATGCCGTTTCTCCTGCCGGCATGCGCGAGCCGACATCCTGATGGACCGTAGTGTTCTCTAGATTATCTGCGGCGGCGCCCGGTAGCGCATTCGCTCTCGTTACCGGCACCGCCTGATGCAGGCGCGATTGTAAACAAATCGGCAACGGCGTTCCCGCCGGGGACGCAAAAAGGCGGCCGCGATATCGAATCGGGCCGCCGGGAGAGGGTTGTCAGGCGGTCAATCGCGCCGTGCGGGCCGGGGCGCGCGCCGATCGCGGAGCGCGCGCCGATCGCGAAGCATGCGCCGCTGGTCGTCGCTCAGGGCCCTGAAACGCTGCTGCAGCTCCATGCGCCGCTCCGGGGACATGCGTTGAAAACGCCGATAGGCATCTTGAATGCGGCGCCTGTCATTCGGATCGAGGCGGCGGTAGGTCCGGTAGCGCTCACGGATCTCGCTGCGCTGCGCATCATCGAGCGTGGCCCAGCGTTGGAATCGCTGCATGGCCTGTTCCTGCTCACGGGCGTTCATGCGCAACCACCGCTCGGCCCCGGTCGCTATCTGCGTCTGGCGCTCGGGAGCGAGCTCCGTCCATGCCTCGGCGTGACCGGACAGCAGCTCCCGCTGCGCCTCACTGAGGTCGTCCCAGTCCACACCCTGCGCCGCCGCGAGCTGCGCTAACCCTGACAAGCCGATCGCAACGACTGTCAACGTGAGGGTCCTAATCATCGTCCTTCTCCTCGCGAGGCGCCTCGGGCTCGGGCCCCGGCGCATCGCTTTTCGCATCCCATTCGACCACGGCGAGCCATTCCTCGTCGTCTCCCTGCCAGCTACCCAAATACTCGAGCAGGTCCAGGTCCGGGCCTTGCGGCTCCTCGGCAACGGCCAACGGCGTCAGTGTCGCCTGCACGACGGCAAGCGCCGCCAGGCCGCCGAGCTGCCGCGCGGGCCGGCGTCGCTCATCCGACGCCATCGATACCCTCGCTGGCGGACTCGTCCGGAATCTCGAGGTCAAGCCACTCGTAGAACTCCAGCTCCGCGAGCATCTCGAGATCCTCTTCGCCGAGCAGGATCTCGAGGTCCGTCACGGCCATCGATTCGAAGCCGCTCTCGGCGCCCGTCCCGTTACGCTCTACGAGCGGCAGCGTCACGAGCGCGACGAGCGCCGCCGCTGCGGCGGCTGGTATCCACAGCCGCGCGCCGCCGAATCGTGTCCGCGGCGTCAACTCCTCGAGCGCACGCTCTCGAGCGGCGCGCAGTCTCGCGCGCGTCGCCCCGTCGAGATTTTCGACACTGCCGTCGAACAGCGCTTTGCTGCTCTCGAGCAGATCCTGGTCCGCCGGCTTGTCTTGCATATTCATCAGTAATACTCACCCAGTTTCTCGCGCAACCGATGCGTGGCGCGCGAATAATGCGTTTTAACACTCCCATCCGAGCAGCGCATCGCCGCCGCGGTCTCGGCGACATCGAGTCCCTCGAAGTTGCGCAGCATGAATGCCTCGCGCTGCCGCGCAGGGAGCTCTGCGAGCGCTTCCTCGAGCGCGGCCATCGCCTCGCCCCTGGCGACCTCGTCTTCCGGACCGCTCCGTCCGGGATCGGCCGCCGCGGCAACCGGGTCGGGCTGCTCGCCATGCTGGCCGCCGAAGTAGCGCAACACCGAGTCGCGAACGCGCCGGCGGCGGTGAAAGTCACGGATCCGATTGCTCAGGATCCGATAGAACAGCGGCCGCCATTCCTGGGCCGGGCGCTTCGCGTATCGCCGCACGAGGTTGATCATCGCATCCTGCACGACGTCGAACGCCTCGTCCGGATCGCCCATACCCATCGAGGCGAACCGATAGGCCCGCGCTTCCACCTCACGAAGGAAGCGATTCAGCTCGCTCTCGAGCACGCGGCCCTGTTCCTCCTCGGCCAGGCGCCCGTCACCGCTTATGACTGCCGCTGACGACATTGCCTTACCTTTGTCCAAAATCTACGCCCAGCTTCATCATATGTGGCTAGCGACTCGACGCATCGTACCGTCATCGCTCAAGATAACGCCTCCGCACCCAAAACGTTGACACAGACTTCAAAATCCGCGGGTCGGACCCGTAGTTTTCAGATTATGACCAACGACAGGCCTGTGATTCGCGTGGCCGTCCCGCTGCCGATCCGCGAGGGCCTCGACTACCTCTGGGACGGGACCGGCCCCACGCCGGCGCCGGGCTGCCGCGTTCGCGTGCCTGTCGCGCGCAAATCCCATACCGGCGTCGTCATCGCGCAACCCGCGACGAGCCCGGTCGGGCACGCGAAGCTCAAGGCGGCGGGGACCGCACTGGACACGGAGCCCGTCATCCCATCGGATCTGCTCGAGACCTTGCTCTGGTGCGCGAGCTACTACCATCACCCGATCGGAGAGGTTCTCAGCGCAGCGCTGCCCGCTCTGCTGCGTCGCGGGCGCGCCGCGGCACCGGCGCCGGAAATCCGCTGGCGGATCACGAGCGCCGGCCGGAAGATCGATACGGCCGCGCTCGCCCGACGCGCCCGGCGCCAGGCGGCGCTACTCGAGCGCCTGGCCGCGACCGAAACCGCGACGGAAGCCGCCTTGCGTGAAACCGGCTACACGCGCGCGCAGCTCGCAAAGCTCGAGCAAAAGGGCTGGCTCGCGAGCGCGGCGACGGCTGCCCCGGTCCGCAGTCCTGCCGTCAAACATGCGCCTGGACACGCACCCGCGCTCACCGCCGAGCAACGCGGCGTGCTCGAAGCCATCGCCACCGTCGCGCCCGGCTATCACGCCTTCCTGCTGCACGGCGTGACGGGTAGCGGTAAGACGGAGGTCTACATGCGCTTGATCGCCGAGCAGATTCGAGCCCGTCGTCAGAGCCTGTTGCTCGTGCCCGAGATCAGCCTCACGCCGCAGCTCGTGGCGCGGCTCGAGCAACGCTTCGGGGCGCGTCTGGCGATCATGCATTCGGCGTTGACCGATACCGAGCGACTCGATGCCTGGCAGCGCTGCCGCAGCGGCGATGCCGGGCTCATCGTCGGCACGCGTTCGGCCGTATTCGCGCCGCTCGCGAACCCGGGCCTCATCATCGTCGACGAGGAGCACGACACATCTTATAAACAGGCGGAGGGGTTTCGCTATTCGGCACGAGATATCGCGGTCGTGCGTGCACGGCGCCTCGGCATCCCCGTCACGCTCGGCTCGGCGACGCCCTCGCTCGAGAGCCTCCACAACGCTGAGCAAGGTCGCTACGCGCTGCTGCGGATGCCGCACCGGATCGGCTCTGCCGGCGAGCCGACGATTCGACTCATCGACATGAGCCGCCATGCCGTGCGCAACGGCATCTCCACGCCGATGCTCGGCGCCATCGAGCGACACCTCGAGGCGGGCAATCAGATCATGTTGTTCCTCAACCGCCGCGGTTTCGCACCCGTGCTTTTCTGCTCCGAGTGCGGCGTCACCGAGGACTGCGAGCGCTGCGACTCGCGCATGACGATCCATGCCGCGAGCGG
Organism: Gammaproteobacteria bacterium; assembly: GCA_041623375.1. Taxonomy (GTDB): domain Bacteria; phylum Pseudomonadota; class Gammaproteobacteria; order Steroidobacterales; family Rariloculaceae; genus JAHEEM01. Next base: position 4,648 of record JBFJXA010000046.1, on the reverse strand, counting down.
GCGGCTGCGCTGTCACCATTGCGGTGCCGAGCGCACACTCTCGTGGGCCTGTAAGACCTGTGGGACCGAGCGCGTCGCCGTGGGCGCAGGTACCCAACGCGTCAGCGAGGCGCTACGCGCACTGTATCCGGCTGCCGGCATCGACCGGCTCGATCGTGACGCGACGAGCCGTCGCGGTGGTCTCGAAAGCGTGCTCGCCGATCTCGAAACCGGCAAGACGCAGATACTCGTCGGTACACAGATGATCGCCAAGGGACACGACTTTCCGCGAGTCACGCTCGTCGGCGTGCTCAACGCCGACCAGGGCCTGTTCGGCACGGACTTTCGATCCAACGAGCGTCTCGCGCAAACGATCGTCCAGGTTGCGGGGCGCGCAGGGCGGGCCGAGAGTCCGGGAGAGGTCCTCATTCAGAGCCACTATCCTTCGCATCCGTTATTCGCATGCCTGCTCGCCCGGGACTACGCGCGGTTCGCGGAGATCGCGCTCGCTGAAAGGCGTGCCGCCGATTGGCCGCCGTTCAGCCATCTGATCCTCTGGCGGGCGAATGCAGTGAAGCGAGCAGCCGCGTTCGACTATCTGCACCGCCTCGCGGGCGCCGCGCGAGCGCTCGGCGCGGAGATCGACGTGCACGGCCCGGCGCCGTCCGGCATGGAGCGCCGCGGCGGCCGTTACCGGGCGCAGGTCTTGCTGCAGAGCGCGCGGCGCGGCCCGCTGCACGCCATCGTCGACGAGCTGCTCGAGCAGTCACGCGCCTGGCCCGAAGCCCGCAAGGTTCGCTGGGCGATCGACGTCGATCCGGCGGAGCTTTGATCGTCGAGGTCCGAGTGAAATTACGCGAACCGGCGCCACCTTTGGCGCGCCAACTTTGACCCGCGAGTTCTTACGCCGACCCGAACGATCCTTCTCACATTGACGGCACTTGATAGAATCGCGCATTCATCCTCGGCCGGCTTCATCGATGCGCGCACAACTCGACTTTCTTCTCAGAGAGGCCCTGGCCGAGATTACCGCAAACCATGGCCCGTTGGACCCGGGCGATATGGAACCGCAGATCGAGCGCACGCGGGACGCGCGCCATGGCGATTTCACGAGCAACGTCGCAATGCGTCTTGCCAAGAAGCTGTCATTGAAGCCGCGCGATCTTGCAGCCGACCTCATCGCCGCGTTACCTGAGTCGCCGCTCGTCGAGGCGACGGAGATTGCCGGTCCGGGCTTCATCAACTTCCGACTCGTGCCGGGCGCCTACCAGGAGGAACTGCGCGTGATCCTCGAGGACGGCCCGAGCTACGGCTGCTCGGAGCTCGGCGCAGGGCATCGCATCATCGTCGAGTACGTCTCGGCCAACCCGACCGGACCACTGCACGTCGGCCACGGCCGCCACGCGGCCTACGGCGCTTCGCTCGCAAATCTTCTGCGGGCAACCGGCCACGAGGTCCACGAGGAATACTACGTCAACGACGCCGGCCGGCAGATGGACATTCTCGGGGCGAGCGTCTGGCTCAGGTACGCCCAGCACCTCGGTCACGAGCTGCCGTTTCCAGCCAATTGCTATCAGGGTAGCTACGTCATCGAGATTGCCGAAGCGCTGCTGAGCGCGCACGGCCAGGCGCTCGACGGTGATCTCGACGAGCTACGCCGGGTCCTCGCCGACAACGCCGCCGATCCGGAAAGACAGCTCGACCTTCTGATTGCCGAGATCAAGTCGATGCTCGGCGACAAGGGTTTTGCGATCGTTTTCGATGCAGCGCTCGCGAGCGTGCTCGCCGATATCCAGGCGGATCTCGAGGACTTCGGCGTCGTGCCGCAGAACTGGTACTCGGAGCGCAGCCTCGTCGACGGCGGCGCGATCGCGCGAACGCTGGAGCTGCTGACGACGAATGGGCTGCTCTATACCAAGGACGGCGCGAAATGGTTTCGCGCGAGCGAGTTCGGCGACGAGAAGGACCGAGTCGTCGTACGGGAGAACGGCGCAACGACGTATTTCGCCTCGGACATCGCGTATCACTTCGAGAAGCGCGAGCGGGGCTTCACGCATCTTCTCGACGTGCTCGGCGCCGACCATCACGGCTACATCGCGCGCGTTCGCGCCGGGCTTCAGGCGATGGGGGAGCCCGATGACTGCCTCGAAGTTCGGATCGTGCAGTTCGTGACGCTGTATCGCGGTGGGCAGAAAGCACAGATGTCGACGCGATCGGGCGAGTACGTGACCCTGCGCCAGCTCCGCGACGAAGTCGGCAACGATGCCGCGCGCTTCTTTTATGTGTCGCGGTCGTATGACCAACATCTCGACTTCGATCTCGATCTGGCGAAATCCCACTCGAACGACAATCCCGTCTACTATATTCAGTACGCGCACGCGAGGATCGCGAGCATGCTGAGCCGTATGCAGGACGAGAACATCGCCTTCGGTGGAGCCGCCGGCGCCGACCTCACTCGTTTGACGGAGGACGAGGAGCACGGACTCATGGTGGCGTTGAGCCGCTATCCCGAGCAGGTTCATCTCGCGGCCGTCAACCGCGCACCGCAACAGATCGCCCACTTCCTGCGCGACACGGCGGCTGCGTTTCATGCGTGCTACAACGCCCACCGCGTGCTCGTCGATGATGTCGAGCTACGCGATGCACGCGTCTCGCTCGCGCTGGCCACGCAGCAGGTCATTCGCAACGGCCTGACGCTGCTTGGCGTAAACTCACCGTCGAGCATGTGAGCGGTTCTGGCAATGGCGACGCGCAAAAAACGAAGATCCAGGAAACAGGCGCAGCACGCGCCCGGCTGGGTCTGGATGTTCTTCGGATTGAGCCTCGGGCTCGTCGTTGCCGCGGCGATTTACGTCAGCGACCGACGCGCGCCGGCGGCCGTGACGGCTACCGCGACCGGCCAACGCGCACCGCAGCCCGAGCCCGTCGAGCCCGTTGAGGTGGCTGCACCTGAGCCGGCGCCGGTCGCGGACGAGCCCCATCCGAGCGCGCGATTCGATTTCTACGACATGCTGCCGCAATTCGAGGTCGTCATACCCGAGGTCGAGACGAACGCGATTCCCGACGCCGAAGCGACTGCCGTGGAGGAGCCCGGCAGATACGTGCTGCAGGCCGGCTCTTTTCGCGAGCTCGCCGACGCCGATCGAATGCAGGCAACCCTCGCGCTGCTCGGCATCGAATCCCGGGTCCAGCGCGTCGCCATCGATGACGATATCTATCATCGCGTGCGCGTAGGCCCGACCGAGGATCTCGCCGACCTCAATCAGATTCGTCGGCGGCTCTGGGATGCGGAGATAGAGGTTCTACTGATCCGAGTGCCGAACTAGATCCCGATGCTGGCGAGGACGTGTTGGCTGGTCTTGGGCTGGTGTTGCGCCGTCGCGACCGACGCGCAGGAGCGGCTCGTCAGCGTTGCCGCGACGGGCGATATCATGCTCGGCACCGACTTCCCCGAGAACCGGCTTCCCGACGACGATGGAATCGGATTCCTGGCCGCGGTTGCGCCGGTGCTCCAGGCGGCAGACATCGCGATGGGCAATCTCGAGGGCGTCATTCTCGAAGGCGGCGAGCCGGCCAAGGCCTGCACGAACCCGGCTGCCTGTTATCTGTTTCGCTCACCACCGCGCTATGCGGGGCTCCTGCGCGACGCCGGCTTCGACGTTCTGAGTCTCGCGAATAACCACGCCAGAGATTTCGGTGAGGACGGCCGAACGGCAACGATGGCCGTCCTCGACGAGTACAGTCTGCGCCACTCGGGCCGACGCGGCGACATCGCGAGCTGGACTCACGGTGACCTACGAGTCGCGTTCATCGCTTTCTCGCCGACCCGCGAGTCCTATCTGCTCAACGACATCCCGACAGCCGTGCAGGAGGTCACCGCACTCGCCGAGAACCACGATATCGTGCTCGTCTCGTTTCACGGCGGCGCCGAGGGCCCTGCCGCAATGGCGTTGCCGTTCGAGGAGGAGTTTTATTTCGGCGAGACGCGCGGAGAGGTCGTTCGCTTCGCGCGCGCCGTAATCGACGTCGGCGCCGACCTCGTGATCGGACATGGGCCACACGTGCCGCGCGCGATGGAGCTCTATCGTGACCGCCTCGTCGCCTACAGCCTCGGCAACTTCGCAACCTACTACGGCGTCAGCGTGGCAGACTCGGCCGGTCTTGCGCCGCTTCTCGTGGCCAAGCTCGCACCCGACGGGCGCTTCGTGCGCGGTCGCATTCACTCCGCGCAGCAGATTCGACCGGGTGGTCCGGTCTGGGACGAGCAACAAAAGGCGTTCACGCTCATCAGGGAGCTGACCGAGCGCACATTCGGCACGGGCCTGTTCGAGTTTGACGATACGGGCGCGTTCAGGGCCGCTGCGACATCGACCCAATGACGCTCGTTGCTGGCGCTGCTTAGCCCTCAGTCCTCGGCCATGACCTGGCGGAAGTCGACGCCCAGCGATCTGAGCTTGCGGTACAGATGCGTGCGCTCCATACCGACGCGTTTTGCGAGCTGGCCGACCTTCCCGCCGCACAGCATGAGCTGCTGCTGAAGATAAGCGCGCTCGAACTGCTCGCGCGCCTCACGCAACGGCATCGCCAACAGGTCCTGCTGGACGAGAAGCTCGGTCTCGCGTGCCTCGGTGGATAGCTCCGCCTCGACCTCCTCGAGCGTGATCTCCTC
>JBFJXA010000045.1:0-13708 GCA_041623375.1 Gammaproteobacteria bacterium | reverse complement strand
CTGTGACTCGTCTGCAGAATTATGTAAAACAAACGCTTAGGCATCTGATGTCCAAGCATAGATGCACGCGCGCGCATGCGAAACTGTCGGCAAATCCCGACACGCTGGATTGTATGGGTTCGGGACGAGACCTATCGAACGCGTAACGAATGTTTACGTGTCGAAATAGTCTGCTTGCGGCGCTCGGAAGCGCGGCCTAAACGCGAAGGGATCGAGCAGCCGTCAGTCAGCGAACACGCGTACGGCTGCCGTCAGGGTATAGCTCGTAGCGGATTCGCTTGCCGTCCTCGTCGAGGAACGATAACGACTGTTGGAACAGGCCCTGGGGCAACGAGCCTGCCGGCACAGTCGCTTCGAGGACATAGAGTCGCCCGTCGTGAAGATACATCGATGCGTACGTGCGCGATCGATCCGGATTCGTCATCTGGATCTGATGACCTTCGACGAGATCGATGTGGTGCCAGGCATCGTAAGTGACCTCACCACCGCGCAATCGAAACTGGCGCGCGGCGTAGGCGACCGAGCCGCGTTGATCGTAGAGCGAGAGCGCCGCGTTGTTCCCCTCGTCCGTTCGATCGGGAAGCTCCTCATAGATTCTGCGCGCATCGGTGAAATCCACGACCGTGACCGAGTGCAGGCTGTCGCCGTTGCGGACTTCATACACTCTTCCCGGCAACGTCGCGCCGTACTCGGACGCATACTGAAATTCTCTGACGGACGGCTCTGCCGGGAAGTTGACGCTGAAATAATCTTCCGGCGCGGTAAACGTGCGCCAGCTCTGCGCACTCGCCGTCGCCGTGATCAATATCGAGGTCAACAGAAAAATTGCTACTCGCATCTCAATCCCACTCTTTCTCTACGCCGTTTTCTGTCGTGATGTAACCGAGCAGACAGCCAGGGGCGCCATCTCGCAGGCGATGACAGCGCACGGAAATCGTGTCGCCGGCCTTAATATCGTCTTCTTTCCAGCCGCGCCGCGTCAGTGCATTGATACCGCCGCCCTCGAGCGCCCAATCGCTCGTCGTTCCGTCTTCGTTGTTGACCTCGAGATGAATCCACGCGTGCGGATTGATCCACAACACCTCCTTGACGGTCCCTGATAGATACGTGTAATCGTGCAACTCGTAGTTGCCGTGCGAGTGATGCGCGACAGCCAGCAGCGGCGCCACGAGCCCGATAGCGCTGGCGGCTAGCAACAAAACTCTTTTTCTCATGCTGGCGTCCTCCTTGTCTGGCGTAAATTTAAAGAAGTACCCGCGTTCTGGCGCGACTAGTCGACGCGCTGCGCCTCAATCGAAATCAGTAGTTTGACCTCCGGATAGAAACCCAAGTTCAAATCGCGTACGAGTCCGAACTCGGAACGATCGAACGTCGCCGTCGCGCCCGCGCCGCAGACCTCGATCTGTGTACGCCAATGCGGCTGGCAGCGGAAGCTCGTGACCTCCAGATTCACCGGACGGCTGACGCCGTGCATCGTCAGCGTACCTTCGACGGCAGTCGGCGCACCATCGACGAAACTCGTCAAGCTGCCCGTGTAGGTGGCCGTCGGAAACTCGTCAATATGCAAAATCTCGTTGTAAGCTTCGTCGTTCATCCGGTCGAGACCGAAATCGACCGTAGACATATCGAACGTCGCCTCTACTGTGCCCGTCTCGGCCTCCCGGTCGAGCACGACCGTGCCTTCCGTGTGGTTGACCTTGCCGCGCCAAACCGACAGGCCGGCGAAATGATCGGCCTCGAACGATGGAAACGTATGACTCGAGTCGATGACGTAGTTGACCGGCTCAGCGTTGACGGCCGCCGCCATGACGAGCGATAGACACACGAGACGCAAGTAGTTCATCGCAGTATGCTCCTTGTTCCGAGTTAGATGGGCACCGAGCGCCCCGATATGCCAACCCTATCGGCGGGGCTTGCCGCGTGCAATCCCGATCGCCGTTTTCGTTGCCCACTCAGGATTCGATGTTCCACTGCATCGTCGCAGGATTGAACTCATAGATCAGATAGATCACCGAGAGGACGAAGAATACCCACGCGAAAATCTCCCCGGCACGGTGCTTGGGGACCTCACGCATGAACGTGCGCGTCTTGTAGGCGCCATAGCCCCGAATATCGAGCGCCATGGCCTGCGTCTGGCCGTTTCTCAAGCCCAGCACGAGCATCGAGAACGCCAGGTGCTTGACGCGTATCCATTTGCGCTTGAGCCAATTCGTGTTCTGGCCGAGATCGCGGATGCGTTGAGTGATCGACAGTTCCCGCCCGAGCTTCAGAAATGACGGGAATAAAATGAGTCCGAGCACGGGCGCGTGCACGAGCCTGTAGTCCCAGCCTCGGCGCGCGAGGTTTTGCACGAGATCCGTCGGATGCGTCGTAAACGCGAACGACAGCCCCGCGAGCGCGAGAGCCAAAAAGCGCAGCGCCAGCAGCGCGCCGAAGCCGAGCGCGCCCCAGGTCAGGTCCTTGATCGGCGTCCGCAGCGCGATAGCGTCGGAACCCACCGTCGCCTGACCGCCGTAGAAGAACGGAAAAACGATCGCGAGCGTCATAACGAACGGCACGATGATCTTGCCGAGCGCCCAATACTGCCGAAACGGTACGCCCGTAAAAAACAGAGCAATCGCGAGACAGAACAGAAACAGACCGATGCCCACGTAAAGATTCGTATTGAAAATCGCAACGAACGACACGCTCAACACGAGCAGCAACTTCGAGAACGGCGTCATTCGATGGAAGAGCGAATCGCCCTGTTTAAACGACAGTTCTACGTTGGCCATCGACCGCCTCCAATATGCGTCGCGAGAGCTCGGGCGTCGTCAGCACCGGCGTTCCGAGAATCTCGCGGGAAAACTCATAGACGCTTGGCACTTTCAGACGCGAACGCGCTAGCACGTCATCGGCAGAGAACAATGCGTCCGGCGTGCCGTTGAACACGATCTCGCCGTCGCAGAGCACGGCCGCGCGATCGGCATACTCGGCAACCAGGCGCATATCGTGCGTGATGAATACGACCGCGGCTCCGTCGTCGGCGAGCCCGCGCAGCAGATCCATGAGATTGCGCGCCTGATGAAAATCCTGGCCGAAGGTCGGTTCGTCCAGCACGACGACCTCGGGCTGACCAACGACCATGGCTGCGACGGAGAGCCGGCGCTTTTGGCCGTGGCTCAGGACATAGGGGCTCGCATCTCGCCGATCCAATAGACGCACGGACTCGAGGAACGCCAACGTGCGGGCATCGACCTCGGCCTCGCTCATGCCGAGCGCGCGCATGCCGTGGGCGATCTCATCGTAGACCGTACTGCAGACGAACTGCTTTTCGGGAACCTGAAAAATATAAGCGACGCGCTTGGCGAGGTGCGCGAACTCGTATTCCGACGTCGGCTTGCCATCGACGAGCACGGCACCGCTGTCCGGCGTCGCGATACCGTTGAACAGCGATGCAAGCGTCGACTTCCCGGAGCCATTCTGGCCGACGACTGCGAGCAACTCTCGACGCCGGGCCGCGAAATTGAGTCCTTTGAGCACGGCATGATCCCCGTACGAGAACGAGACGTCCCGGACCTCGATGGCCGGCTCGCCTGACGGCGCGTCGGCACTCAGTAACTGTGCTTGCGAGCGACTGCCCGGGCACATATCAAGCGCGAGCTTTGCCACGGCTGCAGCGAGCTCTGCGCCATTGAGCGGTATGCCACCGTGGAGCTCGACGCCGGCCTCACGCAGCTCGAGCCCGACCTCGGCAGCCTGCGGAATCCACAAGCCCATCTCATCGCGCACGATGAGTCCGCGCTCGCTCAGAAACTCTCGCGGCGAATACGGCCCGTAAACGCGTTTGTCCTCGACGAGCAGCACGGTATCGACACGGTCGAATACCTCATCGACCTCGTGCTCGATCACCATGACCGTGACACCGAGTTGCTCGCGCACATGATCGATCGTCGCGAGCACGTCGGCCGTTCCGGCTGGATCGAGATTCGAGGTCGGCTCATCGAGGATCAGCACGGACGGTTCGAGCGCGAGCATAGCCGCGAGTGCGACGCGCTGTTTTTCGCCACCCGAGAGCGCGATGGTCTCGCGCGTGCGAAAGCCGCTCAACCCCACTAGGTCGAGCGCTCGGTCGATACGCCGGTGAATCTCCGGCGGCTCGAAAAGGTAATTCTCGAGCGCGAAGCCGACCTCCTCTTCGACCGTGAGCGTGACGATCTGATCTTCGGGGTTTTGAAAGAGCATGTTCACGCGCTTGAAGCGCTCTGCCGCCTCGAGATCGCGGCGGTTGATGAATCCGCGCTCGGGGTCGGCGATCAGCATTCGGCCCTGATTGCGGCCACCGAAATAATCCGGATAGATACCCACGAGATTGAGCGCCAGCGTGCTCTTGCCCGAGCCGCTGCGCCCGAGGATCAGGACGAACGAGCCGGCCCTGATGGAGAAGGTCACGTCCTCGAGCGCAGCCGGCCCTTCCGGTTGCCCGCCTTGGGGCTTGAACCAGAAGCTGTAGGCCTCGAGCGCGAGCGCGTTCTCGGCACGCATGACTAGCGCTCCAGGGCGGCGGCCCGCGAAGCGAGGTCTCCCGGAGTCGAGACAGCGCTCACGCGTAAGCGCTCCGTTGCGCGCTCAGCGCCGGCGGACTGTCGACAGCAGGCACGCCGGCACGTTCCAGTCCACGCCCGAGATACCAGGCGGCTATGCCCCAGAGCGCGCCGCCGACGGCTGCGATCGACATCGACATGAGCGCCCAGGTCGTACCTTCGGCGAGCTGGAAACCACCCTGACCGATGAACGTTGCGATCTGGTTTGCCACGGACGTCACGGATACGCCAAGCGCAAACAACAGCCGGCCGCCACGCCAGCGCATCAGGACGAAAACGAGCGCACCGAACGCCGCCGGGAACAGCCCGTAGAACAGCAGGATGGGTCCGTCCGGGTCGCCGGCGAACCAGCGCACGAGCGCCGTCACACCGACAGCCAAAATCGGCACCATAGCGCGCTTGCGCAGATAGGAGCCTGCGTAGAACAGAATCCACGTCGTGCCGTTGTAGAAAGCATAGATCGCGAAACCGACCGGGCCCGTGGACCAGACCGTGCGCTCGAGGAAACCGAGAAGCCCGACGATCTCGATGACGGCCTGGACGACGCCCAGCAGCACGGCCACGACGATGTCCATCGTATCGAGCCTGAAATCCTCACCGACCCGGTAGGCCGGCCTCGCCGACGCCGCATTGTCTGATGTCACTGTCAGCCTCCCCTTGCTGTCGTGCCGCGGATGCGTCCGTCACCCGGCGGCGTCGTCGGAGGCGGCTCGGCAGTGGAGCCACGCTCGCGGCCCCATTCTAAACGAATGCGCAGTCAGACGGGGCCGGACCCACGAGCCGTGAGAGCTCTCGCACGGGGTTATACGCCGTGCCCGGGTTCAGGCATCATCGGGGCCAAGCCTCGCGGAGAACGAGCATGACGACGCTGATTACCGGTCTTTTCTTGTTTTTGGGCGTGCATTCGGTCTCGATCGTCGCCGCAGGCTGGCGCGATCGCTGCGTTGCGCGGATCGGCGAGCACGCGTGGAAGGGTCTCTACACGCTCATCTCGATCGTCGGTCTCGTGCTCATCGTGCGCGGATACGGCATCACCCGGCAGATGCCCGAGATCGTCTATGTTCCACCGGCGTGGCTGCGTAACACAGCCATCGTGCTGCTCGCACCGGTTTTCCCTCTGCTGCTCGCCTCGGTACTTCCCGGCAAAATCCGCTCGATGGTTCGTAACAATCCGTTGCTCGTTGCAACGAAACTCTGGGCGCTTTCGCACCTGCTCGCCAACGGCGCATTGGCGGATATCGTGCTCTTCGGCTCCTTCCTGACGTGGGCTGCGGCCACGCGAATCTCATTGAAATTTCGCACGCCGCGGGCCGTGCCGACGCTGCCACGGTCGGAGCTGAACGACGTCATTGCGCTCGTCGGCGGCCTGGCGCTCTACTTCGCGTTCATTCGCGGCGCCCATCTATGGCTAATCGGCATGCCCGCGAGCTTCATCTGAAGACATCGCGTTAAAGAAACAGCCGACGGCGTCGATACAAGAATGCGTCGCCCCGAAAAGGTCATGCCTCGTGCGCGAAACGACCGCCATGCAGGGACGGGCTTCCAGGACTTATCGGCTCCTGGATCCCAAATTCAGACGCAACTATCTGCGCTATGTCGCTCAATGTATCGCGGCGACGGTCTTTATCTTCGTCGTGCTCATCGCTTTGGACGTGCTGACTCAGACCGTTTTGATCGCCTCGCTCGGCGCCACGGCCTTCATCTCATTCACGATGCCGCATATCGAGTCGTCGAAGCCGCGGTATCTGATCGGCGGCTACACGATCGGAATCCTCGTTGGAGCGACTGTCTCGATAACGGTCGGCTGGATTCAAGTTCAGTACGGCCTGGAGATGGACAGACTCATGGCCGTTAGCGGTGCCGCCGTGGCCACGGGTCTCGCCATGTTCTTTATGGTGATTACCGATACGGAGCACCCACCCGCGGCTGGCGTGGCGCTGGGCTTCGTGCTCAATGAGTGGAATTTGCAAGCAATCGTCGTTGTCCTGATCGGCGTTGCGAGCATCTCGATGCTCAAAGAAGCCTACAAGCACCGGATGATGAATCTGCTTTAGCCGAACAAGTCAGCTTGCGGTGTGGTAACCGTGCGCTCGAAAGTACCCAGGAAGACTGATCGTATCCGGCCGATCCTCATCCAACCGTGAATTGAAGTTCAGGAAACGATTGGTCGTCGGCTTTCTTCCGGAGAACAATGCCGCCCGTGACGCGCCACAGACCGGAACCGCAGTGAACGCGTTGTCGAACAGGACGCCCGTTTCCGCGAGACGATCGATGTTCGGCGTCTGCACGATCCGGTCGCCGTACGCAGCCACCTCGGGACGAAGATCGTCGACGATAATGATGAGCACGTTCGGATGGTCCACGTCCTGCGCGCAAACAAACTGAGACCACAACGCCAGTAACGTCGTCAAGCGAAGCGCAGAGCGCAACTGCATTCGGGTCTATCCGGCGCTCAGGCCCATCTGCGCCAAGGCTGCCCGACCGACGGGCCCGTAAGGATTCGCGGCCGTGCTCTGTATCTCGAAGTGGTTGAAGCTGTCCGCCATGATGACCTCGACCTGTTTGCCGGCTGCCCGTGCAGCCGCCGCGAAATCTCGCGATTGGCGTTGGAACTCCGGTGTCTCGGAGGACCCGTAGACCAACACGACGGGCGCATACAAGTGATCGAGATTTCGCTGCGGGCTCAGCGCGCGCACGCTCGCCTCGTCGAGATGCAGATAGGCGTTGCGCCAGGACAGCCGCACGGGCTCGAGATCGAACATGCCGCTGACGCAGACGCCCCCACGCACGACGTCGTTCGGCAAGCCGTAATCACCCATCCAGTCCGTCGTCAGCACGGCGCCCGCGAGATGTCCGCCGGAGGAATGCCCGAGAACGTGGATTCGCGACGGATCGCCACCAATGCCTGCCGCATGCTCGAACGTCCATGCGACGGACCGTCTGACCTGATCGACGAGCACGGCGAGGCCGCCTTCGATCTCGTGCACCGGTGAGAAATCGGGAACGACCACGTTCGCACCGGCACGCACGTACGGCTCGGCGATATAGGCATACTGCTCGGACCGATTGCTGCGCCACGTGCCGCCGTGAAAGAACACGAGCGTCGGCGCATTGTCGCTGCTCGCCCGGTACAAATCGAGGCCTTCGATCGGTGCGTCGCCGTAAGCGATGCGCTCGGGCGCATCGAGCCGAACGCGCGCCTGCTCGTTCAGATAGCGATGCTGCGCGAGCATGCGGTCAATGTTCGGCGCATAAATCCGCTGGTTATAGGCGTCATCGAGCTGGGCCTGATCCATATCGAGCCAGACCGTTGGACCGCCTGGCGCCGCGTCCTGCGCGCGCGCCGGCAGATGCATCGCGGCAAGCGCCGACAGGCCGAGCCGCATGGCGCCTCGGCGGGAATAAAGCTTCTCTTGAGTCTTATCAACTGCGTTATTCATCAAGATCCTCTTTGCTGCATTCGCCGGCCCGTCGAGCCCGGTCAAGCTAAAGTATGCAGCACACCGCGGACGGTCAAGCGATACGTGGAGCCAGGACGCTTACATTGAGCCCGTCTGCCTGCTGTAATAGGTCCTCATGGCAAAGCGCTCGAAAGTACTCTGGTCAGTCGTTGCCGTCGCAGCCACGGCAATCGCCTGGGGCGGCCAGGCCGATGCGCTCGGCCGTGCCTACGCCCAGGAAACGCTCACACGCGCACTCGTGACGTTTGCGATCGCGCGCACGCTCAACGGCGTTATCTCCACGGCGCAAGGCACGGAGCTATCGATCGAGCCCGGCGGCGTCGGCGTGAACTTCCACATCGGCGAGATCCTCGACCCGATCAACGACCTTATCGAACGATTCTCCGTCGTCATGCTCGTCGCGACGAGCTCACTCGGGCTGCAAAACGTTCTGCTCGGCATTACGGCCTGGTGGGGGCTCAGCGCGCTGCTGACCGCCGCGGCGGTCGTCGCACTCGCGACACTCTGGGCACCCGCGTCTGTGCCGATCTCGGCACGGCTCGCACAACGTTGGCTGGCGATCATTGCGCTCGTTCGGTTCGCGATTCCGGCACTCATGATTACGACGACGCTCGTGTTCAACGGGTTTCTGGCCGAGGAGCATGCCGCAGCGACCCAGGCGCTCGAGCAGACCGGCAGCGACATCGAGGAGATCGCCGAGGACGCGGCCCCGGCCGAGCCGGCCGAGGACGAGTCGCTCGTCAATCAGCTCGGCAACATGCTCGGTGAAGGGCTTCGCAGCCTCAACGCGCGTGAGCGTATCGAGCAGCTGCGCGTGCGGGTCGCCGGTGCCGTCGAGCACGTCATCAACTTGATCGTGATCTTCGTGTTTCAGACGATAGTGCTGCCGCTCGCGTTCCTGTGGTTCGTCATCGAGCTCGCCAAATCGATCGTGAGCCGCACGGCGCAGCTCTAGCGCCCCGGCCGCAGGCCGCCGGGCTTGCACTTTCGACAACGCCCGGTGCATCTTCTCATGTGGTGAACATCGCCGCGAAGCACGGCTGGCCCGGCACAGCAGCGATCCTGATCTCGGTCGGATTGCACGGGTCGGTCTATGCCGTGCTCAGCACCATCGACGGGCCAGCGCCGGTGCTGCTGCCGAACGAGCCCGTCATGGCCTATATCGTGCCGCCGCCGCGATTCTTGCCCGAGCCGCCACTGTCGCCCGTCGAGCCTCTGATGCCCGAGAAGCCGATCCAGGCGCCGCCACCGGAGCCGGAGCCTCTACCCGCTGACGAGCCCCAACCAGAGCCCCTGGCGCCTGACGCGCCCGATGAGCCGCTCGAGGCACGCGCAGCGACGCTGCCCGAGACCGAAGCATCGCGCCCCGAGACCGCCGGCGAGCAGGCCGAAACCGCGACGGAAGCCGCCGACGTCAGGCCGAGACTGACTCGTTACGAGTGGTATGCAGCGATCCCGGAGGCCATCGCCCGCATGCGCGCCGCCGAGGACCAGGCGCCGCAGTATCGGGAGTTCGGCAATCTCGACGCGCTGACCGCAGGCGCCGGTACGGGCAATGCGTACGCGCCGGACGCACCGGACGCGCCCGCCGACGGCGTCGACGTAATGCCGTTCGCAAGCTGGGGCGAGGAGCGCGTACAGCTCAACGAGAACTGCTATGCGAGCCGCCCCGCTCCCGGCACGGTGCTCGCCGACGTGTATCGATTCACGAACCCGATGATCAACTGCGCGGGAAGCTCGAGCGCCGAGCCGCAGAACGATCTTTTTCTCGAGGCGATGCCTCCGTACCTCGAGGCTCAATAGACCGCAGACAGTCTCAGGCGGACTCTGGCACGACGGGGGGCTGAATGATCTGCGGGTCGAGGTCGAGCGTCTCATCCGGATCGAGCGCGGGGCGCTCGTCCAACGGATTGAACTCGAGATCGGGCACATCGGGCGCCAGACGCGGATCCGATGGCGCCGGAACGCGCCGGCGCCGCCGACTCTCGGGGCTGATGATGACATCCATGATCTGAAAATAGCGTATCGGATCATCCATGACGTACCGCTCGGTCATATCGCTCATGAAGACGAGCAGACCGATCGTAATGGCCAACGCCCCAACGACCGCGATGAGATAACGCACAATCATAGTGGCGCTATTCTACCTTATGGGCGGTCTGCGTCGGCCCACGGCCGCAAGCGAGTCGTCGTGCCCTATAATTCGCCGCAACGTGCCGATAGGCACCCGGCGAACGCTCTCACGATGTCCGATCTCGACAAGCTCGACCTGCTCGATGTTCACGCCCTGCTCAGCGAGGATGAAGTGCTCGTGCAGGACACGGTCGCGCGCTTCGTCGATGAGCAGGTGGCGCCGATCATTGCCGAGTGCTTTGCGGCGTCGCGGTTCCCGATCGAGCTCGTCCCACAGCTCGCCAATCTCGGACTGCTCGGCGCCAATATCGAAGGCCATGGTTGCGCCGGGCTCAATGACGTCAGCTACGGCCTGATCTGCCAGGAGCTCGAACGCGGCGACAGTGGGCTGCGCAGCTTTATCTCCGTGCAGACTTCGCTCGTCATGTACCCGATCATGGCGTACGGCTCAGACGCGCAAAAAGCCCAATGGCTGCCCGAGCTCGCCCAGGGTGAAGCTATCGGCTGCTTCGGTCTCACGGAGCCGCATGGCGGCTCCGACCCCGCGAACATGAAGACCCACGCGCAACGCGACGGCAGCGACTGGCGACTGAACGGCTCGAAAACCTGGATCACGAACGGCAGCATCGCCGACGTTGCGCTCGTCTGGGCGCGGACCGAGGACGGCGTGCGCGGCTTTCTCGTCGAGACCGATGCGCCGGGTTTCGCGACCCACGAGATACAGAATAAATTCTCGCTGCGCGCATCGGTGACATCGGAGCTGTTTCTCGAGGACGTGCGCGTGCCCGCCGAGGCGATGCTGCCCGGCGCCAGCGGAATGCGCGGCCCGTTGAGTTGCCTGAGCCAGGCCCGCTACGGCATCGCCTGGGGCGCTGTCGGCGCAGCGCAAGCGTGTCTCGCCGAAGCACTCGCTTTCGCAGAGACGCGCGAGCTATTCGGCCGCCCGATTGCGGCCACGCAGGCGGTTCAGATCAAGCTCGCCGACATGGCGCGACAGATCGGTACGGCCCAGCTCCTCGCGTTGCATCTCGGACGGCGCAAGGAGCAAGACGCGCTGCATCCCACTCAGATCTCTCTCGGCAAGTGGAACAACGTACGTATGGCGCTCGACGTTGCCCGCAGCTGCCGCGAGCTGCTCGGGGCGAGCGGCATCACGATCGAGCACGAAGCGATTCGCCACATGCTCAATCTAGAGACCGTGCTGACTTACGAAGGCACGGAGACCGTACACGAGCTCGTCGTCGGCAAGGAGCTCACGGGCATCAATGCGTTCTAGCTAGATCGGGGTCAGCTAGATGGGGGTCTGACCCCGATTAATACAATTTTTGAGCCGCTGTTCACAGCGCCGCCGCATTGCCTCTGGCAACGTCGGTGTCACGTTGCAACGAAAACAGGAGGCGGCAACGTGACGCGTATCATGCGGCTGCGGATTCCTATCCTCGACGGTAAGGAGTGGGTCAGCGTGCTCCCGGGACGAGACTCGGAACACGTGCGCGTCGTGCGCGAAGACGGTGCCGAGATCGAGTTTTCCGTCGAGCCCGACGGGCCACTCGAATCTCAGATATCCAAAGAGCTCGCGCGACGGACACCGGAACCCAGCGGCTGACGGGTCTTTGACCGGACCGGCCGATGCGGATCAATCGGGGTCAGACCCCACCTCGGGCAGCTGGGGTCTGACCCTAATAAATTGGGCTCACCACGCCGAGCGCACGGGTGGGCCTACGAGCATGTCAGGGTTGGCGCCCTCGCGGGGCACGTACTTCTGAAAGCCGCCGTTGTCGACCTCGGCAACGTAGAAGTTCTGCTCCTCGTCGACGCTGATGCCGTGCACACCCCACATGCCGCCCGGGAAGTCACCCCAGGTACCCCAGGCATACAGGAAATTGCCGTCGAGGTCGTACTTGAGCATCTTGTTGGTGCCGCGATCGGCTGCCCACAAAAACCCGTCTGCCGTGATCATGAAATCGTGAATGTCGGTCGGCTCCGGACCGAAGCTCCACTCACTCAGATAGTTACCCTCTGAGTCGAATACCTGCACACGATTGTTCGTGCGGTCGTTGACGAATACGCGGCCGGTATCGGGGTGCACGGCGATGCCATGAACGTTGTGCCAGTAACCCGGCCGCGTCTCGCCGCCGCGCTGACCCGGCTGCCCCCACTGCAGCAGGTAGTTGCCGTCGGCGTCGAACTTGACCACGCGCGTGCCGTTGTAACCATCGGCGACGAAGAACGTGCCGTCAGGTAGGAAGTCCATCATCGTCGGGCGGTTGAAATGCGTCTCATCGTCACCCGGCTCACCGTAAGTGCCGATACTCTGCACGAGCGCCGAGCCGTCGTTGGTGAACTTGTGAACGATGTGCTTGTGGTCGTCGATGATCCACACGTGCCGCTCGGGATCGTAGGGATTCACGGCCACGAAATGTGGTCGTTGCAGCATTGAGTCCCATTGCGTCCATTCCTCGATGATGTTGCCTTCGCGATCGAAGACCATGATGCAATGCTCCCACCGCGCGTCGACGCCGATTTGGAGCCCGCGATCGAGCCACGCGCTGATGCCTTCCTCGGCGGACGAGCCCGCGCCGCCATTGGCAGGCAGGCTCGCAGCCGTCGCATCGCGCCACGGCAGGCGGCCGATCGGGAACGACAAGCTCGGCGCAATGTCCTTGAGAAAACGCGTCTGCGGCCGCTGGATGTTGGGCAGCTCACCGCGCATGAGCGCATAAACGCGATCGGCCGACTCGGCGAAAATGCTCTGCCCGGCACCCCACGTCCACTGACCGTGACCCGGTAGGTCCGTGAGCTCTTGCGGCCAGTCTGCGTCCGGCTCGTAAGCGCCCCAGATATCCTGACCGCCGCGCTCCGAGGGCACGGCTGCGACCGGCATCGATGCGCTTCCCTGCGCCGCTACCATCTGGCTGCCGGCAAGAAAAACACCTGACAACCCGGCTGTGAACGTTACAGCCAGCCAAATCCGTCTAGACATGAGTCACTCCCGTCTGCTGTCTTGATCCAATGATCGAAAGTCGCCTGCCCGTCACTCCCACGCCGAATAAATCGGCTTGCCGACGAGCATCTCCTGCCGGGCGCCTTCTCTGGGCACGTACTTTTGCGCGCCGCCGCGACTGACGTCGGAGAGATACAAATTGCCCTCCTGGTCGACGGCAATGCCATGCACGCCCCACATGCCGCCGGGAATGTCCGAGCCGCCGAACATACCGAACGAATAGAGAAAATTTCCATCGAGATCGTATTTGAGCATCTTGTGCGTGCCGCGATCGAAGGCCCAGAGATACCGGTCTGCCGTGATGATGAACAGATGAATATTGGATACGCCGTCGCCGAAGCGCCACTCGTCGAGGTAGCCGCCATCCTCGGTGAATACCTGAACGCGATGATTGTTGCGGTCGTTCACGAACACACGATCGGTCTCGGGATCGATGGCAATACCATGAACGTTGTTGAAGTAGCCGGGTCGCGTCTCGTTCGGCGGATTGCCGCGTTGGCCCCATTCCATGAGGTAGTTGCCGTCGG
>JBFJXA010000044.1:0-13890 GCA_041623375.1 Gammaproteobacteria bacterium | reverse complement strand
GTGACCGACGATCTGATGGCCGGGAATGACGGGGTAAGGAATGTCCGGCAGCTCGCCGTCGAGCAGATGCAAGTCCGTGCGGCAGACTGCGCAAGCCTCGATTTCGATCAAGAGTTGCCCGGGCCCGGCGATCGGACTCTCGATGTGCTCGAGTTGCAGCGATTCGCCCTTCCTGCGCAATACCATCGCTCGCATCGGGCTCGTCACACGCGTAAGCGCCTAATCGGTTTCGGCAACGAAGTAACGAAACTCGTGGAAATAGCGCAGGCGCGGCGTCGCGACCGGCACGCCGGCTTCGAAGCGCGGGCGAAAGACGGCTTCGCGCAGTCGCTGCACGTAACGCGCGTCCATGAGTCCGGGCGGATCGGCTGTGACGATCTGGATGCGTTGCGCGCGGCCCTGTGCCGAAAGCGCGAATCGCAGCGTGATCGATCCCCAGACGTAGGGACGGTCGGAGCGGCGGCCCCAATCGACTGGACCCGGCGGCGGCACGAACGTGATCATGCGCGGGCGAGCGAAGAAGGCGTCCGCCACGGCCGCTCCGTCGCGGGCAAGCGTCGCATACGCCTCTGCGTAGCGTGACATCGCAAGCTCGGTGTTGTCGTCGACGAGTGCCGTGTCGCCGAGGGCCGCGAGCGCTTCGGCCCGAACCGTTGGCTCCGCCTGCGGTGCCGCATCGAGGGCTTCTTCGAGGCGCCGCTGCGAGCGCAGCGGCTCGCCGAGAATCGTGTCGATTCGCAGGATCCGGTGCAGCGGCTCGAGCACCTGGGCGGGTCCGGCGGCCGGATCGTCCTGCAGGATGTCGAGCGCAATCTCGAATTGCTCGCGGGCCAGACCGCGCATGCGGGCGGCCTCGTAGTACTCGGCGAGCCGATAATGATACGGAACCACGCCAGTGGTCTCGCCGCCGAAGCGTCGCGTAGCGACGTCGAGAATCTCTCGCTGGACGTCCTGCGCTCGGCGCGTATCGCCGGCATCCTCGAGGATTCGGCTGAGCTCGTCGAGAATTTCGGCCTGGTCGAGGTTGAACAGGCCGAAGTTACGGTGACTGACGTGGCGAGCCTGCTCGAGCACGGTGATTGCCTCTGCGAATTCGCCGCGACGGGCAAAGACGTCGGCGAGTCCGCGATAGGCATCGATCAGCGGGCTTGCGAATTCCCCATCCACAGCCGTGATGCGCTCGACGGCCTCGAGAAAGCTCGCCTCGGCCGCATCGAGCTGATCGAGCTGTGCCTGGACCGTGCCACGCGCGACGAGTGCCTCGGCGGACTGCTCGGGCTCGGCAACACTCGCTGGCGTGGCGGGCGTGTCGTCGACGTCCTGTGCGCCCGCAGCCGGGACAGCGAGAAGCAGGCCGGCCGTCGCCCCGACGGCGAACCACGCCCTGTGCCGGGTGTTCATTCCTCGGGCAGGTAGTGGAACGTGAAGTTTCTGATCAGACCGCG
Source organism: Gammaproteobacteria bacterium (assembly GCA_041623375.1). Classification (GTDB taxonomy): domain Bacteria; phylum Pseudomonadota; class Gammaproteobacteria; order Steroidobacterales; family Rariloculaceae; genus JAHEEM01. The sequence goes on along the minus strand of JBFJXA010000044.1, from coordinate 12,445 downwards.
TGCGTAAACGAGCTCGCCGTCGACGATGCGTGGCCTGAATCGCGAACGGCTGATCGCGCGCCGCATCGTCGCGTCCTTGAAGCCCGGCGGATCGGATTCGAGCACTGTGACGTTGGCAGGCTTGCCGTCGACGCCGATGTCGAACACGATGCGCACGAAGCCCTCGACGGCCCCGGGCTCGGTCGGGTCCACGACCCCTCGACTGCTCGGATACTCGCGGAGCACGTAATCGCCGTCACTGTCGTTGAACCACTCGGTGCGAAGCTCCTCAGCATTCTCGACGCTACCGAGCAGTTCCCAAGCACGCACGTATTCCTCGCCCGATGGCCCGACCCGGCTGAAGGCCGTGTACCAGTCACCGATGTCGCGCAGCACGCGCGCAAGCTCGACGATGTCAGGCTCGGCCTGAGCCTCGGCCACTTCGAGCGCGCGCCTCAAGGCACTGATCCCACGTCCCTCGGCAAGCTTCTGCACCCGGAACGTATTGCCCATCTCCCTGAGCGGCGTCACGAGCAGGGGGCTCTCGGGCCCGTCGAGCTCGCGAATGATGTCCATGGCCCGGAGGTACTGGTCGCGCGATGCCTCGAACTGGAATCCGCTGGCAAGCCACTCCGCGTAGCGATACATGTAGGGCAGAATCTCGAGGGATTCGCTGCCGTAGACGCGCTCCATGAGCCGCAACGCGTCCTGTTGGAACCGATGCGCTTCTTCGAAGCGGCGCATACTCGCGAGCGCCGAGGAGATGTGGTAGACAATTTCTACCTGATCGGGGTTGAGCAGGCCGAATGCGCGCCGATTGATGGTGCGGGCTTCCTGAAAGATGTTCAGCGCCTGAAAATGCTCGCCCGTCGCGTAATAGTTCGCACCCATCGAAACCAGGGGGTTGATCGTCGAGGGCGAAAACGGACCTTCAGTTTCGCGATACATGTCTATGGCGGTAAGGAAGGCCTCGTTCGACGCATCGTAGTTCTCGAGACTCCGCTGAACGTAGGCGAGATTCGTAAGCGCCGTCGCAAGCTCGGCGCTCGGCGCGCCGAATTCCGCCTCGGCGAGCTCGACCATGGTTTCGGCGAACGGCAGCGCGTCCTCGAAGCGCCGTTCCTCGATGAGGTCGAGAAACACGATTTGCGTCTCGAGTCGGGTTAGACGGGTCTCCGACGGCATCTCGTCGGCCGAAACCGCTGCCTCGGGGTCCTGCGGCGGCGGCGCGGGCGCTTCGAGCTCCTGGCCCACCCCTGCGTGCCACAGAGCGCTTAGGCCGAGCGCCAGCGGCAGACGGCCGCGAAGCGGCCGCTCTATCGGAATCGACTGTGGCCGAAATCGCGCCATCGCGGTTCATTCTATCCAAATTGACACGGCGGCGCTGCGGCGGGCCGAACCGCTTAGAAGTTAGACTCCGCGCGGGGTACCGGGTTCCGCCCGAGGTCTTGTCGGGGCCGGGTGCGGGTCTATAATGACAATGGGTATAGGGATCGACACACAACTATGAGCGTTGCCGCCACGGTGGGGGATGCCCTCGAATTCGAGGGAGTCGACTTTCGCGTCCTGCGAAAGCTGCCGGCGGGCGCGTCCGCGGGCTGCGCCAAAGCCAGGCTGCTCAAGGATGCTCACGGTTTCGTGTTGACGGTCACGCCGGTGGGCCGGGACCTCGATATCAGCCTGCTGCGGCGGGAACTGCATCGAGAGCTTATTCCGGCCGAGGATGAGGATCTCGACGAGCTCTTCTGTGATTGCGAGGCCGGGTCAGTGCCGCCGATCGGTCCGTGGTATCGGGTTCCCACGATCGTCGACTCGAGCCTCAGAGAGCAGAACGACATTTTCTTCGACGCCGGCATGGCCCGCTCGCTCGTGCAGGTTACGGAAAAGAGCTTCGAGAAGCTGTTGAGCGGCGCGGAGTACTTCGCCTTCTCCCGCTGAACCGCTAATTGACATAACGACTACACGGAAGATCTGACGAGTCGGGCCGGCGGTGGTGGAGCCTAAACATTTCAAAGCGATCAGCAGAGGAGTATTCTTGCGCCTGCGATCGCCCGAGCCCACCGCCACACCTATAAGTAACTGCACTCAGATCACGTTCAAACTCGTTCGAGCGACTCGTTAATGAACCCGACTGATACCACCGGAACCGAGTACTTCCATCGCGTCGTGGACTGCCAATGGGCGTGTCCCGCGCACACGGATGTGCCGAATTACATACGTCTGATCGCGCAAGGCCAGTTTACCGAGGCCTACATGCTCAACCGCGGCTCGAATGTGTTTCCTGGAATACTCGGGCGGGTTTGTGATCGTCCGTGCGAGCCGGCCTGTCGTCGCGGCCGAGTCGAGGAGAAGCCGGTTGCGATATGCCGCCTGAAGAGAGTGGCCGCCGATAATCGCGACGACATCACCGATCAATTGCCAGTTGCCCCGGCGCAGAAAAACGGCAAGCGCGTAGCGCTCGTCGGGGCGGGTTGCGCGTCGCTCGCCGTCGCCAACGATCTCATGCCGCTCGGCTACGAAGTCGTCATTTACGAGGCGCTCGACGTCGCGGGTGGGCTCATGCGGTACAACATTCCGGCTTTTCGGCTACCGCCGGAGGTCCTCGACGAGGAGATTGGCTACATCGTCGACATGGGCGTCGATCTGCGGCTGGGCACGCCCATCGAGAGCATGCGCGAGCTGCTCGCGGAGGGCTACGATGCGATTTTCGTCGGGACTGGCGCACCGAAGGGCAAGGACCTCGACATTCCCGGCCGCCACGACAGCGAGAACATTCATATCGGCATTGCGTGGCTCGAGTCGGTCGCTTTCGACCACATCGACAGCATCGGCGAGAACGTATTGATCATTGGCGTGGGTAACACGGCCATGGATTGCTGCCGGACCTCGCTCCGGCTCGGCGCCAAGAACGTCAAGGTCATGGCGCGCAAGCCCCGGGAGTTCTTCAAAGCCTCGGACTGGGAACTCGAGGATGCCGAGGAAGAGGCTGTCGAAATCGTCGTCAATCACTCCCCGAAAGCCTTCGTCATCGAGGACGGCAAGCTCGTCGGCATGGAATTCGAGCTCATGGAGTACGACATCGACCAGAACGGCCGAATCATCGAGACGCGTGTAGTCGGTGAGACGACGATTCCTTGTGATGATGTCGTTCTCGCGATCGGTCAGGACAATGCCTTCCCGTGGATCGAGCGCGACCTGGGCATCGAGTTCGACAAATGGGAAGTGCCGGTCGTCGATCCGGTCACGTTCGAGTCGACGAAGCCGGGCATATTCTTTGGCGGCGATTCCGCGTTTGGCCCCAAGAACATCATCTGGGCCGTCGAACACGGACATCAAGCTGCTATCTCAATGCATAAATACTGCCACGGCGAATCGTTGACCGAGCGGCTACCCCGCGGCATCAATTTGCAGAGCGCCAAGATGGGCATTCACGAGTGGAGCTACAGCAACGACTTCGATGCCGTGACACGGCGCCTCGTGCCCAACGTCGATCTGCGGGAACGGTTCAAGAAGCTCGACATCGAGGTCGAGCTCGGCTTTACGGCCGAGCAGGCTGTCGAGGAGGTCGAACGTTGCCTCAACTGTGATTTGCAGACGGTATTTTTCCCAAATCTCTGCATAGAATGCGACGCCTGCATCGATATCTGCCCGGTTGACTGTCTGACGATCACCGAAAACGCCGATGAGGACGAGCTCAAGCAGAATCTCAAGGCACCGTTTCTCAATGAGGACCAGCTGCTCTTTGTCTCTGAGCCCCTCAAGCAGACCGGCCGGCTCATGGTCAAGGACGAAAATCTGTGCGTTCACTGCGGATTGTGCGCGGAGCGTTGCCCGACGGCCGCATGGGACATGCAGAAATCGACGGTCGAAATTCCGTATGCCATCGATGAAATGAAGCAGGAAGAAGCGAAATGTCGGCAGGCGCGAAAAGCCGGGTAAACGATTTCGTCATCCGCGTGGCGAATGTCAACGGCACTGGGTCCGCCAGCGCCAACTCGCTGTTGATGAAGACGATTTTCCGAATGGGTGTTCCGGTAACCGGAAAGAATTTTTTTCCGAGCAACATCCAGGGGCTGCCCACCTGGTACGAGATTCGCGTGACGAAGGATGCCTATCTCGCGCGCTCCGGTGACGTCGACGTCATGGTTGCGATGAACGCTCAGACCTACGAGAAGGATCTCAACCGCGTGACCCCCGGCGGCGTTCTGATCTACGACTCGACGTGGCCGCGTGATCGCATGCTGTCACGGTCGGATATCACGATCCTCGGGATTCCGCTGGCCCGCATGTGCAATGAGCACTTCAGTAACGCGCGGGCCCGCATTCTCATGAAGAACATGGCATATGTCGGCGCGCTCGCGGCCCTGCTCGACCTTGATATGGACGTCATTCGCAACCTCGTCGAGGAGACGTTCGCCGCGAAGGCCAAGCTCGTTCCTGCGAACATGGAGGCAATCGAGCTCGGCGCGAACTACGCGCGCGAACATTACGATTGTCCTCTCGCCATGCGTGTCGAGAAGCTCGACAAGACGGCCGGGCACATCATGATTGACGGCAATACGGCGGCGGGCCTGGGCTGCGTGTACGCCGGGGCGACCGTCGGCGCGTGGTACCCGATCACGCCGTCGACATCGGTCATGGACGGCTTCAAGGGCTTTTGCGAGCGGCTGCGCGTCGACAAAGAAACGGGCGAGCGCGACTACTGCATCATTCAGGCCGAGGATGAGCTCGCCGCAATCGGTATCGTGCTCGGCGCAACCTGGAACGGCGCGCGGGCCTTCACGCCCACGAGCGGGCCGGGTATTTCGCTCATGAGCGAGTTCCTGGGGTTCGGTTATTTCGCAGAGCTCCCGGCCGTGGTCTTCGATGTCCAGCGCGTCGGTCCGTCCACGGGCATGCCGACGCGTACGCAGCAGGCCGACATTCTGGCCGCCGCATATGCCTCGCACGGCGACACGCGGCACGTCCTGCTGTTCCCCAGCGAGCCCAAAGAATGCTTCGAGCTGGCCGTCACGGCATTCGATTTGGCCGATCGCCTGCAGACACCCGTCATCGTGCTACTCGATCTCGATATCGGCATGAACGATTGGATGTGCGAGGAGCTCACGTGGGACGATGCCTACCGCATCGATCGGGGCAAGGTGCTGGATGCGAAGGCGCTGGAGTCCGTGGAGAATTTCTACCGCTATCTGGATAGCGATGGGGACGGTATACCCTATCGGACCTACCCGGGCGTCCATCCGAAGGGCGCGTACTTCGTCAGAGGTTCCGGGCACAACGAGTACGGCAAGTACACGGAGGAGTCGAGCGAGTACCGGGATCTGGTCGAGCGCCTCAACCGGAAGTTCGCGACGGCCGCAAAGCTCGTGCCCAAACCCGTTATTCAACGGAGCAAGCACAAGACGGACACGGCGATCGTCTCGGTCGGCAGCAGCGACTACGCGGTTCGCGAAGCCATCGACAGATTGGCCGCGACTGGGGTCCACCTGAACTACATGCGAATCAAGGCTTTCCCGTTCAGCGACGAGGTTGCGGCGTTTCTGCACGAGCACGATAGAGTGTTCGTGGCCGAGCAGAACCGCGATGCGCAGTTGAAGAGTCTGCTGACGCTGGAGACCGACTATCCGAAAGAGCGTATGCAGTCGATCCTGCATTACGGCGGTCTGCCGATGCACAGCCGCAGCGTTATCGAAGGGATAGAGCAATTGGCTGCTCGAGGGGAGGCCGCATGACATATATAGCCAAGCCGAAGATCCTGCACGGCGGTCTCGAGCGCAATGCCCTGGGGCTGACCATACGCGATTACGAGGGTGGAATGTCGACGCTGTGCGCCGGCTGTGGTCATGACTCCGTGACGGCCGCTATCGTGCAGGCTATCTTCGAGCTCGACATACCGCCACACCGCGTCGCGAAAATGAGCGGTATCGGATGCTCATCGAAAACGCCCGCCTATTTCTTGAGCGCTTCGCACGGGTTCAACTCCGTCCATGGGCGCATGCCGTCGGTGGCTACCGGCGCCGCGGCCGCGAATTGCGGCCTGTACCTGCTCGGTGTCTCCGGCGACGGCGACTCGCTGTCGATCGGTATCGGCCAGTTCGCACATGCAGTGCGGCGCAATCTCGACATGTGTTACATCATCGAGAACAACGGCGTGTACGGGCTCACGAAAGGCCAGTTCTCGGCATCGGCCGACGTCGGCTCGAAGGCGAAGAAGGGCGAAGTGAATCAGCAGCCGCCCATCGATGCCGTGCAGTTGGCCATGACGCTGGGCGGCACGTTCGTCGCGCGCAGTTTTTCGGGTGACAAGGACCAGCTCGTGCCGCTCATCAAAGCGGCAATCAAGCACGAGGGTTTTGCGCTCGTCGACGTGCTTTCACCGTGCGTGACGTTCAACGATCACGAGGATTCGACGAAAAGCTACGCTTACACGCGGCAATTCTTCCATCGTGCGATGCATCTCGACTACGTGCCTCCGGCGGAGGAGATCAAGGCCGCCTACGACGAGGGCGAGGTCATGCCCGTTCAGCTACACGACGGTAGCCGAATCCTGCTGCGCAAGATCAGCGAGGACTACAACGTCAACAATCGCGGTGCCGCGATCGATTACATCCGTGCCCACCAGCGCAAGGGTGAGATCGTCACGGGCCTGCTCTATATCGATGAGAGTGAGCCGGACATGCACGGTCTGAACCGCACGACCCTCACGCCCCTGTCTGAGATTCCCTACGAGCGCTTGTGCCCGGGCTCGGAGACGCTCTCGAAGCTCCAGAAGCGCTACCGGTAAGGCTGCAATCCCCGAAGCCGTCGCGGGGTGCCCGCCAGGGTCGAGGCTCATGCGCCCGGCGGGCCCGAAAGCCGTCCGAAGTCTCATTTTACGCTCGGAAACGGCGCTTTCGCGGCCGGCGTGTGAACTGAGTCAACGTAATCCGGACCCATGTCGGGCACTGTCCATACTTCGATTACTGGGCATGCCGGTCGTATGGCAGATCTCGACACACCTATTGAAACGATTCGCGGGCGCCTGACGCAGTTGCTGGCCGACTGGGGTGCGGAGATGTCGGTCGTGCTCAAGGACCTCGAGGATCTGCGCGAGCGCGTCGACGGGCAAGACAACCTCATCAAGACGCTGAGGGCGGACGCAGAGGAAGCTGGCGATCTTCGCAAGGCCATGCAGGCGAGCGAGCTCGAGGCGGAGAAGCTGCGCGCCGAGCTCGAGAGCAAGCGCGACCTCGTCAAAGTATTGCGCAAGGACGCCGATATTGCGGCCGAGCTCGAGAAAGAGCTCAAAAGCAAGGACAGGGAGCACGCGAATCTCTCGAAGACCAACGAGGACCTCGAGTCACGGCTCGCCGAGACCGAGCAGCGTCTGGCCAAGGCCGAGGACTCGATCGCCCAGAGCGAGGATGAGACGACCGAGCTCAAAGCGATTCGCGCCGAGCTCGATGCCAAGACTTCCTTGATCAAGAGCCTGCGGACCGACGCGGAGCGCGCCGAAGCGCTCGAGGACAGGCTCGACGAGAAGCGCGCAACGATCGCCGAGCTCGAGAAATCAGTCGACAGCCAGGCGGCCACGATCGCAGAGCTCAAAGACAGCGTGCGCCGCTGGAAGGACCGGTACGGGGCATTGAAGTCGGCTCACGATATCGCCGACAGCATGATCACCACGATGCCGGATGTCGCGGCCGCGGTCGCCGATGGCGAGGTGGATCCGGATGCGGAGACGCTCATCGATACGATCGCCGAGCGCACGCTCGCGATCAATATGCGTGAGTCACTGGAGGACGCGCGCGAAGCTGTCGGAAAGAACGATAAAGACGACGCGGTAAAGAAGCGCGAGAAAAAGGAAGCTACGGCTAGTTAGCTCGCGCCAATCAGATCGGCGCTTTGCTCAGAACGGAATCCAGGACCGTTCTGGTGAGACGTGCAGATAACCGATATTGATGCCCTGACGCCAGCCGACGCCGAAGCGTACGGGCGCGAGAATCACGTCGCCCTGGCGGTTGTAGTTGACGCCGAGACCGCCGACAAAATAGAGACTGCCCTCGACACCCCCGAAGCGCTGATAGAGCTCGTCGAGCGAGCTGATGTTGTAGATCAGCACGAACGTCTTCGCAGCGCTGCCGCCGAAATCCAGGCCGAGCGAAGGGCCGCGCCAGTAAATCTTCTCGTTGGTACCGTCGGGGAAGTACACGGTGCCGTGGCCGTAACGCAAACCGACGCCGATGGCTGCGCCGCCCTCCTCACCCTTGATATACGCCTCCGGCGGGCCGTTATCGGTGAAGACTCGGTTGAGCACGTCGGCGACGCCCTGCGCGCCGCGGCCGAAGAACGTCTCGGCCTCGTGCAGGATCGTGTCCTCTTGATAAGGCTCGGCACTGACGGCTGGAGCCTGCGGTGTCTCGGTCGTCGGGCGATTCGAGCAGCTTGCGGCGAGCGCCGCGAGGCTCAGGACCAAACCCAGATCAAACGCGCGCATGATACCGTTCCCACTACCGGTAGGCGCCAGTTTGGGCCTCGGCGCGCGCATGTCAAGCTCTCTCAGGACTTAAAGAGATCCTCAGCGTCGCTCAGCGCGTCGGCCCGCGCCGGATCCGTATCGTTCGCAGTCTGTGCCGAGTCGTTGCCACCACCGAACAGCGTCTCGAGCTCGGCCTGAGCACGCTCGTGACCGGACATGCGTCCGGGTGCATACGCGGTACCACTCGGCTCGAAGAAATCGCAGAAATTGGCCTTCGCTTTCTCGCGCACCTCCTCGGCGTCGTCCTCGCTGCACTGATCCGCAAGCTGGGGCGCGAACGAGATACACATCAGGCAGACGTGCAGATCGACGAGGCACTCCGGGCACTGGTCGCGCCGGCTAAGCGGCAGTGTGAGCTTCTCCAGCGACGTGCCACAGCGGTAACAGCGCAGTGCGTCCACGGTTTCGCAGCGTCAGGCGGCGAGCTCGACGCATTCGTGGGCGAGCAGTCGCCGCTTGATAGCGAGACCGCTCGAGAACCCGCCGATCTTGCCGTTTGCGGCAATGACGCGGTGGCAGGGAATCACGATCGGAATCGGGTTGGCGCCGTTCGCCTGTCCCACGGCGCGTGCGGCGCCGGGCATGCCGATTCGCCGTGCGAGCTCGCCGTAGCTGATGACGCGGCCGTACGGTATGTCTGTCAGACCTTTCCAGACGCGCTGCTGAAACGGCGTGCCCGCCGGGGCGAGGGCGAGGTCGAAGATCGTGCGCGCGCCCTCGAGATACGCGGCGAGCTGCCGGCGGACGTGCTCGCAGCGCCGGTCATCGATCGGTGCGCCGGCAGCACAGGGGCCGAATCTAAGCTCGACGAGACTGCCGTTGCCGTCACAGGCGAACGATAGAGTGCCCAGCGCGGACTCGAGTTCAGCATAATAGACGTCTTGCATCGCCGACATTTCCGTTTCCAGCATGTGCCTCAGAAATATAGTCGACGCCCCATGGCAGAGCAAAGCTCGTGAGCGTTAGTCGGCCGTTCGGCGCGGAGCCCTGGGTCGTCGTGCTCGAAGGCCGCGATCTCAGGCAAGCGGACGAGGCGGTATTCGTGCTGCGCGCGATCGGTATCGAGCATGCGCTGACGCGGCTCGATGACATGTGGCAGCTCAGCGTTCCGGCTGCGAGCGCCAGCCGCGCGAGCACCGAGCTTGCGGCCTATCAGGCCGAGCTCAAGACCGACCCCAGGCACGGTCGCGTCAGGATCGAGGAGATCAGCCACGGCTGGCTCGGCGTCGCCGTGTACGCGGTCGTGTTGCTCATCGCAGCAATCGCAAGCAATCAGGATCTGCTCGGCCAGGACTGGCTTCGGACGGGCCGCCTCGACGTCGATCGCGTGCTGGCCGGGGAATGGTGGCGCGCCGTCACGGCCCTTTGCCTGCATGTGGACACCGCGCACCTGGGAGGCAACCTCGCTTTCGGCGGCTTTTTCGGGCTGTTTGCGGGCCGTTACCTCGGCAGCGGTGTGGCCTGGCTCGGGATTCTCATGGGGGGGTTCCTCGGCAATGCGCTCAACGCGCTCATCCAGCCGTCGGGCCACCTCGCGATCGGCGCCTCGACCGCGGTGTTCGCAGCGTTAGGGTTGCTCGCGGCGTACACGTGGCGGCGCGGTTTTTTTCGGCAGACGAGCTGGAAGACGCGCGCAGCGCCCGTAACCGCAGCGATAGGTCTGCTCGCGTTCGTCGGCACGGGGGGCGGTGGCGAGGGTGGCAACGTCGACATCATCGCGCACCTGACGGGCTTCATCGCGGGGTTCGCGATCGGCGTGCTGCTGGCGTACTGGCGGCTGCCGCAGCGTCGGCAGATTCAGACCTATACGGGCGGCGCCGCCGCAGCGATCCTCGTGGCCGCGTGGATCTGGGGTTTCTCGGCCGGTTGAGCGCGCCCCATCTTGTACACTGGCGCGAGGCGATTCCTGGGAGCGTTGCGGATGCGGATGGACGTTGCGAGCCGAGCCCTACTGAGCGTGGGACTCGGACTTGGTCTGGTCGGGCTCTCGTTGGGTGGTACGCTGCGCGCCCAGGACTGGACTGACATTACAGACCCCAGCGGTGGCCCGGCCGAATCGATCGGCCGCTACGCGGCCGGCTGTCTGATCGGCGGCGAGCGCCTCGAACCCGACGGGGAGGGGTATCAGGCCATCCGAATCTCCCGGAACCGACACTACGGCCATCCCGAGCTCGTACGTTTTGTCGAGGACCTCGCCCGGCAGGCCGACGATGCGGGCCTCGGCCTGCTGCCCGTCGGCGACATGAGCCAGCCTCGCGGCGGGCCGATGATCCAGGCCCATGCGAGCCATCAGGTCGGCCTCGACGTGGATATATTCTTCAACCTCGACCTGCCCGCGCAGGCGCCGGCACAGCGTGAGGATCCGGATCTGCCGTCCTACGTTGCGGGTAATCCGCAGCGCATCGATGTGCGCTTCGGCGAGCAGCACTTCGAGCTCGTGCGCCTGGCGGCGAGCGATTCGCGCGTCGCGCGCATCTTCGTCCACCCGGCGATCAAACAGGCGCTCTGCGAGCGAGATTGGCCGGATCGCAGCTTCTTACGCACGGTGCGACCGTGGTACGGGCACGATGATCACATGCACGTGCGCCTGCACTGTCCCGCGGGCAGCGCCGATTGCGTCGCGCAGGCGCCGCCGGCCGCCGGTGACGGCTGCGGTGCCGAGGTCGAGAGCTGGCTCGACCGTGGGCCCTTACCGCGGCGTCCGCCCGGCGTCAGGCGCGAGCCCGTGCTCTCGCCGCGCTGCGAGGCGTTGCGTTGACGATGCGCGAAACGAAGACGACGCCGGTGATCGCGCTGGGCAGCGGGTGCGGTTCGCGCCGAGCGTAGTGACGCCCGCGCGGCGGGGCCGAAACGAGAACCCGTCCCGATGTCGATTTCGTGGCAGTTCGTTCGATCGAAACTGGCCGGTGCCGCGACGACTCGGCTCCGCTGGCGAAATGGACTCGCCCTGCCATTCGGGCGGAGCGTAGCGAGCGGGAACCCACCCGATAGGCCCAAAGCGCGTCCGCCGACTTTCGGGAAAAAGCGTCGATCGCGCCCCGACTTAGTCCAGCGCTGCGGCGATGAGAGCCAGAAAGTCCTGCTCGTTAGTGATCCGCTCGGCGGCGCGCGCATCGATCGTGTAGCCGTGCGTATCTGCGATGGACTGGTACAGCGGCCGTCGGTGCTCGAGCTGCCGCGGGAAGATCCAGCGCACGAAGTCGTCGGGCACTATCTCCTCGGGGCTGGCCAGTCCCGTCTCGGCCAGGTAGATCGCGAGCTGCTCGTCGAGGAAGCGCTCGTTGTAATACATCGGCTTGGGATGGTCGATTGCGCGCTGGATCATGATCTTTTCCATCTCGGCATCGGCCTTCAGGTAGAGGATCACAGTGTGCTCGGCGAGCACGGCTATTGCCTCCTCGTCGTCGAGCTCGCAGATGCTGCCGCCGGCGTCGTTGATGAAATGTTCGTAGCCGTATATTTGTTGCGCTTTCTCGATGAACGCCGCGACGTCCTTCATGGCACCGATCTCGGCCTCGCGGTGCAGGCGCTGACGATGCTTGAATTCCGCGACGCTGAGACCGTCGAGGTCGGCGCGGCCGATTTTGCCGAGGAAGCTCGCGACCGGAGCGAGGTTGTGCACCGTAATGTTGCTGGCAATATAGATCGAGTCGCTGCGAAGCAGGTCCCTCAACAGGCCGACTTGCATGGCTTTCTGCTTGAGGTTGTCGAGAATCGGCTCCTGTAGGTACCTCGTTCCGATTCGATAATCGCCAGAGTAGTGAAACCAATTCGAGCTGGGAAGTCTTTTGGCAAGAAACGTCTTGCCGACGCCGACCTCGCCGACGATGGTGACGTTGTGGCACGCCTCGACGAAGCGAAGCGTGGTGAGCTCGGCCAGCAGCTCGCGGTCGTAGGTGACGTTGGCGGTGTCATCCCAGGCCTCCAGCTGCATGGTGGGATCGAGGT
>JBFJXA010000043.1:0-14308 GCA_041623375.1 Gammaproteobacteria bacterium | reverse complement strand
TCATCGGCGCGTTGGCGACATGAAAGCGCTCGTCAAGAGCCGCGCGGAGCCGGGGATCTGGCTCGAAGACGTTCCCGAGCCCGTCGCCGGGCCCAATGACGTGCTCATCGAGGTGCGTCGGGCATCGATCTGTGGCACCGATATTCATATCTACGAATGGAACGACTGGGCGCAGCAGGTGATTCCCGTCCCGTTGACCATCGGGCACGAATTCATGGGCACGATCGTCGACGTTGGTAGCGAGGTCGATGGCTATGCGCCCGGTGACCGCGCCGCGGCTGAAGGGCACGTGACCTGCGGCTACTGCCGCAATTGTCGTGCCGGGCGCCGCCACTTGTGCATTCACGCCGTCGGCATCGGCGTCGAGCGGGCTGGCGGGATGGCCGAGCGAGTTGTCGTGCCGGCCGGCAATGTGTTCAAGCTACCCGATCAGATCGATGACGACCTCAGTGCAATTCTCGATCCGTTTGGTAACGCGACACATACGGCATTGTCTTTCGATCTCGTCGGCGAGGACGTCCTGATCACGGGTGCGGGTCCGATCGGCATCATGGCGTGCCGAATCGCGCGCTTCGTCGGCGCGCGGCATATCGTCATCACCGATGTCAACGAATATCGCCTCGCCCTGGCACGACGCATGGGCGCAACCGTCGCGCTCGACGTGCGCACAGGGTCGATCGCCGAGACGATGCAGGTGCTCGGTATGACAGAAGGCTTCGACATCGGGTTTGAAATGTCCGGCGCGCGGGGCGCGCTCGACGACCTGATCGCGCACATGCACCATGGCGGAAAGGTCGCATTGCTGGGCCTGTCTTCGGAGCCGATTGACACGGACTGGTCGAAGATCATCCTCAAGGGACTCACACTCAAAGGCATCTACGGCCGCGAAATGTTCGAGACCTGGTACAAGATGGCCAGCATGCTGCAGAGCGGTCTCGATATTCGGCCGGTCATTACGCACCATTTGCCGTATGCCGACTATCAGAATGCGTTCGAGATCATGCGCTCCGGTGAGTCCGGTAAGATCATTCTGGAGTGGTCTTAGCCCGCTCGTGACCGAACGGGCTATCGTCGGGAAGCTGAGCGACGCAGCGCTGTTATTTCCCGAGCGCCGAGCGCAAATCGGCGATCTGCTCTTCGGCTTGCTGTAGTACGCCGCCGATCTCGGTTGCCGAGACGGCAAGGTGCTTGGCTGCCGGCACGTTCTCGAGCTGCAGCTCGGCGTCGGACTCCTGGCGCAGAAAGGCGCTGATGAGATGGGCCACGATCAGAATGTCCGTCAGGTCCGTCGGGCCGTCGTGCTCACGCTCGACCACTTGATAGTTCGCCACGGAGCCCGAGACTTCTTTGGGAAACTGCCACGCCTCGAGAATCGCGCTGCCGATCCCGGCGTGCCAGCTGTCGAGAATGTTCGAGAGGTTGTCGGGGTCTTCGAAGAGCTTTGGATGCTCTTCCGCCTGCGCGAGGATGTAGAGCTTGCCGATGCCGTGCAGTAATCCGACGAGCAGCGCCTGCTCCGGGTTCAGTTTCGTAAGCTTCTTCGTCAGCACGTAGCACAGCGCCGCCAGGTGCGTGCTGTCGTTCCAGAGTGCCTCGAGATACGGCTGGGCCGGCTCGAGCTTCTGTGTCTCGCGCATTTGCTTGACCGCGTAGGCCATGGCGGAGTTTTGCACCATGTTGCGGCCGAGCCGGTTGACGACCATGCTGAGGTCGGTCATCTCCGACGCCGCCCCACGCAGCGCCGCGGAGTTCGCCATCTGGATTAGCCGTGCAGCTAGAACCGGCTCGGCGGTCAGAAGCTGCACGATCTGGGCCGTCGTCGACTTCTCGTCCTCGAGCACCTGGCGTAGCCTGATCACGACGTCGGGAAACGACGGCAGCTCGATCGAGCCTCTGGACAAATCGTCGGCGAGCGACTGCACGAAATTCAGCTTGTGGTCCTGTATCAGCGGTTCTGTTGACATGTAGCTCAATCCTTCAGGTTTGCTGCGTCGATGCGCCAAGCGGGCGCTCGAAGGCCGGTGCCGCGACGAGCGCCAACGCAAAGGCGCGTATCGACCTGTATCGGCGCTGAGCGCGGGATCTTTAGATCGAGAGCAGCCGGCCGATGGCCGGCGAACGAGACGAGCTTATCTCGTGCTCAGTGGCAGACGTTGTTGGACAGACCGATCGCGAACGCGCCGGCGCCGTTTTCCGTAGCTGCTACGTATTCGATGGCGCCGCGTTCCAGGTCCACGAACGCGACCGTCGGGCTGTGCCTGAACGCGACGAAGGCCGTGCGTCCGTCTACGGATCCGAGTGAGTCGAGCGGCGTGTGCTCGAATGCACCGGCATCGACGACGGCGCGCCGGATGTTGTCGAACAGATAGTACGCGCTGTTCTCGGTGCTCATGAGCAGATTCATGCGATCGAAGCGGCCGACCGTGACGAGATCGATACCTGGGCCGATCTTCGTGTCGACGTATTGCTCGAAGCGATTTTGCTCCACGGATAGAAAGCGGCCCGATGCCTTGTCCATCATGTATAAAAAGGCACCTTCCGGTGTCGTGTACGGGCGAGCCGGCGCATCGCCGACGCGGAAGCTGCGATAGACGACCTTTGAGAACGCATTGAGGCTGTAAACCTCGCCCGTGTCTTCGTTGGCGACGTAGACGTAGCGTCCATCGAGGCTGCGGCTCGGTGCGGACAGTGCCTGGCCCGGTGTGTCCGCTACCTGCATCTCGATCCTCTGACGAAGGTTCGTATCGATCATGCCGATCGAGCCCGTCGCACTGTTGCTGTAGAAGATCTCGATCTCGTTCGGGTCGAACAGCACGTCGCGGCTCGGCGGAAAATCCTCGAGCTCGAATATAATGCTGCCGCCGTAGGCCGAAAACAGCACGAAACCGCCGTCGACGCTGTCGCTGAAGCCGATCTTCGAGCCGCTGGTGTCGAGCACCATATGTCTCGGGGTCATCGGCAGCGTGACTTCCATCGCGAGGCGCTGTTCCTTGAGGTCGTAGAGGCTCACGAGCTTATGCTCGATGTTCGTGTACACGAGCACCGGGGCATAAGGCGTTGCGACGAGATCATCGACCGGATATTTCGTTTCGATGCGCGCGACGGCCTCGCGGGTATCGAGATCGACGACGTCGATGATGTTGTCCTCGGCATCGGCAACGAACATGAGCTTGAGCGGATTGGAGAGGTCGGCGGCCGAGCCGACCTGAAGCTGCATCGCGATCGCGAGCAGCGTCATCCATGCAATCCAGCGGCGCATCGTCGTCCCCACCGTTCAGTTCAGCCCGAGATACGGGTAAATCATGTCGCTGACGGTATGGAAGTTGTCCGTAATCAGGATCAGCCCGAACGCGATGATCACGACCATGCTTGCGTAGCTCAACGTTCGGGCGTGGCGCGCCAGGGCGCTGAGAATGCTGTCCATCTTCGAGATGTAGAACGCGGCGAGCAGGAACGGTATGGCGACGCCGACCGCGAACGTCAGCATGATGCTCGCGCCGATCATCGCACTGCCGATCGCGCCGACGTAGACGATCAACGTTGCCACGATCGCACCGCCAAAGCAGGCCGTGCAGCCGAGCGCGTAGCCCATCGAGGCGAGCGCGGTGCCGGCGATGTCCTTGATCGACAGCGAGTGCATCTCGACTCGGTTCGGCACGCGGCAGGCTAGCTCGCGCGTGCCGCGAAAGCCGACCCACAGACCGAGCAGGATGACGATGACGCCGGAGGCCACGGCAACAAGGCGGCTGTACTCGGCGAATACGAGCTGAGCCTGGTGGCCGATCGCGCCGATCAGGGCACCCGCGAGCACGTATAGCAGCGTAAATCCGAGAACGAATGCAAAGGCGATCTGCATGACCTTGCGCCGGATAATCGGCGTCATGCGTTGCACGTCAATGCCTTCTTTGCCCGGCACCGTCGAGAAGCCGGCGATGATCCCGCCGAACATGACGACGAGCTGCAACAGGCACGGTGTCAGCACGGAGGACAGAAGCCCGGCGCCGAGCGCGAGCGCCGCGACGGGTGTAATGTCGGCGCGCGACTTGAGCTCTTCGGGCAGCGAGTACGGCGCATCCCAGCCGCCCGCGAACGTGATCGGGCTCGGGCTGCCGAGGTAAGGGCTCGAGACGTAGAGACGCATGCGGCCGGCCGATTCGAAGTCGATGGGATCGCCATTCGCATCCAATTTCGGAAAGCTGAATACGCTGAGCCGGTGATGCTCGACGTTTGTCGGTCCGTCGGCCAGAGCGGGCTCGTAGGTGGCTTCACCGACGCGCAGCGTCGCATGGGGCGGGTCGGCCGGCAGCTCGCCCGTGTGCACGGTCTCGCTGACGAAGAAAATCATGTTCCGGTCGGGCCGCAGATTGCCGACAATTCTGGCGCGATCGACGTACTGGAAGTACTCGTCGCTCGCAAACGTCGCGGTGATTTCCAGGTTGGGTGTCTTGACGAGCTCGCGCGTGAGGTATTGCGCAACCGTCTCTCCCTTCATCATGCGGCTCTCGTCGCCTACGCCGCGCAAGAGCTGCTGTCCCTGCACGAAATACGGGAAAACGAGCCACGAGGAAGCGATCGCAACACCGGCCAGCGCGAGCAGCCCGAGCTTCAGCGGATTCGGCAAATGCAGTGCAGGCGAGTGAGATCCGTGTGACATCGTTAGAGCCCCGGTCTAGCGGATGGCCTCGAGAATGTTCTCGGGCGACGTCGAGAAGTTGAATACGTCGACGAGCTCACCGTTCGGGTCGATCAAAAACACGTTTGCCGTGTGCTGGACCGTATAAGCATCCTGGGTTTTAGTCACGGCATAGCTTACTTTGAAATTCTTGGCCGCGGCATTGATTTGCTCGATGCTGCCACTCAAGCCCAGCATCGCGTCGCTGAAATGACCGGCGTAATCGTCGGTGATCGCGGCCGTGTCGCGCTCGGTATCGACGCTGACGAAAATCCCCGTAATCTCCGTGCCGGCTGCCTCGACGACGCGGCCCATGTTCAGCGCCATGAGCGGGCAAATGTGCTCGCAGTGCGTGAAACCGAAGCCCAGCAGCACGTGGCGGCCGCGGAAATCCTCATCGCGCACGAGCGCGCCGTCCCGATCCACGAGCTCGAAATCCACGACGACGCCGTGATCGCCGAGCACGGTCGCCGGAGCGTGGTCCGCGGCCATCGCCATGTGCGCGGCATGCGGATTGCCGCTCTCCTGCGCCGTGCCGGCCGTCGTGAACAGGCCGATGGCGAGCAGGCTCAGCGCGATCTTCGTGTTTTCGCGGAGCGTTGCCAATACTGCTTCCTCGTCGCGCTTGTCCTCTTGAGTATCAGACCGCTACAGATCGATCCGGTTCGGCCTGCGTTCCCGGTGCCTTCGGAATCAGTAGTCCAGCGGCCGCCCGAGCGCCGGGTTCACGCCGTTATGAAAGTTGCCCTGGTCGCGGACGACGGCAGCCTGGCCGTTCTCGTCGTAGTGAACCCAGATCAGACCGTGCGCATCGCCGTTGTTCGGCATGTCGATCTTCCGAATGAGCTCCTTGCTTTGGGCATCGTAAACGTAGATTCGGCCTTCGCCGTTGCTCGTGGCCCACATCTCCTTGCCGTTGGGCGAGAGCAGCACGTGGTCGACCTTGTATGCGCCATACAGTGAGTGCGTCGCATGGCCGTCCTCGGTGTTGAGGACCGTTACCGTGCGCCCGAGATGGTGCGCGCCTTCACCCTTGTCTGCGATCCAGAGCTCCGTCTCATCGGCATTGAGCGTCCCGCCGTACGGTCCGATACCCGTGCCGGCTGTCCACATGATCTCGCCATCGCTGAGGCGAACCTTCGATGCGTTCGAGCTCGAGTTGATGACGTAAATATGTTCTTTGGCCGAGTCGATGACGGCCCAGTTCGGCCGGTAGCCCGGAATCGGGTATTCCGCCTCGACCTCCCAGGTGTCCGGATTGATGACGGCGATCCAGAACGGCCGTAAGCCCTGATACACGCCCTGGTAGATCTGCGTGACCGCACGCATGCCGGTGGAGCGACCGGGCGCGTAGCCGGCCGGCTCCATCATCGCGTAGATTCGCTCGTAATCGTGATCGGGCCAGACCGTATAAATGAATCCGCCCATGTCGACGTCACGGATGCCGCCGAGGACCTCGTCGGTCTCGGGGTCGTAGAGAAACAGGCCGAGACCATCCGGATCGCGCACGAAGGTATCGAACAGCACTTTGTCTCGGAAGACCTGGCCGTGATGCAAACGCGCACCGATCGTAACCTGAAGGACCGGCTGCAACGTCAGCGCATCGAGCTTGAGCATCGTCCAGGCGCCCGCCGGGTTCGGCGTGCCGTCCGCGCTCGGCTCGCGCGGACCGACCATATAGGCCCAGCGCCCGTCGGGCGACATCGCCGAGGTATGCACGACGGAGCGCAAGCGCTCGTCGATGTGATAGGTCGCAATGATCTCGTGCGTCGCGGCATCCCCGACGACGAGGGCGTTTTTCGTCGGCGGCACGTAACCGTCGAAGAGCACGGACGGCGAGCTCGTCGTGCCGATGTTCTCGTACCAATACGTTTTGCCGGGCTCAGGCGTGAACTTGGGCGCGCCCGCGTCGAAGCGTCCAACGATACGCGACGGGTACTCGCTCCAGACGCTGCCTTGCTTCGCGCGCCGCTCCCACGTCTCTTGAACTGTTTCGAACCGCTGCACGCGCTCCATGGCGAGCTCGTACTCAGTTCTGCGGAATTCCTGCTCTTCCGTTTCGAGCGACTGAAGGGCAATGAGCTCCTGGCGCCACTGGCTCGGCAGCGCCGGGTCCAGCTCGAGGCCTGCGAGCGAGCGGATGTACATCGAGATCGCGACGAGATCCTCGTTCGTCGGGTTGAGGTTCTCCGTGACGACGATCATGACGGGATTGGCGACGAATTGATCGACGATATTGGCCGGTGTGGGGCCGAAATGCAGCGACGGCCCGACGAGACCCTCGGCGGTTGGGCCGTGACAGGTCGCGCAGCCGCCCACGGGCGTGTGAAACAGCTCCTGGCCACGCTCGACGAGCGGATCGACGAGGTTCTGGGCGTTCGAGGTGCTACACGAAAGGCCTGCAAAAACAATGAGTAAGATGCGTAATCTCGTCAACATAGTTCGCCCCCCGCGGGCCACCACAGCGTATTTTTAGAACAATGGAGTATACCGCACTCCTAGCGCGTCCCTGCTCCAACAGACCGCGCCAGGCGCCGGATTATCACAGTGTTTCGAATCGGCGCCGGGCCTGGAGTTCCGGGCGATCAGGTCTGGGCGCGGTTGTCGATGCCGAGCACCCGCCCGGCGTTCAGAATACCGAG
Organism: Gammaproteobacteria bacterium; assembly: GCA_041623375.1. Lineage (GTDB taxonomy): Bacteria > Pseudomonadota > Gammaproteobacteria > Steroidobacterales > Rariloculaceae > JAHEEM01. The sequence continues at coordinate 6,994 of JBFJXA010000043.1, read as the reverse complement.
CGGGTCCAGCGCGGCCTTGAGTCTGCGCATGAGCGCGAGCTCCGCCGGGCTACGGGAATGGTGCAGGTAGCCGACTTTGAGCTGGCCGATACCGTGCTCGGCCGAGATCGAGCCGCCGTAGCGGCCAGTGATGCCATAGGTGATCTCATGGATCTGCTCGAGATCTTCATGCCGCTTCGTCGTCACGAACACGTGCAGGTTGTTGTCGCCGAAATGGCCGAATACGAGAACGAGTACGTCGGGGAAGGCTCGCTTGAGCGCGGAATCGATGTCACCGAGGAACGCCTGCATCCGGTCGAGCTCGAGGCTGACGTCGAGACTGGCGTACGGCGTCAGCAGGCGCGTTATCTCCGCAATGCCGTCGCGAATCGACCAGACCGCGTCGCGTTGAGCTTCCGATTGCGCGATGACTGCGTCGACGACGATCGCGTTGTCGAATGTTTCTCCGAGCAGCGTCTCCAGGCGCGCGCTGTCCGCTTCGTTGTCCGTGCCCTCGACCTCGACGAGCGCATAGATCGGGTGGCGTTCATCGAACGGTGAGTCGCAACCCTCGACGTGCTCCGTGACGAAGTCAAAATACGGCGCCCACATGACCTCGAACGCGCTCAACGAGCTAGCCAGATGCCGCCGCGAGACGTTGAGCAACGCCACGGTATCATCGAAACTCCGCAGCGCGCACAACGCCGTCGAGCGGCTCGGCAGTCGCGGAAACAGCCGCAGCGCGCAGCGTGTGATGACGCCGAGCGTACCTTCCGTGCCTACGAACAGTTGCTTGAGATCGTAACCGGCGTTGTTCTTGAGCATCGTGCTCATCGAGCTGATGACGGTGCCGTCGGCGAGCACGGCCTCGAGACCGAGCACGAGATTACGGGCCATGCCGAAGCGGATGACCTGATTGCCGCCGGCATTCGTTGCAATCGCGCCGCCGATATGACACGAGCCGCGTGCGCCGAAATCGAGCGGGAACAGCAAGCCGGCTTCCTGCGCTGCAGCCTGAATCTTCTGCAACGGCGTGCCCGCGAGCGCGGTCAGGGTCATCGCGTTGGAGTCGATCTCCTCGATACCGCTCATGCGCTCCAGAGACAACGCGATCTCGCCGGGACGCGGCGTCGCGCCGCCCGACAGGCCGGTCAGTCCACCTTGTATGACGACAGGCTGCGAAGCGGCATGACAGGCACGCAAGATCGTCGCGACTTCCTCGGTCGTTTTCGGCCTGAGGACGGCGAGCGGCGCCTGAGGATTCTCGGCTGTGTAGTCCACGCTATACTTGTCGCCGAGCTGCTCGCCCGTTAGCACGGCACTCGGCTCGAGTAACTCGCGCAGATTGGCGATGAGCGCTTGCATAGCTGCATTGTGTAGCAATCGTATGCCGGGTCCAAGAGAAGCCAGGGCCCGACCGCAGACCGAGTGAGGGGACGTGCCGCGATGGATAGGCTGACGAGCCACTGTCAGGAGCTTTATTACGGCCTGACGCCGCGTGCAATGCGAGCGCGCTCGATGATGCTTGCGGCCGATATCGCGATCATCGCCTACTTCGTGGCAACGACCTTCATGCCGCTCTACGATTGGATAATCGTGGTCGACATCGCGATCGGCCTGATCCTGATTGGAGATTTTCTCGGCCGCATGATCGCACATGCGGATCGTGCTGCATTTCTTTTTAGAGCATTGAGCCTGCTCGATCTGCTCGTCATCGCGTCGCTGTTCGTTCCTGCGCTCATCGGCAACTTTGCTTTCCTGCGAGTGATTCGGGCATTGCGATTGCTGCGCTCCTATGCCATCTCACATCAGCTGCGTGTGCATTCGCCGTTTTTCGCACGCAACGAGGACGTGATCTTCAGCGCCCTGAATCTCATCGTCTTCATTTTCGTGATCACGGCGGTCGTTTTCGTGTTGCAGGTCGAGGCGAACGACTCGATCAATAACTACGTCGATGCATTGTATTTCACGGTGACGACGCTGACGACGACGGGTTTCGGTGACATCATTCTCGTCGGCAGCACGGGCCGGCTGCTGGCTGTGATTATCATGATCGTCGGTGTCGCGTTGTTCATTCGACTCGTGCAGACGATCTTTCGGCCGAGCAAGGTACGTTACGAGTGCCCTAGTTGCGGGCTCACACGCCACGAAGCAGATGCCGTGCATTGCAAGCATTGCGGCCAACTCGTTCGGATCCGCACGGAAGGCAGCCGGAGCTGATTCCGTATTCGAGCACACCGGGAGACTCAACGCATGATCGATTTTTATACCTGGGCGACGCCTAACGGGCGCAAAATCTCCATCGCGCTCGAGGAGCTCGAGCTGCCGTACCGGACCATCCCCGTGGATATCGGAAACGACGAGCAGTTCGAGCCCGAGTTTCTCGAGATCAGCCCGAACAACAAGATTCCGATTATCGTCGACCACGACAACGGCATGAGCCTCATGGAGTCCGGCGCAATTCTCCTGTACCTCGCGGACAAGACGGGGAAACTCATGCCGCCGCCGGGGCCGCAGCGCTGGGTCGCGATTCAGTGGCTCATGATGCAAGTGGCGCACGTCGGACCGATGCTCGGCCAGACGCATCATTTCGTCTTTTACAATCCCGGCAAGGCGCCATACGCCGAGGAGCGCTACCTCAAAGAGAACGCGCGCATCTACAAGGTGCTCGACACGCGTCTCGCAGACGTCGCTTATCTGGCCGGCGATTACTCCATCGTCGATATCGCGACGTGGCCATGGATCTCTCGATTCGGGCGTCAGCAGATGAACCTGAACGATTATCCGAATCTGCGCCGCTGGTACGTCGACATTGCGGAACGGCCGGCCGTGCAACGCGGTTATAAGGTGCCGCACGACGATGAAGACGTGCCGATGCCGGATTGAGACGCTGCTGTGCCGGATACGCCGCAGCTCATCATCGATCTGAATGCAGTCGTTCTGGCGGTCACGGACGATCAACCGCGCCTGTTGACGGTGGCGCCTGAAGGCTATCCCGGCATCAGCGACACGCTTCGGGCGCTGCCGTTCGGCCCGTTCGATCCGCGGCGCGACCGAACGCTCGAACGCTGTATTCGCGAGACCGTCACGCGCCAGACGGGCGGCAGCCTCGGCTATGTCGAGCAGCTCTATACGTTTGCGGACAAGGAGCGCGACCCACGTGAGCAGGCCGGGCTCGGGCGAATTCTGTCGATCGCCTATCTCGCGCTCGTTCGCGAGAGCGTGCTCGAGACAGCCGACGATGCGAGCTGGGCGAACTGCTACGACTATTTCCCGTGGGAGGACTGGCGTCGTGGGCGACCGGTACTCATCGACGAGATCGAATCGGCGCTGCACGACTGGCTCGACGAGCTACCGAGCGCCGATCGGGCGGGGCAACGCGAGCGTATCGACATTTGCTTCGGTCTCGGCAACGTCGGCTGGGATGCGTACAAAGTGCTCGAGCGTTACGAGCTGCTCTACGAGGCACAACTCATCGCCGAGTACTGGGCCGACCGCGGGCAATCACCCGAGGCTGCGATCTGCGCGGACCTCGGCGAGCCCATGGCCTTCGATCACAGGCGAATACTCGCGACCGGGCTCGGACGGATTCGCGGCAAGCTGCGATACCGTCCGCTCGCATTCGAGCTCTTGCCCGATACATTCACGCTGCTGCGGTTGCAACAGGTCGTGGAGGCGTTGTCCGGATTACAGATGCATAAGCAGAATTTTCGCCGCTTCGTCGAACGCAGCGGTCTCGTGGCAGGGACCGGGCAGCGCGAGACGAGCACGGGCGGCCGTCCGGCGGAGCTGTTCCGCTTCCGCCGGGCGGTGCTGCGCGAGCGACGCGCGCCGGGCGTCGCGACGCTGCAATCGCCGCGGGGACCGTAGCCGCGGACCGCATCGCCGCGGGCCGTATCGGCTCGATTTGCCCGGACCGATGCCTGTGCTATACTTTCGTGACACTTATACTCATGTTGAGTACAACTGAAGGCGGAGACATGAACACGCTCGAATTCACACCGCAGGTCGAAAAGGCAACCGCGTCGATCTACGCCCGCGTTCGGTCCGTGATCCCCGAGGTCGAATGGCCTGTTCACGCGCCGTATATTGCCCGGATCAACGAGCTCAAAGCCGAGCGCAACGCCGTCATTCTTGCGCACAACTACCAGACGCCGGAGATCTACCACGGCGTGGCCGACTACACAGGCGACTCGCTCGGGCTTGCACAACAGGCCAGAGACGCCGATGCGGATGTCATCGTGCAGTGCGGCGTACATTTCATGGCCGAGACCGCCAAGATTCTCAGTTACGACAAGACCGTGCTGATCCCCGACTTGAGGGCAGGGTGCTCGCTCGCAGACTCGATAACGGGTGCTGACGTGCGCATGCTTAAGGAGCGCTATCCGGGCGTGCCGGTCGTCAGCTATGTCAACACGACCGCCGAGGTCAAAGCCGAAACGGATGTGTGCTGTACCTCGGCCAACGCAGTCGAGATCGTCAACTCACTCGGCACGGATCGGGTGATCTTTCTACCGGACGAGTATCTCGGCCGCTATGTCGCGCAGAACACGGACGTCGAGATCATTCTCTGGGAGGGCGCTTGCGAGGTGCACGAGCGCTTTACGGCCGAGGAACTGCGCAACTATCGGGCGCAGACGCCCGGAATCCAGATCATCGCCCATCCCGAGTGTCCACCGGATGTGCTCGATGAGGCAGATTTCGTCGGCTCGACGACGGGCATGATCAACTACGTAGATCGGGAGCGCCCGAAGCGCGTCGTCATGATCACCGAGTGCTCGATGAGCGACAACGTCGCCGTCGAGTTTCCGGATGTGGAATTCGTCCGGCCATGCAATCTCTGCCCGCACATGAAGCGCATCACACTGCCCGGCATCCTCGACTGCCTCGAGAACATGCAATACGAAGTGACGATGGACGCGGACCTCGCGCGGCGGGCCTATGGCTCGGTGCAGCGAATGCTCGAGGCCTCTCAGCGCAAAGCCGCGTAGTCAGCGTCTCGCGACGGCGGCATCGCCGACAGCTGCGCGCGCGGGTTCCGATGCGCGCGGCGCTACTCGTGCGGCAACTCCTCGACGACATAGGCGCTGATGTCGTGAATCTCTTCGGTCGTCAGCGTCGCACCGAACGGCGGCATCGCGCCGAAGCCTTCCGTGACACGCAGCATGACCGACGGCAGATCCGTCGCGGCCGTCAGCGGAATGCCGCCGGCATGGCCGCCTTCGCCCTCGCTGCCGTGACAGAACGCGCACGCACCTTCGAACAGAACCTGGCCGTTGGCGACGTCGGGCACGCGGTCGGGTATCGCTGTCAGCACCGGGCGCTCCCCGGCCTCCGGAACCTCGGCGAGCGTACCGTCGAGTGAGAACAGCCAGACGCTGTCGCCCCTTGGTGAGCCGATATATGCGTTGCCGGCCGAGAATGCCGCGACATACTGCGTGCCGTCGTGCTCGAACGTGACGGGCGGCGCGTTCACGCCGGCGCCGGTTTGAAACTCCCATAGCACGTTGCCGTTGTCCGCATCGAGCGCGGTCAGCCGGCCGTCGTGCCGGCCCGTGAAGATCAAACCGCCGGCGGTGCGCAGGGACCCGCCGTGGCAGCGGTCGCGCCAGCGTGTGCGCCAGACGATCGTGTTCGTGTGCATGTCCATCGCCGCGAAGATGCCGCTCATGTGGACCGGAATCGCCCCGAAACGGCCGCCGAGGTAGCGGTCGCCGACCTCCATGGGGTAATCCTCGTACACACCGCCACGGAAGAACGACATACGATCGGTTGCGCAAACGTAGAGCACGCCGGACTCGGGGTCATAGGAGCTCGGTGACCAGTTCGCGCCGCCGCTGTGACCCGGCTTCATGACCGCGCCTTGGGGACCGAAGGGCGTGAAGATGCGGCCCTGATTGACGAGCGGCGGGTAGCCCTCCGGGATGATATCGACCTCCTGGGGCACGAAGGCGTCACCTACGGGGAAGGGCTGCGTCGGACTCGTTTTCTGATGCGCGTCCTGCGGCACGGGACGTTCTTCGATGCCGATCAGCGGCTCGCCCGTCACGCGATCGAGAATGTACACCCAGCCGGTTTTGCTCGGCTCTGCCAACGCTCGGCGCACCTGCCCGTCGATCTCGATATCGAACAGCACAACCGGGCTCGGTGAGTCGTAGTCCCAGATGTCGTGATGTACCTGCTGAAAGTGCCAACGGTACTCACCCGTCGCGGCCTCGATCGCCACGATCGAGGTTGCAAACAGGTTGTCGCCCTCACGCACGTTGCCGTTGAAGTCGGGGCCGGGATTGCCCGTTGAGAAATACATAAGACCGAGCTCGGGGTCGACAGCGGGGGTCTGCCAGACTGTCGCGCCGCCGTACTTGTAGACTTCGCTGCCGGCGGGCCACGAATCGTGGCCAATCTCACCGGGATTCGGCACCGTATAGAACGTCCAAACGAGCTCGCCGCTGCGTGCATCGAAGGCTTTGAGCCGGCCTTGCACGCCGTTCTCGGCACCGGCGAAACCAGTAATGACGAGCCCGTCATAATAGAGCGGCGCGCTCGTGATGCTGAAACCGTCCTGCCAGCGTTCGGCTTGCACGGACCAGACGATCTCGCCGTTGCGTTGGTCCAGTGCGAGGAGCCTGCCGTCGAGCTGGCCGACGTAGATTTTGCCGTCACCCATCGCCAGGCCACGGCTCGTCCAGCCGCAGCAGATCACATTGATGCTCTGGTCGAGGTTGGCCTCGTACGTCCACAGCAACTCGCCCGTGTCAACGCTGATTGCAAAGACGTCGTCTGCGCCCGTAATGATGTAGACGACGCCTGCATAGACGAGCGGTGTCGCTTCGCCGGAATATTTCGCGCCGACGCCCGAGCCGTTGAGACGCGCCCGCCAAACGCCCTTGAGGTTAGCGACGTTGTCACGGTTGATCTCGGTCAGCGGAGAGTATCTCTGGTTGTAGATACTGCCGCCGTTCGTGACCCAGCCGTCCGTCGGCATGTTCGTGAGGCTAGCGCTCGAGAAAGCCGG
>JBFJXA010000042.1:0-14618 GCA_041623375.1 Gammaproteobacteria bacterium | reverse complement strand
TATCTGTCGGCACGGGTGAGCTCGATTTTGTGTTCGGGTAGCATGGAAGATTACCAGTCAGGTCAGGTCCGTGGCGGTCGGCTCGGCCGGATTGCCCGGATCTGCTCGAGAACCGCTTGGTGATTCTCGTTAGCCTCCGTATCGATGCTAACGGTGCGGGCCCGCTCGGCTTCGGTGAGTCTGTCGCTCGTCCTCAGCTGATGCTCTAGGACGCTGAGATCCGCCTCCGAAACGTTCGTGTCTGCGGCTTGGCGGGCGACGATGCGTCGGCGTAGGGTCGAGGCGTCGGCCACACACTCGAGAATTACGAAATCTGCCACGGCCTCATCGGCGAGATTCGCGAACGACTCGCGCTGCTCAACGCTCAGAAATGCCGCGTCGACAATGACGTTGAGCCCGACCTGCAAGCCCGTCTCGGCGTAGCGCTCGAGTGTCTCGTACGTCAGGGCCGACAAGTTCTCAGCGTAGATGCCACCGCCGACGGGTGAGCCGCTGCGTTGCCGCTCCGACATACCGACGAGCCGTTTTCTGACGACGTCAGAGCGAATGCGGATCGCAGGCAGCGCAGGAATCAGACGCTCGCTCCAGGTGGATTTGCCGCTGCCCGACAAGCCGTGCGTGATCAAGAGCAGCGGACCGTCGGCCACGACGAGATGCTCCGCCAGCTCGAGATACGGCGCCGCCGCCTCGGTCGGATCAACGTCGGCTTGCTGCGCCGCCTTGATCGCTCGCACCTTGGCGCGAACGAGCGCCCGGTGCACGAGATAAAAGCGCAGTACCGAGAGGCCGTCGTAATCACCGGTAATCTCGAGGTAGCGATTCAGAAATGTGAACGCGAGATCCTCGGCGCCGTGGGCGAGAAGATCCATTACGACGAATGCAGCCTCGTCGATGACGTCTATCCAGCGCAGCTCGGGATCGAATTCCAGCGCGTCGAACGGCAGGAACCGGTCGTGCCAGCGCACGATGTTCTCCAGGTGCAGATCACCGTGACCTTCCCGGATTGCGCCCGCCTGTTTACGCTGCTGCAGCGCCTCTTCGAGGCGTTTGCCTCGAGCGATGATGTATCGGTGCACTTCACTGTCTCGAGCGAGGCGGGCCGGTAATGCGGCCGCAGTCTCGGCGAGATTCCTCGCGACCGATTTGATGACCTCTGCGGATGTGCCGCGTGCTGAATCGGCCGGTGCCGCGGGTAGTGCCGCATGAAACTCGCCGATGAGCTCGGCGAGCTTTGCGATATCGGCTTCACGGACCGCTCCTTCGGCGATCTGGCGGTCGAGACGAGCGTCTGCGGGAAACTCGCGCATTCGAACCGCGTAGTCGATCGCAGGCTCCGATTCCAGGACCGGATCGTCACGCGTACCGCCGATTGCGACGACGTCGAGATAGATATCGGGTGCCAGCCGGCGGTTGAGCCGGATCTCTTCTTCGCAGTAGCGCCGCCGAGCGTCCGCCGAGCTGAAGTCGAGAAATGGGAGTTTCACGGGTTTCTTGATCTTGAGCGCGATCTTGCCCGTGAGCAGGACCCATGAGATGTGTGTCTCGACGAGCTTTACGGCCGTCACGTCTTCGCCGTGGCGAGATGGGTTCAGCAGAGCTTGGATCAGCGGATCGATGGTGTCGGACGGGCCCATCGGAGCGGCGCAGACCGGAGCAGGTCAGTCTCTCGACGAACGTTCGCGCTCGATCTGCCTCGAGCTGATCTCGGCCATGAAGGTCAGCTCCTTGGTCAGGACGCGCATGATGTCGTCGACGCTCAGCACGCCATACAGCCCGCCGTCATCGTCGAGCACCGGGATGCGGCGCACGCCCTTGATGCCCATGAATCGCAGCGTTTCGAACAGATCTGCGTCATGCGGCGCGGTTACGAGCGTCATGCTCATAACGTCGCCGACATCGACCGTATCGAGCGAGACTTCCTCTGCGAGCAGCTCGATGACGATGTCGCGATCGGTGATGATGCCGATCGGCTTTTCCGAGCCGTCGGTGCGCTTGGTAATTATGACGTCGCCGATGTGATGCTTGCGCATCTTCTTGACGACGTCGAGGATCGACGCCTCGTCGGTTGCCGTAATGACATTGCGGCTGCAGATTTCGCCGATCTTCATCTATGGATCCTCCGAAACGCGTGCGGCCCACTCAGGGACCGGGCATACCTTCCAGTCTGGCATGGCTGATCGACGCGGCGAATCCTGGCTTCTACCTACGCGATCTGCGACGCCTCTGCGTCGATTCGCCCGTTGCACAGCTTCGACCGCGGCGTCACGTACTCAGCCCGGGTCGCCACCGACGAGCGCGAGGAGCTCCTCGGTCTTCGCTGCCATGAGGTCGGGCTTGCCGCGGCTTTCCACGTTGAGGCGTACGAGCGGCTCGGTATTCGACGCCCTGAGATTGAAGCGCCAGTCCTCGAATTCCATGCTCAAGCCGTCCACGTGATCGATCGAGACGGCGGCATCGCGATACTCGTTCTCGAGCGTGCTGAGCGCGACGGTTGCGTCAGCGACCTTGCGATTGATCTCGCCGCTGGCCGGAAACTTCGCCATACGCTCGTCGACGAGCTGCGATAACGGGCAGCCGCGCTCGCTCATGATCTGGGCCACGAGCAGCCACGGAATCATGCCGCTGTCCGCATAAGAAAAGTCACGAAAATAGTGGTGTGCGCTCATCTCGCCGCCATAGACGGCGTTGCTCACACGCATCGTCTCCTTGATGAAGGCGTGTCCCGATTTGCTCTGAACGGCTGTACCACCCATTTGGTTGACGATATCGAGCGTGTTCCATGTCAGTCGCGGGTCATGGACGATGCGCTCGTCGGCTGATTTCTGCAGAAAGGCCTGCGCGAGCAGGCCGACGATGTAGTAGCCCTCGATGAAGCGACCGGTTTCATCGAAGAAGAAACAGCGGTCGAAATCGCCGTCCCATGCGAGCCCGAGATCGGCGCCAAGGCTGACGATGGGTTCCGCCGTGCTGGCACGGTTCTGCTCGAGCATCGGATTCGGCACCCCATTGGGGAAGTCACCATCGGGCTCGTGGTGGATCTTGACGAACTCGAACGGCAGGTGCGGTTCGAGCCGGTCGACGATCGGCCCGGCGCCGCCGTTGCCGGCATTGACGACGAGCTTGAGCGGCGCAAGCGTGGCTTTGTCGATATAGCCCAGAAGATGCTCGATGTAGTCGGCCATGATGTCGATGGTTTCGACTTTTCCGGTTCCCCTGGCGGGCGCGAAGGTATTCCTTTCGGCCAACGCACGAATGTCGGCCAGTCCCGTGTCTTCGCTGATCGGCCGTGCTTTTTCGCGGACGAATTTCATACCGTTGTAGTTCGGCGGATTATGGCTGGCCGTGACCATGACACCGCCGTCGAGACCGAGGTGCGCCGTCGCGAAATAGACGAGCTCCGTGCCGCCGATACCGATGTCGACGACATCGACGCCGGAATCGGTCAGTCCTCGCTCGAATGCAAGAGTCAGCTCGGGACTCGTTTTGCGGATGTCGCGGCCGACGACGATCTTGCCCGGCGAAAGAAACTCTGCATAGGCACGCCCGATTCGATACGCTACATCGTCATCGAGGTCTTCCGGTACGCGGCCGCGGACGTCGTACGCCTTAAAGCAAGTGATTGTCGTCATGCGGCCTATGGTAGCGGAGAAGCGCTGGCTGTACCTAGACTTCTGAGTTTGCTGCCGTCACGCTACGCAGCGGAATTCAGCGCAAGCGCTCACGAAGGGTGAACAATGCCGGTGTCTGATGACACGTGACAACTTGTGGCTGCCGTACCGCCAGGCACAGACGGCACCGACGCCGCAGATCGCAACGCGGACGGAAGGCGCGAGAATTTTTCTCGAAGACGGCCGGAGCCTGATCGATGGCATCGCTTCCTGGTGGACGGCCTGTCATGGCTACAATCATCCAGCGATCGCTGCAGCAATTTCCGCGCAACTGAACCGGATGCCGCACGTCATGCTCGGCGGTCTCGTTCACGAGCAGGCCACCCGGCTCGCGAGACGTCTTGCGGCTGCGTTGCCCGACGGGCTCGAGCACGTATTCTTCTCGGAGTCGGGCTCGGTGGCCGTCGAAGTCGGCATGAAGATCGCCGTCCAGTACTGGCTCAATCGTGGCGTTCGCGGACGAGCACGGTTCCTGAGCTTTCGCCACGGTTACCACGGCGACACGTTCGCAGCGATGTCGGTCTGCGATCCCGAAGACGGCATGCACCGGCTGTTCGGTGAGCTCGTTGCCGGGCAGCTCATCGTCGATGTGCCGCGTAACTCCGCCGAGCTCGCCGAATTCGACAAGACCGTAGAGCGGCATCGCGAGGAGCTCGCCGGCGTGATTCTCGAGCCGCTCGTGCAAGCGGCCGGTGGGATGAGGTTTCATTCGCCCGACATGCTTGCGGCAATTGCCCGAACGGCGTCGAAGCACGGCGTGCTCCTGCTGCTCGACGAGATCGCCACGGGTTTCGGCCGTACCGGCAGCCTCTTCGCCTGCGAGCAAGCCGGCGTCAGCCCAGACGTGATCATGCTGTCCAAGGCGCTGACCGGCGGGACGCTACCGTTGGCGGCGACCGTTGCATCGGAAGAGATCTACGCGGCGTTTCTCTCCGATGCTTACGAGCATGCGCTCATGCACGGACCGACCTTTTCGGGTAACGCGCTGGCCTGTGCGGCTGCGAACGCATCGCTGAGCTTGTTCGAGACGGAGCCGCGCCTTGAGCAGGTGGCCGCGATCCAGAGCCGCCTCGCCGAAGGCCTGGCTGCGTGTCGCAGGCTTGCGCACGTGGTCGATGTGCGAGCCAAGGGTGCGATCGGCGTCGTGCAGCTCGATCGCGTGCCGGACCTGGAGGCGCTACGCGAGGCGTTTCTCGAGCAGCACGTCTGGATTCGGCCGTTCAGCGACGTCGTCTATCTGATGCCGGCGTTCGTGATTTCCGACGATGAGCTCCAGACGTTGATGCAAGCCGTCTATCGAGTCCTCGAGCGATGGAGCCGCAACCCTGCCTAGAACAGCTCCGACGAATCCGGCGCCCTGGCGCCGTGACCGTCGTAGCGATTCGGTATGAAATCGCCGGTGACCATCTCGCGGTAGGACAGGCCCGGTGGGACCATCGGGTAAACGCTCGCCTCAGGATCGATGATGACTTCGAGAAACGCTGCGCCTTCGAATGCGAGAAACTCCTCGATGACGCCGGGGACGTCCGCCTTACGCTCGAGCCGCTTCGCATACTCGAAGCCGTCCGCTTGCGCGGCTTTGATGAAGTCTTTCTTTCGCAGCGATTTTTCGCTGCCGGACAAGCGACCCTTGAAGAACATACGCTGCCACTGCATGACCATGCCGTCGCCGTAGTTGTTCAGCACGACGATCTTGACCGGCAGGTTGTAGGTCGTTGCCGTTTCGAGCTCGCCGAGATTCATGCGGATGCTCGCATCGCCGTCGATGTCGATAACGAGCTTATCTGGGCACGCGAACTGCGCGCCGATGGCCGCAGGTAGGCCGAAACCCATGGTTCCCATACTGCCCGAAGTGAGCCAGAGTCGTGGCTGGCGGAAATCGAAATACTGCGCTGCCCACATCTGATGCTGGCCCACGCCCGTCGAAATAATTGCCTCGCCGCGCGTGATCTTGTTGATGGTCTCGATGACGTAGTTGGGCTGGATCAAGGCGCTGTCGCGATCGTAATTCATCGCATAGGTCTTCTTGAGCTCAGCGATCTCCTCGAGCCATGCGGAATGCTCGACTGAGGTGGCATTGCGGCGCCCGTAAGCGAGCAGTGCGTTGAGCGCGTCGCGCAGCCGGCCGATATGGAACCAGTCGGCCGGTTTGACCTTGTTGATTTCCGACGGGTCGATGTCGAAGTGCAACACGTGCTTCGCGGAAGGCGCGAATTTCGGCGGATCGCCGGCGACGCGGTCATCGAAGCGCGCGCCGATTGCAATCAGCAGGTCGCAGTCATCGACCGCGTAGTTCGCGAAAGCTGCGCCGTGCATCCCGAGCATGCTCAGTGATAACTCGTGCGTCGTGTCAAAGCTGCCGAGCCCCATTAGCGTCGACACGACGGGAATCTCATAAGTCAGCGCGAGCTCACGCATGAGATCGCTCGCCTCGGCGTTGACGACGCCGCCGCCAGCATAGATCAATGGCCGCTTGCTACGGGCCAGGAACCCGAAAAACTCTTTGCAACGATTATCGTCGAGAACGTTCTTGCGCATCACCTCGAGCCGGTGGAGATGTCCGGGCATGGACAAGAGTCCCTCGCCCTGAAAAGGCCCTATCCAGTTCTGCACGTCCTTGGGCACGTCGATGACGACCGGGCCGGGCCGGCCCGTGCGGGCGATCTCGAATGCCGAACGCATCGTCGACTCCAGACGCTCGGGTTCGGTGACGAGAAATACGTGCTTGGCGACCGAGCCCATGATTGCGGACACGGGCGCTTCCTGGAATGCATCGGTGCCGATCGAGCCGGTTGCGACCTGGCCGCAGATCACGACGATCGGTATCGAGTCCGCCATACAGTCGCGAACCGACGTTACGCAGTTGGTCGCGCCGGGCCCTGATGTAACGATGACGACGCCGACTCGGCCCGTGGCGCGCGCGTAACCGGATGCCATGAACGAGGCGCCTTGCTCATTGGCTGGCACGATGAGCGGCATCGGCTCATCGCCGTTGGTCTTATGGCGCTCGTTGTAACGGAAGACGGCGTCGTAGGTCGGCAGGATCGCGCCGCCGCTGTAGCCGAAGATCGTCTCGACGCCCTCGTCGGCCAGCACCTGTACGATCGTGTCCGCCCCGCTCATCTGCGTCCCCGCGAGAGGATGGGCGCGCGCCAGATCGGCTTTCTTTTGAGGCTCCATACGTATGTCGCTACTGCGTTGTCGGTTCAGTCGAAGGGTACGCCGGCTCCCGCCCGAATAGCGTCTGTACCTGATTCGCCACCGTGAGTGTTGACGAAAAATTTGTGCATTGCAATAGTTGTTGTTCTGCGCCAACATTTACGGCTGCCTTTCACCGCGAGGCCCGGTAGCCTCGAGCGGCTACGATGCGACACATAATCTCCATACTGCTGCAAAATGAAGCCGGCGCACTCGCGCGTGTCGCAAATATGTTCTCGAGCCGCGGATTCAACATCGAAAGCCTCAACGTCGCACCGACAAACGAGCCGACCGTGTCTCGGCTCACGCTCGTGACGATCGGCTCGGACGAGGTCATCGAGCAGATCTCCAAGCAGCTCGGCAAGCTCGTCGACGTCGTCAACATCGTCGACATGACACAGGGTGACCATATCGAACGCGAGCTTGCCCTGTTCAAGCTGCATATCGGGGCAGCCCAGCGAGACGACCTCGAGGCGTTGGTCAACGAATCGGGCGGGCGTATTCTCGACGATCACGAAGGGCATTTCACAGTCGAGCTCATCGGCGGCGCGCAGGATATCGATCGGTTCATGGCCAAGGTCGGCAAGCTCGCTGAGATCCTGACGGTCGTGCGCAGTGGCGCGATGGCCGTTGCGCGAGGCGCGCCGATTCTGTCGCCGACCTAGCTGCCGGCAGGGCGTTGCCCCATGAAAGACGATACGAATACCGTGAGCAGCCAGCGCCTGAGACAGGCGCATCGCATCGTGATCAAGATAGGCTCGGCGTTGCTCGTCGATCAGCCCAGCGGCGCGCTACATCGCGAATGGCTCGAGGCCCTGTGCGCGGACGTCGTTGCGCTGCGTGAGCGAGGCAAAGAAGTTGTCCTCGTATCCTCGGGCGCCGTTGCGCTCGGTGCGCAACGGCTCGACATCGACATTCGTCGAGCCCGACTTCCCGATCACCAAGCGGCAGCGGCTGTCGGACAAATCCAGCTCGCGCACGCGTACGAGGAAGTGCTCGGCCGTTTCGGGCTTACGGTCGCGCAAGTCCTTCTCACGCTCGACGACAGTGAGAGCCGGCCCCGGTACATCAACGCCGCGAACACGCTGTTTACGTTGCTCAAGCTCGGCGCAATTCCGGTCGTAAACGAGAACGATACGGTGGCAACGCAGGAGCTTCGCTACGGTGACAACGATCGACTCGCGGCGCGCGTTGCGCAGATGATCAGCGCCGACTGTCTGATCTTGTTGTCCGACATCGATGGCCTCTACACGGCAGATCCGCAAACGAACCGCGAAGCACGCCACATTCCCGAGGTCGCCGAGTTGACCGATGACTACTGGGCGATGGCAGGAGGGCCGGGCTCGAGTCTCGCATCTGGCGGCATGCGCACCAAGCTCGACGCTGCGCGCATCGCGCTCGATGCGGGTTGCCAGATGCTCATCACGTCCGGTCACGTCATGCGCCCGATCGAGGCGCTCGAGGCAGGTGCCAGGGCCACGTGGTTCTTGCCGGATTCCACGCCGCGTGCCGCGCGCAAGCAGTGGATCGCGGGCACGCTGCAGCCGAGGGGTAGCCTCAAGGTCGACGACGGCGCTGCCAGGGCATTGTCGGGCGGGCGTAGCCTGTTGCCTGCGGGCGTCACGGGCGTCGAGGGTAGTTTCGGCCGCGGCGACGCGGTCAGCCTGTTCGACGCCAACGGCAACGAGCTCGGGCGAGGTTTGATCGCCTACGCGGCCGATGAGGCGCGGGCGATCATCGGCCAGCAATCGGCTAAAATACCCGACATCCTGGGTTATCGTGGTCGCGACGAAATGATCCATCGCGACGATCTGGTTCTCGTCCGCCAGCGCCCCGGAACATCGACATGACGACAGCAGAGCACGAACTCAAAACCGATCTGCGCCTGCAAATGCGGCGGCTCGGTCAATCTGCGCGAGCCGCGGCAGCCGTGCTGGCGCGTACCGGTGCGGCTGCGAAGAATCGAGCGCTCGAGCAGGCCGCCGCAGCGTTGCGTGCGCGTCAACACGAGCTGCTCGATGCCAATGCGCGAGATCTGGACGCCGCCAGCACGCGCGGCTTGTCGCAAGCAATGCTCGACCGGCTGACGTTGAATCCTGACAGGGTCGAGGCAATGGCGCGCGGCCTCGAGGAGATCGTTGCGCTACCCGATCCCGTCGGCAGTGTCATCGCCGAATGGGACAGGCCCAACGGCCTCAAAATCCAACGCGTGCGCGTGCCGCTCGGCGTCATCGGTATTATTTATGAGAGCCGACCGAACGTGACCGCCGACGCCGGTGCGCTGTGTCTGAAAAGCGGCAACGCAGTCATCCTGCGCGGAGGATCCGAAGCGATTCATTCCAACGCTGCGATACACGCCTGTTTGCTCGACGGCCTCGCAGCCGCCGAGCTTCCAGCGAGTGCGATTCAGAGGGTGCCGACGCAAGATCGCGAGGCCGTCGGCATTTTACTGCGCGACATGGCCGAGTTCGTCGACGTCATCGTGCCGCGCGGCGGTAAACGCTTGATCGCCAGGGTACAGGAAGATGCCCGCGTACCCGTCATGGGTCACCTCGAGGGTATCTGCCATACTTACATTCACAGTGGCGCCGATCTCGAGATGGCGCGGCGTGTGACGCTAAACGCGAAGATGCGCCGCACGGGCATTTGCGGGGCCACCGAGACAGTCCTCGTCGATAAGAACGTCGCCGATTCGCACCTCTGTACGATCGTCGCGGATCTCCTCGATGCGGGCTGCGAGGTCAGAGGGGACGATCGCACACAGCAATGCGACAGTCGCGTACGGGCCGCGACGGACGACGACTGGGGTCACGAGTTCCTGGATGCGATCGTCGCCATCCGAATCGTCGACGATATCGATGCGGCGCTGGAGCATATACGCCGTTTCGGCTCGGGGCACACTGAGGCGATCATCACGGACGATCCGGCGGCGGCCGAGCGTTTCCTGAACGAGCTCGACAGCGCGATTCTCATGCATAACGCCTCGACGCAGTACGCGGACGGCGGCGAATTCGGTCTGGGCGCCGAGATCGGGATCGCGACGGGTCGCGTGCATGCGCGTGGCCCGGTTGGCGCCGAGCAGCTCACGAGCTACAAGTATCTCGTGCGCGGCAGCGGTCAGGCCCGGCCTTAAAGACACGCCTGTCCTTAGTGGCGTCAGCGAGCGGGAACCCACCCGCCACCAGGCGCGATGCCGTTCCTCGTTTTCATGTCGCCCGCCAACGTTGAGCGTTCCAGGCCTAATCCTCGAGCTGTTCGACCGGCTCGAAGATGAGCCGCGGACGATCGCCTCGCCGTGAGTAGAGATGCTCACTCGACATGTCGGCCAACGCGCGGTCGCGCTCGTGCTCGGTGGCGTACCAGTGAAAGCGCTCCCAGCCCTGACCGAGCAACGCTTGGAAACTGTCATCGGCGGGAAGGCTTACGCGGATGCCGAAAGGCCGGTCCGTGTCGACAGTTCGGTTCAGGTTGTGCGCGTGACAGGTTTTCATCAATACGGTCATGGTCAGGATCGTGAATCGAGACGGGATTATAGCTGCGGAAATCGACTGCGTGCCGGTAGTTTATTGTTTAATTGAAACAGTGCGTTACGTCACGCGTGCGCAGTGTGTGCGAGGGTATGGTGCGCGGGCCCTGCTACAATCCGTGCGAGCCTGGGGAGAATCGCAACGGTCGCCCGTAGATCCGCTAATGGGGATGCTGAGATAGGTTCTAAAGTCGTCCAAAGCGGAGCGTTTTTCGTCGTCGGGGGACCCGTACAGCCCGACCGTGCGTGTTACATAGAGCGCGCCGCCGACGACGCGTTGCGGCAGGGTCTATTGGATCGGCGGTTCTGCTACGTCCTCGGTCCGAAGGCCGGCGGTAAGACGAGCTTGATGGCGCGAACGATACGCGGGCTTCGCGCCGATAGTCAGCTCGCGGCCGTCGTCGATTTGACGCAGATCGGCGCGCGCGGTGAGAACACCGAAGCTGGGCGTTGGTTCTACAGTATTGCGTATCGAATAGTTCGTGAGCTGCGGATCAAGGTCGATCTGCAGACATGGTGGCAACAGAAAAGCGTGCTCATGCGCGAGCAGCGGCTGTCGGAGTTCTTCTGGGAGATCGTGCTCGCGAATACGACCGCTCCGGTAACGATTTTCTTCGATGAGATAGAGCGCGCGCTCGACCTGCCCTTCTCGGGCGAGCTGTTTGCCGCGCTGAGCAACTGTTACGACGGTCGCGCAACCGAACCCGACTATCAGCGCCTGAACTTCGCCGTCATGGGTGTCGCGACACCGCGCCAGCTCGGCGGTGGCTTGACCCTGCCTCTGTTCATGGACGGTCTTGCCGTCGAAGCCAGCGACTTCACGCTCGAGGAGACGTATGGGCTCGTCGGGGGATTCGACACGAGTGAAGAGCGGGCGCGCACGGCGCTGAACCGCGTGCACTACTGGGTCAAGGGACAGCCGTACCTCACGCAGAAGATCGCGCGAGCCGCCGCGCGGCGCCGCGGCGGCGTAGACGATGTCGATCAGATCGTTCGCGGACAGTTTCTGACTCGCGGTGCGCGGGACGAGGAGCCGCTGTTAAACCACATCGCCGCGTCGCTCACGGGAGGCGGGCCGCGCAAACGCCGCGCGCTCGTGCTGTTGAAGAAGCTTGGAAAAGGCACGCCGATCGTCGCGGATCCCGATTCGCCTGCGCAGGAGTCCCTGCGCCTGTCAGGAGTTTCTGCGGATCACGGCGAAGAATTTCTGACCTACCGCAATCGTCTCGTGAAGTCCGTGTTCACGACGCGCTGGGCGGCGAGCGCGCTGCCGTTCAATTGGCGAGGCGCGGCAGTCGCTGCTGCGGCGTCGCTGGTCATGATCCTGTTACCGATCTGGTATACGACGTACTTTCCACGCCCGTACCTCGACACGCTCGCCGGGGTAACGAACGACTACGCGGTTGCGGTCGATACGCACGACAAGCTCCGTAGATTCCCCGGTTTCGGCCGTACGGCCGACGAGTTGCTAGCCGAGATCATGATTCGACGGAGTCGGACGGCGGACTCCTACGCAGAAGTCCGTGCTGCCGATGCAATATTGCGCGGCCTCGACGGTTTCACCGAAACGGCCGATGAGCTCATGGGTGTTTACTGGCTACGCCGCGCCGAGGCAGCCGTGCTGCGCGGACGGCGCGATGAAGCGTTGGTTTATGCGGATCTGGCTCAGATCGGCTCGAGCGCTGCTGCCGCCGACCTCGCTGCGCGCCTCATCGACGTCGATTACCCGCACCTGCTGCAATCTCACAGATTCGACGCGAGCCTGCTGCAGTGGGAGGTCGATTGGGAATCGCAGGGGCTCACGGTCGTCGATACGCTGAGCCGGGCGCGCCTGTTGCGTCTGACGGCGCCGGGATCGTCGTCGTATACGCAAGGATTGACGGCGCTGCAACACGTGCCCGTCAGCAGAGAGCTCGGCGTCGATGAACCGGGCTCCGCTGGCGCGTTTCAATTGCAGATCGACGTCGAGCATGCAGCCGAAGAACAGGTCATGCTCATGCTCGAGGCGCCGAGCGGCGCGAGCGCGACGTTCGGCCTCGCAACGTCGGGTCAATCCCGCCGCGTCATGCAGGCGACGGGACAGTCCGCCCTCTCGAGTCTGGCGGATGAGGACAGGCGGGGTGTTTGGCGTCTCACGCTCATCGACCGCGTCGAAGGAGAGGTCGGTCGGCTGAACCGCTGGGGCCTGCTGTTCGCCGAAGAGCTGCGCGGCTGGGAAGATGTCCCCGATCGAGGTTTGCCGATCCCCGATCCCGTGCGCACGGACCAGGTCGACGTGCAGCTCAGCGTGGACGGGCGCTTGGGTCTGGCGCGACCGTCCCGGCCTGGAGCGCGTGGTGCGCTGACCCTATGGGACCTGAGCACGGGGACCGCGCTCGGAGATCTACAGCTCGATGAGATGCCGACTGACAGTCTACTGACCCCGGACTCACGACGGCTCGTGACGGTTTCCGGTAATACGTTGACGATCTGGGATGTCGATGGTCGCAATGCCGTCGGGCGAATCGTGACGCAAACCGGATTTGCGTTACCGCCCACGGTCAGCGTCGACGGGCAGTACGTCGCTATCGCGGAACACCTCGAGACGGGCGCGGTGCTGTACAGCTTGCTGCGTGCCGAGGACGGCGAGCTCGTCGCCAGTGTCGAAGGTATCTCTAACGCGCGCGACTGGGTGCTCGGTCCGCAAGCGCGCTATCTGATCGTGCTTGGCCCAGGTCGGCTCGCAAGTGTCCTCGACCCGCGGCGCGGCGAGCTGATGCTCGAGCTACCGCACTCGCGCGAGCTCGTGAAATTCGCGGCTACGACCGACGATCTGCTGCTCAGCGTCGACGTCGCCGGCGATGTCCTCGTATGGCATCTATCGGATGCGGAACAGGGGGATCTCGACCCGCGGCTCGTTGGTATCACGGTCGATCCGCTCAGCGTCAGTATTGCGGGTGACGGTTCGGTTGTCGCATACGAAGCTGCGCATGGTCACGTGATCGTGCGCGACATCGTCAACGATGCGATCGCACTGAGCGTGCGCGTGCACCGCGCGGGCGGACCGGTGCGTACGCGCCTCGCGCCGGACGGCAGGATGCTCGTGACTGCGAGCGGCGCATTGCTGCAGATCTGGGACGTGACGCCCGCCGTGCCCGTGAGCCTGGCCAATGTCGGCGTATCGGTAATGGCGCTCGACGAGACGGCGCAGATTGCGGCGCTCGGCTACCGCGATGGCCACGTGCAGATTCGCACCACGGCACAGCTGCAAGAGAGAATCGAGACGCAGCGCGAGATCCCGTACATTGGCCACCAGGGGCCCGTGACGAGCATTGCGATCAACTCGGCGCAAGGACTCATTGCAAGCGGCGGTCGCGACGGTGTCGTGCGGCTGTGGAGTCTGACCAGCGGTGCGCCGACCGATCCGTTCATGCGCCATCCCGAGGGACCGGTGCACGATGTCGCGATCAGCGACGACGGCCAGTGGATCGTCAGTGCGGCCGAGTCCAGCGCGATGGTCTGGGCAGCACAGGACGGCGACCTCGCTGTAGAATTTCCGATCAACGGCGCCGCGCTTGCCGTAACGATCGCACCGAACTCCTCGACCGTCGCCGTCGGCGACAACGCCGGCAACGTCTTCGTCGCGGAGCTCGACAACACCTCGCCGCCGCGCTCGGCAAGGGCCCAGGCGGGCGTGACGGCGCTGGCCTTCGGTCCGAGAGGCGAGCGTCTTGCGAGCGGTGATCGTTCCGGTCGAATCCAGCTATGGGACCCTGACGATGCACGTGCCCTCGGCAGCGCTCTGGTCCTGCCACATGCGATACGCTGGCTCGGGTTCGGCGCCGACGGCGATGTGCTGATTGCCCAGACGGATCATTGGGTGCATCGGATCGACATCGGCCCGGCAGGGCCGGCAGTCGAGGCGAGTTGGCTTGTCGGCGTCGACGTCGAAGCCGGTGTGCCGGCGACGCCCGACGGCGAGTCTCTGCGGCTCATTGGCGGCCGCGATTTGGGGCTCGTGCACGTTCAGGAGATCTCCTTGCTCGGCGACGAAATCCGGGCAGATCCGGCCGATCCGCAGCTGCTGGGTCGCGACTGGATCGGCGTACTCGGGCTCGCCATCGACGAGTCGGCTAATGTCATAGGTGCCAACCGATAAGCGGCCGTCGCGCCCTGATTTTCCTCCAAATATGTGAACTGGGGACGCGGCTCGCGGGCGCAGGCGCGCTATGGTTCAGGTGTCGACG
>JBFJXA010000041.1:0-14770 GCA_041623375.1 Gammaproteobacteria bacterium | reverse complement strand
TCGGACGGGCGCCGGCCCCCAAGACGGACGCGTTCCGATTCGCAGGATTGGCTTGCGCCAAATATGTCAAAAGATCTATATATGGGTCAAATTAGCACATATACAGAACAAGTCAACAGTTTCGTGGTCATCGACGAACCGGGCACGGGTAGCTCGCGCAAGGCATCGGCGAGCCCGAATGAACTGCCTTGTGTGTGCGGCGGGCTAGCTGGCAAGCTAGCCCGACGATTCTGGGCGTAGAGCAAACGGGGAGAATTGATGTCGAGTTATGTTAAAAGGAGCCGAAATCTCCTGCTGGCGAGCTGCTTTACAGCAGTACTCGCCGCTTGCGGATCGCCCGATACCGCACCGATCGCAGGGTCCGACGCGAACCTCGCCGAGCGCGATGCCGACATCATCGTCGTAGGCGCGGGACTGGCCGGGCTTTCCGCTGCGATCGACGCGGCGAACGCCGGCGCGCGCGTGCTCGTCGTCGATATGAACTCCGTTTTCGGCGGTCACGGTATACAGTCCGGCGGCGTTGCGTTCGTCAACTCAACGATGCAGGAAGAGCTCGGCTACGATGACGATCCCGACGTTGCCTACGACGACTGGATGACATGGGCCGTCGACGGGCATCCGGGATGGAACCGATTTTATGTCGAGAACTCACGCGAGATGCTCTGGGATTGGCTCACGGGGCTCGGCGTGCGTTTCGACCGCATCCGCCCGTCGCATGGCAACAGCGTGCCGCGCTTCCACATGACCCATAGGCGCGGCTTGAATCTCACGCGGCCGATATTTCTCGAGGCGCTGCGTTACTCGAACATCGATTTCCGCTGGAATGCCGTCGCCGATCATCTGACGAAGGATGGGAATCGCGTCGTCGGCGTCGAAGGGCTCGATTACCGCACGGGCTCGCGCTTCGCGTTGCGCAGCGCAAAGGTCATCCTCGCCACGGGCGGTTTCCAGAGCAACATCGACATGGTCAAAGCGAACTGGCGCAGCGATTTGCCGGCGCCGGGTCCCGTCTACAGCATGTCGGGACAGAACTCGCGCGGCAGCGGCCATCGCATGGCCGAGGAGGCTGGCGCCGCGCTCGTCAACCTCGAGCGTCAATACAACGGCTACACGATCGTTCCGGACATGCTCGGCCTCGATGAGGCGCGCGGCTATTACGGCGGCAATGCCCGCTCGATCTGGGTCAACTCCGCCGGCGAGCGTTTCGTGACCGAGCTCGGTATCGACCGCTACGTCTTCGACGCCGTCATGCGTCAGCAGCCCGAAGGCCACTGGTCGATTTATGACGCCGACGATAAGGACGGCTTTCGGCTCAACGGTCCGCACTTCGTCTCGGCCGATGCCGTCGATCACGAGAAGATCCAGCGTCTCGCGGTCGAGAATCCGGCCATCACGCAGAAGGCCGATACGCTGGCCGAGCTCGCCGCGCTCATCGGCGTGCCGCCGGATGCGCTCGAAGCGACCGTCGCCGAATACAACCGCAAGGTCATGAACGGCGAGAGCACGGACGTTGCCGGGCTGCCGCCCGAGGACACGCCGCCCGTGTTCACGATCGACGCGCCGCCTTATTACGCGACGAAGCTCTATCCGATGGCGAACAAGAGCGCGGGAGGCGTTGCCATCGACATGCAGACCCGGGCGCTCGATGCGTCGGGCACCCCGGTGCCGGGCCTGTACGCGGCCGGGGAGATCACGGGCTCGGCCGGCATGAACGGCCTCAACGGGCTCGACGGCATGTTCACGGGCCCGTCGATCCTGACCGGCCGCGTGGCCGGTCAGGCGGCTGCGGCCGCGCTCGCCGAGACGCCGGGCTGGCAGCCGGTCGAATTCACGCGCCGCGAAGGCGACTGGGACATGAGCCGGCCGGCCAACTCGTCGTGGACGCCGGCACTCGGGCCCGCCGATGTCCGGAACATGCTCGCCGAGACGCGCGACGGCTACTGGCATTTCGAGCGCGTGCACAAACTCGTGCTCGAGCGTGGCTACGACTGCACGAACTGCCATTCACAGAACGTGCCGTTCTACACGGCGTTATCGCGCGAGGACAAGGCGCGCCAGACACAAATATGCGAAGCCTGCCATCTCGCCCCGGCCGGCACGCTGCCGGGCGCCGATCTGCAGCGCACGCCACCCATGCCGGGTGATTGAGAGAACCCGATCAGTCGGCGGGCTCGGCGGCAGGCGGCACGGTCGCCTGCGGCCATGGCACCGTCGCTCTGACGCTGTTCGGACGTCCACCCTTAACTACGAATCGCCCGCGTAGCCTGCAGGCTCCCCAGTTGCCCCCAACGTCCTCGTAACGCAGGCGCCGCGGGCAGGCGGGCGCGCCTTTGGCTGCCTGCCAGCGTGTGAACGCGATTTCCTCCAGAGAAATATTGCTCGTCGCGCACGGGCGAACGGCTAAATCATCGGCCTCGTCGTCTGCCGCGAGAAATCGGGACGTGCAGGTCGGCGTATCCTCCATGCCGAGCGTTTCCCCGAGCTCGCGCGCGAGCGCAAACGGCTGCACGGGATTTTCGCGCGCGTCGAGCTCGCCGATGACGACGAAGCCCTCGCCGAAATGCGTTGCGACCCACGGAAAGCGGCCGATGAAGCAGACGTTCCAGGCACCCGGTAGCCACTCTTCACGTGGGCACAGCGTCGAGAACACGGTGTACGCGTGGAACGAAAAATCGATGTCTGCCGACGCCTCGATCTCCTCTACGATGCGCCGGAACGCGAGCTGACGTTCGGCATCGACCTCGACGACGGCTTCGATGTCCCAGCGAATGCCCGCCGGAGCCCAATGTGAGTTCGCGTCCTCGAGGAATCGCTCGATCTCTGCTCGATTCATCGTCGCATCGAGCGCCTCGACGAACGCCGACGAGGCCATGTGCACGCGCACGGGCAGTGCGATCGTTTTAGGGCTAGCGCCCTCCGGGTCGAGCCAATACTCGTAATACGTAAGCTCGATCGGCTGGCCCTCCCGAAAAGCGGGTATATACCTGACGTCGTCGAGGCTGCTGGCCGCGCGCGTCGCAGCCTGCCAGTAGCCCGGCGTGCGCCGCACGACACGCCGGCGGGACGAGCGCCCGCCTATGTCGACGTCGGTCGAGACGACGAACCTGACGCCGCCCGATTCGTCCGCGCGCCTGCCCGTCGCGGCCCAGGCGAGCTTCTCTTCGAAGCCGCGATACCACGTGCCGTGCTCGAGCACGGGCTGCGGTGAGGTGTAGAACATGCCGAGCGCCTCGAGGTGATACGCATGGTTTTCCATGAGAGAGATCGAGCAGACGTCCAGGCAGCGAAATCCGGCCATGAAGCTCAACAGCACGCGCACGGGCCCGCCATCGATCTGTGCGGGGCGCATGACGGCGCCTTCTATGGCCGCAAGAACCTCCTGGCGAAACGTTTCGTAGCGATCATCGCTCAAGCAATGCGGGCTCGTCGGCGACCCGTCGGTCTCGACGATGACCTGGCACGTGACGCTGACATCGTAGTGGCCTTGCGGACGGCCGAACGGCACGACGAGCCGATTCAGGACGGATTGCTCGTGGTCGCCGATTTGCGCGGGGCGGAACTCCTGGGCGGGCAGATTCATCGATGCGAGCAATCCGAGAAGCGCAGTGCACGAGATGGGTGTATATCTCATTGGTTGGCTCCGAGCCCGCGTGGCTTCATACGCTTGACACGTCTACGAGTGTTGCGCAGTCCTGTCTAGTCGATCGACTCGTACCTGAGAATATAGCACTCGGTGCGCCAGGCTGTCCGACCTGTCCTCTCAGAGCGGTAAGCGGTTAAACTCCATGGTATTCACCGGTCTGGCGAGGTGTCGGATCGCGCTCCGCGCACGACGCGCCGTCATAGCCTGAGGGGGATAGGAATGATTCGATCGACACGCTTGGTGGCGAAATTGCTCGGGGCCGTTACAACGCTGGCCCTCATTGCGGCACCGTCCGTCCTCGCTCACCACTCCGGTATCGAGTACGACCGCTCGACGCTCGTCGAGCTCGAGGGTCAGGCGCGGACGGTTCGCTGGCGCAATCCGCACATTCTCATCGAGCTCGCGACGACCGACGCGAACGGTCGAGAGGTCGTCTGGGAGCTCGAGGGTGCGGCGCTCAGCAATCAGCGCAGGCGCGGCGTCATGGAGGGCATGCTCCAGCAGGGCGATCGGGTGCGTGTCGCCGGATACGCCTCGACGCGCCGGCCTGCGCACATGACGGTCGAGCACATTCTGCTGCCGAGCGGCACCGAGTTGCTCGTCGGCTTCGCGCGGGAGCCGCATTGGTCCGACACCCAGGTCGGTGGCAGCGCGGCGCCCGTTGCCGCAGCCGCTCAAGCTGCGCCCGAGGACAGCGGCATCTTTCGCGTTTGGACGCGCGCGAGCGGTTACTGGCCCTGGTACTTCGCCGAGCCGCACGAGTACGAGCTCACGGAGTGGGCCGCACAGCACGTCGCCGAGTACGATACGTTCGAGGACAATCCCCTGCTGGATTGCACGCAGCCCGGCATGCCCTCGGTCATGGGCAACCCGTACCCGATGGAATTCATCGATCGCAGCGACACGATCGAGTTGCGCTTCGAGGAGTTCGACGTCGTGCGCACGATTCACATGAACGATACGCGCGATCCGGCCGACGTGCCGCTGTCGCCGCTCGGCCATTCAGTCGGGCGCTGGGATGGCGACACGCTCGTCGTCACGACGACGCGTATCAACTGGCCCTACTACGGGCGCATGGGACTGCCTCAGTCCGAGTCGGCGCACGTGACGGAGCGGTTCACGCTCGTCGCTGATGAGAACCGCATCGATTATCAGATCACGAACCGCGATCCCGAGGTATTCGCGGGCACACAGACCTGGGAAGCACCCTATGTCTGGCGTCCGGGGGAGGAAGTCGGCGTCTACGACTGCACTGTCGACGAATAAATCACGACCGCAGACCGCTACGGCGGGATTAGAAAACGCTTGCCGATTATGTGAACTGCGTCTCTCAACATGTCCGGTTGCCTGCCGATACACAGACGGGCCCTGATTCCGCGTTGAGGATCGCAGCAGCATGATCAAACCCCCGATTCCCGCCGACGAGTTCCGGCGGCTGGAAAGCCTGCGCAGCCTGAAGCTGCTGGACACACCGCCCGAGGAGCGCTTCGACCGCGTGACGCGCCTGGCGCGGCGCGTGTTCGGCGTGCCGATTGCGCTCGTGAGTCTCGTCGACGCTGACCGGCAGTGGTTCAAGTCCAACCAGGGGCTCGACGCTTCCGAGACGCCGCGCGACGTCTCCTTCTGCGGCCATGCCATCGTCGGCGACCGGATCATGGTCGTGAATGATGCGACCGGGGATGAGCGCTTCTGCGACAACCCCCTCGTCTGCGGCGATCCGAATATCCGTTTTTATGCCGGCTATCCGCTCAACGCCCCCGATGGCGCGAAGATCGGTACGCTATGCCTGATCGACAGCGAGCCGCGCGAGATGTCCCAGGACGACCTGCGACTGCTGCGCGAGCTCGGGCGCATGATCGAAGAGGAGCTCCTGCTCGCGACCATGACAACGACCGACGGCACGACGGGCCTGTCGAACCGTCTCGGCTTCTCCCTCGTCAGCGAGCATCTGCTCGCCATGTGCCGGCGCATGGAGGCGCCTGCTTCGCTGCTCGTCTTTACGCTGTCGAACTTCCGCGATATTGCCGAGACCTTCGGTCAGGAAGCAACGGAGCGCGCGATTGTCGAGCTCGGCCATCTGCTGCAGACGAGCTTCCGCGATTCCGACGTGATCGCGCGGCTCGGCACCGAGACGTTCGGCGTGTTGCTCGCCGGCACCAATCTCGACGGCGCCGATCGTGGGCGCGAGCGATTGAATAACCTCGTTACACAGCAGAATCTCAACGCCCGTGACGATTACGAGCTGGAGTTGGATACCGACGTCGTTGCTTACAACGAAAAGCGCCATCCGGACCCCGATGCGCTCGTGCGCGAGGCGAAAGAGCGCGCGCTCCGCAACCGAACGGATCAAGAAAATGAAGCGGTAGGCGCTGGCCGGTAGCCCGAGTTCCGCCCGACGCTCGAAATGCGTTCAGCGCTCTACAAAGCTCGCGAACTCGGCGAGGAAGCGCTCGAGGCGCTTGCGGGTTTCCTGATCGTGTAAACGGCCGTCGTCGTCGAAGAGACCTCTCGCGCCCGGGACGAGCATGCGGCCGTTCCAGCATCGCAACCCGAGCGTGTGCAGCACTGGTAGCCACGCGGTCTGCGACAGCGCCGTCCCGAACCGGCCCGGCGCCGCGCCCATGAGCGCAACACAACGATCCTGGAAAACGCGCAATTGGTCAGCAGGCGGGCGCGACAGCCAGTCGACCGCGTTCTTCAATACGCCGGGAATCGAATGGTTGTACTCGGGTGTGCTAATTAATAGCGCATCGGCTTTGGCAATGGCGTCCTTGAGATTCGCCACCGGCGCTGGGATTCCGCTATCCGCCTCCACGTCGCCGTTATAGAGTGGAATATCGGCGATAGATTCGATCTGCAGCGAGACGTGCTCGGGCAGCAGCTCGCGGGCGGCCAACAGCAGCCCCGTGTTGAACGACCGGCGGCGAAGGCTGCCGGAGATTCCGACGATGGATATCATGGTGTTTCTAATCAGAGACCGAGGCGATCGCGCAGCCGATCCTCGAGCTGGCCGCGAATGCGGTTGCGCAGTATCTCGCCATAGTCGGGCTCGATCTGGGGCGCCGTGATCTGCCCGGTCGCGCGCATCGGAATCGAGCGGCCGATGAGCGCGTCCATGGTCTCGCAACTCGGGATCGCGATGCTGTTCGTGAGCGTCGCGACGAGGTTGTAGTTGATCTCGCGGCTCACGAGGCTCGATTGTCCGCGCCCGCTCACGGTCATGAAGTCCGTCGTCGCCTCGAGATCTTGGGTGCGTGCGATACCCTCGACGACATCGGCGCTCGCACGCATGAGACGGTAACGCGTGACGGGCTCGCTCGGCCGCGCGGGCCGCGGCAGGCTCTCTCGGGCGTTGTAGACCGTGCACAGCGTATTGCCGATGTCGACGCCGCGCACGAGCCCATCGCGAAGCGAGAAGTCGATATTACCGGCCGTGCTCTGAATCACCGCGCTGAGCACCTCGCCGCTCCCCGTCAGCCTCAAGTCGAAGTTGCCCGTGCCGCTCATGTTGGCTGTGCCGCGAAGATCCGCAAGCAAGGGTCCGATCTCGACTGTCGTGGCCGTGCCCTCGAGCGCGAGTGTCGGGGTATCGCCGCGCGCGTCGAGCGCGAGATTACCGTCGAACGTCCCGTCGTAGAGCTCCGCGTGCGCAGCGTCGACGACACCGAGGCCGGCCCCGACCGACAATGACGCCGACACGTTTTGCAGCTCGAGCCCCGTCACGGTGAGCGCGCCGACCTCGAACGCACCGTTGAATCGCTGGCTGTGCAGAACGTCGGTCGGCAGGGCTACCTCGGCCGCAACCGGCGCGACGCCTTCGGGCGGCGTCTCGGCTGCGGCCGGCATATAGCGGTCGGCATCGAGGCGATCGATCGCGAGGTCAAACGTGTAGACGTTCTGAGGTGCGAGGCTCACGGTCAGCTCGCCCGTCACGGTGCTGTCGTCCAGCACGACATTCAAGTTGCTGAATGCATTGCGCGAGGCGTTGCCCTCGACTTGCGCAGTCGCGCGAATGCTGCGAAACGCTGCCGAGTCGACGCGCGCCGGCATCGGCCGGTCGATGCGCTCGAGCAGCGCCTGCGGATCGAAGGGCAGTACCTCGATGCGACCCGTCCAGCTCGGCGAGTCGGTCAGGCTCGCGACCCGAACGGCGCCTTGCAGATCGATTCCCGCCGCGCGGGCCTCGAGCGCCGTGAGATCGACGGCGTTGGCGGCGTAAGCAAACTCCGTGTCGAGCGCGAGCTCGCCGAGCGCTGCCGGTGGCACGGGCTCGGGCATGAGGTCGCCGAGGACGCGTGCGAGCGCGACCGCATCGAGTGCCGGGATACGGACTTGCCCCGAGTAGCCCTCGCCGCCTGCGAGGCGCGCGACGCTGCCGGTCAGGCTTGCGCCGAGCGCACCGAGCTCGAGGTCGTCGAGAGAAAGCTGCTGGGTTCCGGGATCGTAGCCGACCGACGCGGCCGCTGTGACCGGACCGAGCGCTGCGACGTCGATGCGCGCGAGTGTTTCCTGAGGCAGCAGACGCAATACTCGCGACGGGTCGAACGCGTTGGTCGTGAACCGGCCACTGAGCGCGCCGTTTTCGTTAGCACTGAGGTCCCCTGTCGCTGCGATGCCGAGCGCGTTGACGGCCAGGTCGCTGAGCGTGACCTGCCGGGTTGCAGGCAAGGCCGTGAACGAGGCGCTGGCGTCGAAGTTGCCGAGCGTGCCGCGAGCGGCAGCGTCGATCTCGACCGCGAGCGCGTCGACGACCGCCGTCAACGGCTGGGTCGGGACGCGGACCGCGCCCGTCAGCGCCGGTTGCTCGAACAGATTCTCGCCACGCAGCTCCCAAGCGACCGCAATGCCCGCGAACTCGGTCGCGAGATCGGTAACGCTCAGCAGTCCCGCGGCGCGATCGACGGATGCGCCGCTCCAGTCCACCTGGATCTCCGCGCGCTCGGGCCCGATCGGCGGTGATGTCAGTGCCGCCGTGAGGTTGCCCCGCGAGAATGCGAGTTCGTCATCGGCCAATGCGATTCGAACACTGTCGACGTCGAACGCGCCGGCGGCTCGCTCGTTGCCGCGACCGTCGGCGAGATTGAATCCGACGCGCAACTCACGGGCCTCGACGACGGAGCGCGCCGTATCGACGATCGCCGTGCCCGACGCATCGATCTCGGCGCTGAGCTGCGGCTCGACACTGACGAGGCGAAAGCTCAGCTCGGCGTCGACGGGCCGGCCGGGCGCGATCGCGCCGGTTTCGACGCTGAGCTCGGAGAGCACATAGCGAACTTCGCTCGTGTTCTCGCGCCAGAAGATCAGGCCCTCGTCGACATCGATGCCGGCGATGTTCAACGACTGCAGAAAAGGCTCACGATCCGCGTCGACAACCGCTGGTGCCGCATCGGCGGATGGCGGTGCGAGCAGATCGCTCCAATTCGTCACGCCCGTTTCGTCGATTGCGAGATCGAGCTCGAGCCCGCCGAGCGAGACCGTTCCGATCTCGACCTGCCTGCGAAGCAACGGCATGAGCTGCACGCTGACGGACAGGCTATCGACGCTCGCGAATGGCTCCTCGCCGAAGCCCGGCGCATTGCCGAGCTGGACGCGTCCCGTGCTGACGCCGAGCCACGGGAAGAACATGAGCTCGAGATCGTCCTCGATGACGAATGCGCGTCCCGTTCGGTTCTCGACCCACTCGGCGATATAGTCCTTGTAGTCGTTCGGGTCGAACGTGAGCCAGATGACCACGGCTGCGACTACGACGAGCGCCACGATGGCACCGACGGCAGCCCCGAGGATCTTCAAGAACTTCCTCATGCCGTGGTCGGCCTCGGGAAAGCCATATTGCGCCCGTCCTCGCGCAGCCGAATGCAGAGATACCGAGACACTTTGATTGAGTTGACGTTTCTCGTCACCGGTCAGTTCCAGGATTCTACGCCGCAGCGCCTATTAGAGATAGACTGTCCTGAACGGGCCCTGAACGGCAGCTGAGTTGGAAGATTTTCACTACGCAACCCTGGCCGAGGCGGGCGCCGCGCTGCGCGCCGGCAATACGACGTCGGTCGCGCTGACAGGGCGGCTGCTTCGGCGTATCGAGAGCCTCGATAGCGCGCTCAACAGCTACATCACTGTGACGGCAGACCATGCGCTCGCGCAGGCACACCGAGCGGATGCGGAGTTGCGCGCGGGCCGCGACCGCGGCCCGTTGCATGGCATCCCGATTGCGATCAAGGATCTCATCGCCACGAACGGTATCCGCACGACGGGCGGCAGTCTCGTCTACGAGAACTGGGTGCCGGACTACGATGCGACCGTGGTCCGCAAGCTCGACGAGGCCGGCGCCGTCATGCTCGGCAAGACCGGGCTGCACGAGCTGGCATTCGGCTCGACTTCGGTGAACCCGTTCTTCGGCGCAATCGCCAATCCCTGGAAGCTCGATCACCATCCCGGTGGCTCGAGCGGCGGCTCGGCCGCTGCCGTTGCGTCCGGCATGGCGTTCGCCGGCATCGGCACGGACACAGGTTGCTCGGTTCGTCAGCCCGCGCAGTGTTGCGGCATCGTCGGTCACAAGCCGACGTTCGGTCTCGTCAGCAAGGCCGGTGTGCTGCCGCTCGTCGATAGCATGGATCACGTCGGGCCGTTGACGCGCACCGTGCGCGACGCAGCGCTCGTGCTGCAAGCCATTGCCGGTCACGATCCCGACGATCCCCACTGCGTCGACCGCCCGGTGCCGGACTTCTCCGAGAAGCTCGAGCGGCCGATCGACGGGGCCGTTATCGGCGTGCCGCGGGCGTTCTTCTACGAGAACGGTGACGAGGAGGTCTGTGAAATCGTCGCCGCCTCGCTCGAGGTATTCGACCTGCTCGGCGCGCGCGCCGAAAATACCGAGGTCGCCGATGTCGAGCAGGCGTACCGAGCCGGGGACGTTACGTTCGTCGAGATCGTCGAGTCCAACGGCGCGGCCATGCGCCGCGATCCGAGCTTGTTCAGCGAAGGGTTTCGTGAACGCTACGAGAGCGTCGCGCGCAGCACGCCCGAGGACTATGCAGAGGCACAGCGCTTTCGCGAGCGCTTCCGCGCCCAGCTCGACACACTGCTCGACACCTTTACCGTGCTCGCCGTGCCGACGTCGACCGTCGCGGCCGCGCCGATCGCGAGCCAGCCACCCGAGCACGCCGTCGAGCGGCGCAAGAACGCAAGCATCTTCAATTTCACGGGGCAGCCGGCCATCTCGGTACCCTGCGGGTTCACGCGCGAGGGCCTGCCCGTCGGGCTCATGCTCGTCGGTCGTATGTTCGAGGATGCGACCGTGCTGCAGTTTGCCGCTGCGTTCGAGCGTGCGACCACGTGGCACGAGCAGCACCCGCCCGTGGGCTGAGGCATCCATGAGCGCGTTCTCGTATACTTCGCCGTGATTTTCGAGAGGCTTTCATGACGAGTCATACGGCAACGAGACGACTGCGAGCTCTGCCCCTGGCAGCGCTTACGACGCTGCTCGTGGCCGCCTGCAGCGAGGCACCACTCGGTCCGCTCGGCGTCACCGAGCTCGATACGCCGGCGGGAGAGTTCAGCGGCCCGTCACATCTCGCGGTCGCGTCCGACGGTACCGTGATATTGAACTGGCTCGAGTCTACGACGGGCGAGGCCATGGCGCTCAAGTACACGACGCTGGCGCCCGGAAGCGAAACCTGGGCCGAGCCCCAGACGCTGGCCGAGTCGGAGAACTGGTTCATCAACTGGGCCGACTTTCCATCCATTGTGCCGATGACCGATGACCTCTGGGCTGCGCACTGGCTCGTCTATCGTGACGATTACGACGGCTACGATACCCACATGGCGTTATCCGCCGATGCCGGAGAGAGCTGGGGCGAGCCCTTTCTTCTCAACACCGACGGCACGGGCGCCGAGCATGGTTTCGTGACGTTGTTTCCGCTCGATGGCGACATCGCGGCGGTCTGGCTCGACGGTCGCAACATGATCGTCGACGGCGAGTTCATGTTCGAGAGCCCTGCCGGGGAGGTGCTCGGCACGAGCTTGCGCTACGCACGTTTCGACCATAACGGTGAGCGTCTGACCGATGTGTCTCTCGACGATCTCGTTTGCGACTGCTGCCAGCCCGATATCGCGGTTACCGCGGACGGGCCGATCCTGATCTATCGCGACCGCACGACGGACGAGGTTCGCGACATCGTCGTGCGCCGCATGGTCGACGGCGAGTGGCAGGCCGTGCAGGCGCTGCCGGCCGACAACTGGAAGATCGAGGCCTGCCCGATCAACGGTCCTGCGATCGCAGCCAACGGCGACGATGTCGTTGCGGCCTGGTTCAGTGCCGTCGACGATCAGCCACGCGTGCGTTTCGCGCGCTCCACGGACAGCGGTGCGAGCTTCGGTCCAGCGATTGAGATCGATACGAGCGGTAGCTTCGGCTATGTCGACGTCGAGCTGCTCGACAACGGCGATGCGATCGTTAGCTGGTTGCGCTCGACCCCAGAGCGGCTTGCGCTCGTGACACGGCGCGTGTCTCCGAGCGGCGAGCTCTCGACGATGGAGACCGCCGTCGATATCGACATCTCCCGTCCGCTCGATTTTCCGCAGATGGTCGCGGCCGGCGAACGACTCGTTTTCGTATGGACCGACTACACGTCCGGCAGCGACGTCAAGACCGGCGTCGGGCGCTTCGGCCCGTGACCGTATACCGCGACGCTTAGATTCACGCCGTTGCAGTTGCTTCGATGACGGCTCAGGTCCTGGCGCTGGTCCTGCTCGCGGCCTGCATTCACGCGACGTGGAACACGTGGCTCAAGCTCTCCGGCGACCGGCTCGTCGTCATGGCGCTCATGGGCACGGGTTGGGCGGTGTTTGCGGCCTGCTGGCTGCCGTTTCTCGCGCCGGTGCAGAGCGGCGCGTGGCCGTATCTCGCGGTGTCCGTTTTCGTGCACCTCGCCTACACGTTGATGCTCGTACCAGCCTATCGGCTCGTCGATCTCAGTGTCGCCTACCCGATGATTCGCGGCACCGGCCCCGTGTTCGTGACGCTCGCCTCGCTGCTCGTGCTCGGCGAAGCGGTCGGCGTCGCCGGTTGGGCAGCCGTGTTGCTCATTACAGGCGGCGTGATCGCGCTCGGGTGGGGCGGTGCGATGCGGGATACTCGCGCGCTGCTCTTCGGCGTGCTCGGCGGTGCGCTCGTCGCAGGGTACACGTTCATCGACGGTGTCGGCGCCCGAGTCAGCGGTTCTGCGCTGACTTACGCCGCCTGGCTGTTTCTGCTCACGGGCCTGCCGTTGCTCGTGACTGTCGTTCTCGTGCGGCGCGGCGAGTTTATCGGCCTTGCCCGGCCGATCGCCGTGCGCGGTCTGATCGCCGGGGCGATCGCATCGACAGCGTTTGCGATCGTGATCTGGGCCTTGACGCTCGCGCCGATGGGCCTCGTCGCGGCGGCACGTGAGACGAGCGTGGTCATAGTCGCGATCGCCGGTGCCGTGTTGCTCAAAGAGAAAGTCAACTGGTTCGCCGTCGCCGCTGTCTTTGGCGGCGTCGTGCTATTGCGCCTGGCCGGATCCTGAGATGACGTACTATGGGAACGGACTAGTGTCGCGAGCAGCTTCTTTGTCTGTCGGGCACGCCGTATCATGGGCAGGCAATTACTACACACGGGGTTGTCGATGAGGGTTGGACGATTCGCTTTCCTGCTGATGCTCACGAGTGTGCCGGTGCTGGCCCACCACAGCGTCGTCGCAAATTTCGACGCAGGAACGACGATAGAAGCCGAGGGCATCATTAGCGACATCGCCTGGCGAAACCCGCATATTCTGTTCACGTTGACGACCGCCGACGGCACCGATGTGACGCTCGATACCCATTCACTGAGCATCATGCGTCGGCTGGGTGCAGCCGAGCCGTTCGTCGAGATCGGCGACGCCGTCAAGGTCGCTGGCTGGCCGTCGCGGCGCGGTGAGGGCATGTTCGTCAACAACATGCTGCTGCCGAGCGGCGAAGAGTTCGTTTTCGACTTCGGCGCGGAACCCGCGGATCTGCGCTGGTCGGATCGGATGTGGGGCTCCAATGAGAACTGGTTTGCCGAAAGTGGCGACGCCTCGGCTGAGGAACGCGGAATATTCCGCGTCTGGAGCACGACGCTCGCGGGCGGCGGCGCGTTCTTCATGCGGCCGCCCTATCCGCTTACGGCAGAGGCGCAAGCCTTCAGCGATTCGTTCGATATCCTCACCGATGATCCGCTGTTCAACTGTGCCCCGAAGGGGGTACCAGCCATCATGAGCAACCCGTACCCGATCGAGTTCGTCGATCGGGGCGACACGATTCAGGTGCGTATCGAGGAATACGACTTGCTGCGTACGATCTATATGAACCCTGCAACGGCGCCGGCGCCGTCCGCGTCGCTCCTCGGCCATTCGTCGGGCCGCTGGGAGGGCGAGACGCTCGTCGTGGAGACGACGCGCGTGAACTGGGGGCATCTGGACGGCCGTGGCGCACCCATGAGCGAGCAGGCCGTCATCGTCGAACGGTTTACACCGACGGAGGGCGGCGCACGGCTCGAGTACGAGGTCACGGTCACCGACCCGAGAAACCTTACCGCGCCGGTCGTCATGGGCAAATCCTGGGTCTGGCTGCCCGACGTGCGCGTCGAGCCGTACGAGTGCACGCTGCGCGACGCGCCTTGATATACCGCGCTAGCGGTACAGGCATACACGGCAACTCAAAGTAACTCGGGTTTCGCGATGACGACTGACGATTCCGCCGCAAAGATCCATCGCGGGCTCAAGGGGGTCTACTTCGAGCGCTCGGCCGTGAGCTCCATCGACGGGCGCGCTGGAGAGTTGAGGTATCGCGGTTATTCCATCCACGATCTCGCGCAGTATTCCAGTTTCGAGGAGACCTGTTACCTCCTTCTCAACGCAGAGCTGCCGACTCGTGCGCAGCTCGACGGATTCGTCGAGGCCCTCCGCCGCGCGCGCCACCTCCCGAACGCGGTGTACGAGCTGATCGGGCTGATAAAGGACGCTCATCCGATAAAGGTCCTGCGTACAGCGGTCTCCGGTCTCGGTGCATTCGACGATGAGGTGCACGACAACACTCCAGAGTCGACACTGCGGAAGGGCATTCGCCTCACGGCTCAGGTGCCCG
>JBFJXA010000040.1:0-14950 GCA_041623375.1 Gammaproteobacteria bacterium | reverse complement strand
GCGCGCATGGTCATGATGGGCTTGAAATTCATGGGCGACGTGCCGTTCCGCGTCGTCTACATCCACGGCCTCGTGCGCGACCACGAAGGTCAGAAGATGTCCAAGAGCAAGGGCAACGTGCTCGATCCGATCGACCTCATCGACGGCATCGACCTCGAGACGCTGCTGCGCCAGCGCACCGAGGGCATGATGCAGCCGCACTTGAGAGCAAAGATCGAGGAAGTGACGAAGCGCGACTTTCCCGACGGCATTCAGGCCTATGGGACCGACGCGCTGCGCATGACGATGGCTTCGCTTGCGACGACCGGTCGCGACATCAACTTCGACCTCGGCAGGATCGAGGGCTATCGCAACTTCTGCAACAAGCTCTGGAACGCCGCGCACTATGTATTCACGAGCATCGACGATGAGCATGCAGGCGCAGCAGAGCTCGGCGTCGCCGATCGCTGGATACGCTCACGCCTCGGCGCGACGGTTGCGGCCGTCGAAGAGAGCGTTGCGGGCTATCGTTTGGATCTCGCCGCGCAGGCACTCTACGAGTTCACATGGCACGAGCTCTGTGACTGGTATCTCGAGCTCACCAAGCCCGTGCTCAACAACGCGAGCGCGGACACTGCGGCACGGCTCGGGGCGCGCCAGACGCTGCGCGATGTGCTCAGCGCATTGCTGCGGCTACTGCATCCGATTATGCCGTTCATCACCGAGGAGCTCTGGCTCGAGCTCTGCAAACGCACCGGCCACGCGAGCGCGACCGTCATGCTCGAGCCCCTGCCGCGCGCGGATGAGCACGCGCGTGACGATGCGGCCGAGGACGAGATCGCCTGGCTCAAGGCGTTCGTGATCGGCGTGCGTCAGATTCGCGGTGAGATGAACATCAGCCCGGGCAAGCGGCTACCCGTGCTGCTTGCCGACCTCACGCCCAAGGACCGCGAGCGTCTGGATCGTCACGGCGATCGGCTGCGGCCCCTGGCGCGCCTCGAGGCAATCGACGTGCTCGAGGGCAGCGAGCCCGATGGTGTGGCCACGGCGCTCGTACGCCAGTTTCGCATTCTCGTGCCGCTCGCCGATCTCATCGACGTCGAGGCCGAGCGGAGCCGGCTCGGCAAACAGCGCCAAAAGATCGAGCAGGACCTCGCCAGAGCCCGAGGCAAGCTCGGCAATGAGCGCTTCATCACCAATGCACCCGAGGCCATCGTCCAGAAGGAGCGCGACCGGGCCGCCGATCTGACGAATCAGCTCGAGGCCCTGGACCAGCAGCTCGCGCGACTCTGAGCCGCGCTGGCCCTCGGTTTTTCGGACTAGGTCACAATTACCGGGAACCAGACTGTCCTCGCGGAGCCATTTGTTAGAACATTCGGCCTATGGCAACCCGGACCCTGAGAACGGCCGCTGCGGGGGTCAACGACCCGGTCGGCCTCGTCGAGCCGCTGCTCGATGCGCTCAACCGCATCATTGTCGGCAAACCGAATGAGCTCAAGCTCAGCCTCGCCTGCCTGCTCGCACGCGGCCACCTGCTCATCGAAGACCTGCCCGGCGTCGGCAAGACGACGCTCGCACACGCACTCGCGAGGGTCATGGACCTGAGTTACCAGCGCGTGCAATTCACGAGCGACCTGCTCCCGGCCGATGTCATCGGCGTATCGATCTTTCGCCGCGATACGAGCCAGTTCGAGTTCCACAAGGGACCGATCTTCTCCCAGCTATTACTTGCCGATGAGATCAACCGCGCGACGCCGAAGGCGCAAAGCGCGTTGCTCGAGGCCATGGAAGAGCGCCAGGTCACGGCCGATGGCGCGACGTACGCGCTGCCGTTGCCGTTCTTCGTCGTCGCGACGCGAAACCCCGCGCAGCAGATCGGCACGTTCCCGCTGCCCGAGTCGCAGCTCGACCGCTTTCTGATGCAGATTACGCTCGGCTACCCGGGTCCTGCCGAGGAACGCCAGCTACTGACCAACGTCGATCGGCGCGATCTCGTCGACGAGCTGCCGCCGCTCATGAGCGTCGAAACGCTGCTGAACCTTCAGCATTCCGTCAGCACCGTGCACCTCGCCGAGCCGCTGCTCGATTACGTGCAGGCGCTGGTCGCCTTCACACGCGACTCCGGCGAGTTCACTGAAGGTCTTTCGCCGCGCGGCGCGATCGCGCTCGTGCGGGCCGCGCAAGCCTGGGCCATGATGTCCGGCCATGACGGCGTCTACCCAGAGGATGTTCAAGCAGTCCTTCCGAGCGTCACCGCTCACCGGCTCGAGCCTGCCCAGGGAAGGGAGAGCGATCCGGCCGGCGTCGGCCAGACCGTGCTCGACGCCGTTCCGGTGACGTGAGTCGCGAACCGAGTCAGGCCCTCGAATGAGGTTCGGACCCGTGCTCGCCGCTCCGCAGCAATGGCTGCGCGCCAGCGCCGCCGCCTGGGCGGAGAAACGCCAGGGCCCCGACGCGCTGGGCGTCACACTCGACAAGCGGCGCATCTACATTCTGCCGAGCCGCTTCGGTTTCGCCTTCGGTTTCACGATCTTCGCAATGTTGCTCGGCGCGCTGAACTACGGCTCGAGTCTCGGCTTCGCACTGACGTTTCTTCTCGCGGGCCTCGGCATCGTGATCATGCGGCACTGTCACTACAACCTTCGAGGAACGCGCATCCGCTTTCTCGCCGCGCATCCCGTCTTCGCGAGCGAGCCGGCCGAGTTTCGCTTTGCGCTCAGCAACGATGCGAGCTCGCCGCGCTACGAGATCATCCTCAGCCATAACGGCAAGGAGTCCAAGCCCGAGGACATTCCTGCAGGGCAAACGCGTGTCTTTTCGTTGGCGCTGCCCACACGCAAGCGCGGCCTGTTGAAACTCGGCCGCTACCAGGTCACGACGCGGTTTCCCGGCAATCTGTTCCGGGCCTGGTCGTGGCTGCACATGGACGCGAGCTGCATCGTCTATCCGCACCCCGCACCGCGCGGCCGGCCGCTACCGAACGAGGCAGGCGGTGAGGGTCTGCACGGCGGTCTCGAACGCGGCGATGCCGACTTCATCGGCCTGGCGACAGCCGCGCCCGGCGATCCGCCGCGCCGAATCGCATGGAAAGCGTTTGCGCGCAGCGACGAGCTCATGGTCAAACAGTTTGCCGCTGGCGAGCAACAGGCGCGTATCCTGACCTGGGACAGCCTACCGGGTCTGGATACCGAGCAGCGCCTGTCGCAGCTCACGCGCTGGTGCCTCGAGGCCGGCGAGCGCGACATGGCCATTGGCCTGCAGCTACCCAACAGGGCCGTGCCCGTCGGTCGCGGGCAGAAGCATCTCAACGAATGCTTGTGCGCACTTGCGCTCTACGAGGATCCGGCGCAATGACCGCCGCTGCATTGCGAACGCCTGCCGACACACCGGATCGCCTGCTCTGGACGGCCGGCATCGCCGCGGGCGCGACGCTGCCGCACTGGCCGGCGCTGCCGATCTGGGTGCCGGGCCTGCTGTGCCTGAGCATTGCCTGGCGCCTGGGCGGCGCGGTCTTCGGCTGGCCGTTGCCCAAAACGATCGCGCGAATCGTCCTCGCAATCGCAGCGTTCGGTGCGGTGCTCATCCAGTATCAGACGATCAACGGTCTCGCAGCGGGAACGGCGC
This sequence comes from Gammaproteobacteria bacterium, assembly GCA_041623375.1. Taxonomy (GTDB): domain Bacteria; phylum Pseudomonadota; class Gammaproteobacteria; order Steroidobacterales; family Rariloculaceae; genus JAHEEM01. The sequence goes on along the minus strand of JBFJXA010000040.1, from coordinate 11,347 downwards.
TGCTGATCGTCATGGTGGCGCTCAAGTATCTCGAATCGCGTACGGCGCGCGACCAGCTCGTTCTCATCATCATCGCCTACTTCCTGCTATTCGCAAGCTTGCTCGTCGATCGCGGCTTTCTCATGGTGTTGTACCTGCTCGGCTTCGTCTGGTTTACGACAGTCGGGCTGCTGCAGCTCGGCCGGCATGGACCGTTGCTCGGCAACCTCGATATGGTCAAGCAGGCCGGGCGGCTGCTCGTGCAAGCGCTGCCGATCATGTTGATTCTGTTCCTGCTGTTTCCGCGCCTGCCCGGACCGCTCTGGGGTATTCCGGGCGCGAACATGAGCGGACAAAGCGGCTTGGACGACAGCATGAGTCCGGGCGACATCACCGAGCTTGGACTGTCCGACGCCGTGGCGTTTCGTGTCGATTTCTACAATCGCACACCCGGCCCGACGCAACTCTACTGGCGCGGTCCCGTGCTCAGCGTCTTCAACGGTCGAACGTGGTCGACGGACGGCCCGGGCATGCGCCCGGGCATGACGGAGCTGGTCGAGTACAGCGGTGAGCCGATCGAATATCGCGTCATGCTCGAACCGCACGGTCGACGGTGGGTGTTCGCACTCGACATGCCCGAGCAGTGGACCGACGGGCGCGACATCCGCATGGAGAACCACTACCAGCTCGTGCGCACGCGACGGCCGATACGCTCGTTGTTCGACTACGAGGTGACGTCCTATCCGGCGTACCGCACGCTCGATACGCTCAACGAGCGGCTGCGTGGTTACTACACGCGACTGCCCGCTGACGGCAATCCCGAAACGCGAGCACTCGGCGAGCAATGGCGTGCCCAGACCGACAATCCTGACGAGATCATTTCCAGAGCGCTCGACATTTTTCGTCAGGAGCAATTCTTCTACACGCTGACGCCGCCGCCGCTAGGGGCAAATCCCGCCGACGATTTCTTATTCCGGACGCGCGAAGGCTTCTGCGAGCACTACGCTTCGGCATTCACCGTGCTCATGCGGGCCGCGGGCATACCGGCACGCGTAGTCACCGGCTACCAGGGCGGTGAGCTCAATCCGCTCGGTGAGTACTACATCATCTATCAGTCCAATGCGCATGCATGGACCGAGGTCTGGCTCGAGGGCGAGGGTTGGGTCCGTGTCGATCCGACCGCAGCCGTCGCGCCCGACCGCATCAGCCTGGGCTCGAGCCAGCTTTCGAGCGCGCAAGCACGCGAGGGCGCGCTCGCGAACATACCGTGGCTGCGTCAAGCCGTGCTCGCTTGGGATGCCGCGCACACCTACTGGAACGCCTTCGTCATCGGCTACGGCCCGGAGCTTCAGCGCGCATTGCTCGAGGCGCTCGGCATCTCGAGACCGCATTGGACGAAGCTCGTAACGCTCGCGGCCGGCGCCGTGCTGCTCCTCTCGGCTCTACTGACGCTGTATTTGAGCTGGTCTTACCGGCGCACACGCGCACGCGACCGTTCCGCTGCACTCTTCAGGGATTTCGTTCGCAAGCTCGAGCGTGCGAGCGTCGCGCCGCGCGCAACGGGCGAAGGCCCACTCGACTTCGGCGCGCGCGCCGCGGCTGCGTTACCGGAATCGGCCGAGGATATCGACACGATCACGCGCACCTATGTGAGGCTGCGCTACGAGCCCGATGACGGGCGCACGGCGCTCGCAACGCTCAGGCGCCTCGTACGGGCGTTCAAACCGGCGGCGGCGGCGTAACGCGGCGACGCTAGGCTCAGAACTCGCGCTATCTCCTTGCGGATCCCTCGCGCGATTCGGCCAGCAATCGCATTAGAACTGTCCGGGAGCGTGGCGCGCATAGACGCGCGCCCCGGAGCCTCCAGGGACGGATTCACGGCGTTCCCGGAGAGTTCTAATGCGATTGTTAGCCTTATGTCACCGCAGCGCTAGGCCGGCGCAGCGGCGCTGTGCTCGCGCGTCGCGCGAAACGTGAGCCCGGGCCAGCGCTCCTCGGTGAGCTTCAAGCTCACGGTGCTCGGCGCAAGGTAGACGAGCTCGCCCGCATGGTCCTCGGCGAGGTTGCTGCTGAGCTTGCGCTTGAATTCTTCGAGCTGCTTCGGGTCGTCACCCTTGACCCAACGCGCCGTTGCGACGTTGACGCCCTCGAACTGGCAGTCGACGCCGTACTCGTCACGCAGGCGAAACGATGCGACGTCGAATTGCAACGGACCGACGGCACCTAAAATGAGGTCGTTGCTCGTCAGCGGCTTAAAAAGCTGCGTGGCGCCCTCCTCGCAAAGCTGATCGAGACCCTTGCCGAGCGCCTTGAGGCGCAGCGGATCTCTGAGCACGGCACGGCGAAACAGCTCCGGCGCGAAGTTCGGGATGCCCGTGAATAAGAGATTCTCGCCTTGCGTGAACGAATCGCCGATGTTGATCGTGCCATGATTGTGCAGACCGATGATGTCGCCGGCATAAGCCTCCTCGACGTGCTGGCGGTCGGCCGCCATGAACGTGATCGCCTCGCCGACGCGCACCTCGCGGCCCAGACGCGAGTGATGCAGGCGCATGCCGGGCGTGTACGTCCCCGAGCACACGCGCATGAAGGCAATCCGATCGCGATGCGCAGGGTCCATGTTCGCCTGGATCTTGAACACGAACCCCGTGAGCGCCGATTCCGCAGGGTCGACGGTGCGAGTTAGCGTCTGTCTCGGCAGTGGTGCCGGCGCATGTTCGACGAAGGCGTCGAGCAATTCCCTGACGCCGAAGTTGTTGATTGCGGCACCGAAGAACACGGGCGTCTGCTTGCCCTCGAGATACCGTGCAACGTCGAACTTCGGGCTCGCGCCGCGAATGAGCGCGATTTCTTCTCGCACATGGTCCGCGAGACTGCCTAAGGCCTGTTCGGCTTCGGCGGACTCGAGCCCGTCGATGCGCTCGGCTGTTTTTATGCGGCTCGAATCGCCTCGCGCGTAGAGGAAAATGCAATCTTCGCGTAGGTCGTACAGTCCCTTGAATTCACGCCCCATGCCGATCGGCCACGTCACCGGCGCACACTCGATTTGCAGAATCGTCTCGACTTCATCTAGCAGCTCGATGGGCTCGCGTCCGTCGCGGTCGAGCTTATTGATGAAAGTCATGATCGGCGTATTCCGCAGCCGGCAAACTTCCATGAGCTTGATCGTGCGAGCCTCGACGCCCTTCGCGGCGTCGATGACCATGAGCGCGCTATCGACCGCCGTGAGCGTGCGGTACGTGTCCTCGGAGAAGTCCTCGTGTCCGGGCGTGTCGAGCAGGTTGATGATGCGGTCCCGGTACGGGAACTGCATGACCGACGACGTCACCGAGATTCCGCGCTCTTGCTCGAGCTGCATCCAGTCGGCCGTCGCATGGCGGTTCGCTTTGCGGCCTTTGACCGCACCCGCCATCTGGATCGCGCCGCCGAACAGCAGCAGCTTTTCGGTCAGCGTCGTCTTACCGGCGTCGGGGTGGGAAATGATCGCAAACGTGCGACGCTTCAGATGCTCTGACATCAGGACGGCAACCGGAGAATCGGGTTACTTGGCGCCGGGAAAGGAGGCTGCGAAGATGACCGCGTCCTCGCGACCGCGATCAGCCTGGTAGTACGATGGCCGCCTGCCGATGAGCCTGAAGCCCAGCGATCGATAGAGCATGATCGCAATGTCGTTCGACGGGCGCACCTCGAGAAAAACGGTCTCCACGCCCATCTCGCGCGCCCGTGCCAGCCCTTCGACAAGCAGACGGCGGCCGTAGCCGAGCCGCTGGCAGCTCGGGTGAATACAGATATTGAGCAAATGCGCCTCGCCGGCCGCGATCGACATGATGCAATAACCACTGACATTGCCGTCGATGTCGAGCACGAGGCTCTGGTAGCCGGCGAGCAGGCAGTCTCTGAAAATCCCGATGTTCCACGGAAACTGGTAGCTCGCGAGCTCGACTTCGGCCACAGCCTGTAAATCAGAGGGCCGCATCGCGCGAATCTGGTTTCGAGGCAGGACTGCTGCGTTCATGATCGATCGTTGAGGAGTCGGCTGACGAGCACCAGATCTTCCCAGGCCTTGGCCTTGGCCAGCGGGCTGCGCAGCAGATACGCCGGATGGTAGCTCGCAACCAACGGGGTGCTCGCCGTGCCGTAGCTGTGTACCGTGCCTCTGAGCCTACCGATGGGCCGATCGGACTGCAACAGCCACTGTGCGGCGATGCGCCCGACCGCAAGTATGACCTTGGGCTCGATCAACGCGATCTGCCGCTCCAGGTAGGGCGTGCAGGTCTCGGCCTCCTCGAGCTTGGGATCGCGGTTGCGCGGCGGTCGGCATTTCAGAATATTCGCTATGTAAACATCGGTGCGGGGTAAATGGATGGCACCGAGCATCGCGTTGAGCAACTGGCCGGCCCGGCCGACGAACGGCTCGCCCTCACGGTCTTCGTCGGCGCCGGGCGCCTCACCGATCACGAGCAGGTCAGCGTGCACGTTGCCGACGCCGAACACGGTTTGGGTGCGGCTAGCGTGCAGCGGGCAGCGCGTGCACGCACGCACACGCGCGGCGAGATCCTCCCAGGACGGCGCATCCGAGGGACTCCCCTGCACCTCGTCTGACGGCGCAGCGCGCTCGACCCAGACCGGAATTCCGAGCGCCGTGAGATAGGCGTTACGCATCCCGATCAAGCAGCGCCCTTCTTTTGACTCGCGAGCAGCAACTGGGCTCGCCGCCACAACCAGATCGACGGCGCAGACGTCGCATAGACGAAGAACATGGCAAACAGCACGAGGGGCGGATTCAACGACACCACGATGAGCACGAGCGGGATGAGCAGCAGATTGCCGAATCGCACACGGCTGCTGAGATTGAAATCCTTGAAGCTCAGGTAGCGAAGGTTGGACATCATCGCGAGCCCCGTGAGCGATGTGATCAAAATACCGGCGACGAGCGCCGCCAAGCCCTCGATCTCGTAGACGATGCTGATCCAGACCATGGCCGCGAGCCCCGAGGCCGCCGGGGGGCTCGGTAGACCCTGGAAGTAGTGCTTGTCGTCGACTGCGAGGCTCGTGTTGAAGCGTGCGAGCCTGAATGCAGCCGCCACCGTGAACAGAAACGCGGCGAGCCAACCGACACGGCCCCAGATCTCTCCATACTCGGGGAATCGCGCGATACCCCATTGGTAGGTCACGATTGCCGGGGCCAGACCGAACGAGACCATGTCGGCGAGACTGTCGAACTCCTTACCGAAGTCGCTCTCCGTGCTCGTCATGCGCGCTACGCGGCCATCGAGCCCGTCGAGAAACATCGCAACATAGACGGCCCATGCGGCCCCCAGGAAATTGCCGTCGATAGCCGCCACGATCGAATAAAAGCCCGCGAACAGTGCCCCGGTCGTCAGCAAGTTCGGCAGGAGGTAAATTCCGCGCCGCGGAGAGCTTTTTTTCTGTGCAGTTTCCGGCATGTCCCTCGCGCGTTCGGCCGCGATCCGCGCTCATGCTGCGGTAATTGGCTTAGCGAAGCAATGCTTTGCGTCTGAGATATCGTGGGGTCAGACCCCATTTTCGGGGATTTACCGCTGCCACGCGGCGCACGTCCGTATAATTGGGGTCTGACCCCAATTATCTGTGCCATGCGGCTCACAAATCTACCCTTCAATACGTTCAAGGAAGCCCCGGCGGACGCCGAGGTCATCAGTCATCAGCTCATGCTGCGGGCCGGCATCATCCGCCGCCTGGCCTCCGGACTTTACACGTGGCTGCCGATGGGACTGCGCGTCCTGCACAAAGTCGAACGCATCGTCCGCGAGGAAATGGATCGCGCCGGGGCGCTCGAGCTCGTCATGCCCGTCGTGCAACCGGCCGAGCTCTGGGAAGCGTCCGGACGCTGGAGCGAATACGGGCCGGAACTGCTGCGATTCACCGATCGTCACGAACGACCGTTCTGCCTTGGACCGACGCACGAGGAAGTCATTACTGATCTGGCGAAGACGGAGCTCAAGAGCTACCGACAGCTGCCGGTGAACTACTATCAGATTCAGACGAAGTTCCGAGACGAGATTCGCCCCCGTTTCGGCGTCATGCGCGCGCGCGAATTCCTGATGAAGGACGCGTACTCGTTTCATCTCGACGAGGCCTCGCTGCAGGAAGGCTATCTGAAGATGCGTGAGGCCTACTCGCGGATCTTCACGCGCCTGCAGCTCGACTTTCGGATCGTGCAGGCCGATCCCGGCGCGATCGGAGGCAATCGCTCCGAAGAGTTCCACGTTCTCGCCGAGTCCGGCGAGGACGCGATCGCGTACTGTGAGGCCGACGGGTTCGCCGCCAACGTCGAGACGGTCGCTCTCGAGCCGCCAGCCGCCACGCGCCCGGCACCCGGCGCCGCAAGCGAGCGCGTTCACACGCCCGACGTGCGTAGCATCCATGAGCTCGGCGCTTATCTGAACGTCGAGCCGGAAAAATGTCTGAAAATGCTGCTCGTTGCGGGCACCGACGCTTTGGCCGTCGGACTGCTCCTGAGCGGCCCGCACGAGCTCAACCGGCTCAAAGCCGAGGCGCTACCCGAGGTCGCCGAGCCACTGCGCATGCTCAATGCAGCGGAAGTCGAGGCGGCGACGGGCTGCGAACCGGGATTCGCGGGCCCGATCGGGCTCGATCTGCCGCTCATCGCCGATCACGCAACCGCGTCGCTCGCAGACTTCGTCTGCGGCGCAAACGAGAAGGACTATCACTATCGCGGCGTGAATTGGGACCGTGATGTCGTGCTGCCGCGCGTCGCGGATCTGCGCAACGCCGTCGCGGGCGATCCGAGCCCGTCGGGGGGTGGCGCGCTGAGCATTGCCCGAGGAATTGAAGTCGGTCACATCTTTCAGCTCGGAAGTAAATACAGTGACGCAATGGACGCGACGGTGCTCGATAAGGACGGCAAGACCTGCACGATGCAGATGGGCTGCTACGGGATCGGCGTGACGCGTGTCGTCGCCGCCGCGATCGAGCAAAACCACGACGAGCATGGCATCGTCTGGCCCGAGGCGATCGCGCCCTTCGACGTCGTCGTGATCCCGATTAACATGGACAAATCGTACCGCGTCAAGGAGGCCACCGATGCGCTCTATGGCGAGCTCGAGGCGATCGGCGCCGAGGTCCTCATCGATGACCGCTCCCAGCGCCCGGGCTTTAAGTTCGCCGACGCGGACCTGCTCGGCATTCCCCATCGCGTCGTCGTCACGGAGAAAGGCTGGGATCAGGGCCAGATCGAATACAAGCGCCGCGGCACTGCCGAGCCAGAGATGCTCGACGTCACGACGCTGAAGCAGCGGGTGAGTTAGGCCGGTGATGGCATACTCGCGCAAGCTAGTCGTTACCGGTTGCGCACTGTGTGCGCTCGCGACGAGCACCGCAATCGTGGCTCAACGTGCCATGCCCGGCGATGCACGCTCGGGCGCCGATCCCGAGCTGCGTGAAATTCTCGTCGCAGCCGTCGCCGATGCCGACAGCTTCGAGGATCGTTTCGCTGCGGAAGTCTGGCTCACGGACATGTCGCGGCGCCTCGCCCGGCAGGTGCCGGATCTCGACGAACGGCTCCGGATCTTGAAGATTGTCCACCACGAAGCCACGCGCAGCGACGTCGCGCCCGAGCTCGTGCTTGCAGTCATCGACGTCGAGAGCAACTTCGATCGCTACGCGATCTCCTCGGCGAGCGCGCTCGGCCTCATGCAGATCATGCCGTTCTGGGTGAAGGAAGTCGGACACGAGGACAAGAACGCGCTGTTCGACGTTCGTTTCAACATCCTGCTCGGCTGCCGAATCCTGAAGTACTACCTCGAGATGGAGAACGGCGACCTCGTCCGCGGTCTCGGGCGTTACAACGGCAGCCTCGGCAAGCGTTGGTACGCCGACCGCGTCATCGACCGCTTGCGTACGAAGTGGTTCCGGTCCTGAACGCCGGAAGCCTGCGACTAGCGCACCGAAAAACCCTCGGGGACGGGCTCCTCCCACGCCTCTACGGTCACGCTGTCGACCTTCGATCCCGGTGATCCGCGCCAGAGCCACGCGCAGAGCTCAGCGACTGCCGCCTGCGGCCCGGCGATTACGACCTCGACGCGCCCATCGGCGAGATTCCTGGCCCAGCCATCGAGTCCGAGCCGCATCGCCTCCTGGCTCGTCGTCGCACGGTACCAGACACCCTGCACCCGGCCCGCAACGAGGCAGCGCACGGCTCGAGACTCCGGAGTCGTCAAGTCAGGGGGCTTCGGCCTGCCGTGCCGCCTGGCTGGCCTGCAGCGCGGAAATAGCCCAGGTTCGCGCACGCACCGCGTCGCCGCGCGCGAGATTGTAGCTGCCCTCGCGAATTCGCGCTTCGGCCTGAAGTAAAAACTCCCGGGCTTCGCTGAGCGTCTGCGGCGCAAACTGCTCCGCGTCGGCTTCTTCGGCAGCCGCAATCGCCTGACGCGCGTCGCTGAGCTCCTGAACCGGCGCCGAGGCGCCGCAGGCCGCTAGCCACGCGGTCGTGAGGCCGACCGCAATCGTTGAGGTGACGCGCTTCGATATCATTCTTATGCTTATGATCGAAAACATCGGAAACCTAGCAGGGCCATCTCATGGCCGTCAAGCCGCGCATCGAGACGCACCGGCGCTTCGCGGCCGGCGCGGCAACGCAGGCGCGGCGCGCTCGCTGACGGCGCAGAGACTGCGGGGTATATTCTCATATTGAACAGGATGTTACGCATGAACCCTCGAATTTATCACAACCCACGTTGCTCGAAATCGCGCGCCACGCTGGAGCTACTTCGTACGCACGGCATCGAGCCGGAGATCATCGAGTATCTAAAGACACCACCGCCAACCAAAGACCTCCAAGCGCTGCTGGCCAAGCTCGGACTCCAGGCCAGGGACATCGTGAGAACCGGCGAGGCAGAGTTCAAGGAGGCCCGTGTCGACCTGTCCGCTGCTGATGACGAAACGATTCTCGCACTGATATCCAGTCATCCCAAACTTCTGCAGCGGCCTATCGTCGAGACCGAGCGCGCTGCGCGCATCGGCCGCCCGCCCGAGCAGGTGCTGGAGCTCTTCGAATGACACCGCGCGTGCTCGTTCTCTATTACTCGCGCAAAGGAACGACGGCCGAGCTCGCCCGCCATGCTGCGCGCGGCGTCGAACGTGCGGGTGGCGAAGCTGTCGTGCGAACCGTTCCACCGGTCTCGGCGACGACCGAAGCCGTCGATGCGGCCGTGCCGGACGACGGTCCACCGTATGCGTCCCTCGAAGACTTGAAGACGTGCGACGGTCTGCTGCTCGGCAGCCCGACACGTTTCGGCAACATAGCGGCACCACTGAAGTATTTTCTCGACTCGACGAGCGGACTCTGGATCAGCGGCGCGCTCGTCGACAAGCCGGCCGGTGTGTTCACGTCGTCGACCTCCATGCATGGCGGGCAGGAATCGACGCTGCTCACGATGGTCGTCCCACTGATTCATCATGGCATGGTCTGGGCGGGTATCCCCTACACGCACGCCGCCGTCGACGCAACGCGCACGGGCGGCGGCCCATACGGGGCTTCACACGTTGCAGCGCCGTGGAATCCCACGCTGTCCGAGCATGAAACGGAGCTCGCAACCGCGCTTGGCGAGCGCATTGCGCGCCTGGCGAGGCAACTTGCGAGCTGAATCGAATCTCGCCGCCACGATGCGCTACGTGCTGCTGGGCGCTCACCTCGGCGTGCTCGGCGCCGTCATCGCTCTCGTGATCTCGCTGGGCCTGACGTACGTCGAGACGGGTGGCGCATTGCTCATTTCGGCAGGACCGCTCGTCCTGGCCGTCAACGGGCTGCGCGCAGGCGCTCGCTATACGCAGCAGTGGCTGTCCATTGCGATGGTTTTTTACGTCGGCCTCGGTCTCGTCGAGACAATTGCCTCGCAGGCGCAATCGCCGAGCGCAATCGTCCTGCTGCTCACGAGCGGCGCCGAGCTCGCCCTGTTGTTCGTTACACTCCGGCGTGCCCGGCGAGCGTCTCACGGATCAACGGAATCGTGAGTTTGCGTTGCGCCGCAAGCGATGCCGTGTCGAGCGTCTCCAGCCAGCGGCACAAGCCGCCCATGTCGCGTGAAACGCGCGTGAGCAAATACCGGCCGGCAGCATCTGACAGCTCGAGACCCCGCGCTGCCGCGTGCAACTGCAACGCCGCCAGGCGGTCGGCGTCATCGAGGGACTTGAGTTGATAAACGACTGCGGCCGCCGCGCGCGACGCCAGATCCGCCAACTCGAATCCGACCGTCGCGGGCGGACCGCTTGCCGCGAGAAGCAGCGCGCCACCTTCTGATTGCAGATCGTCATAGAGGCGAAACAACGCGCGGTTCCAGCGGGTCGAGGCAGCGATGCAGTCGACGTCGTCGAGCGCGACGAGCTCGAGACCGTCGAGACCACCGAGCACCTCCGGCTGCAGGCCGTCGTGCTCGGCCAGTGGCAGATAGATCGCCCGCCCCGGGGCGCGAGCGGCGCACGCCGCCTGCAGCAGATGACTCCGGCCCGAGGCCGCGGGACCCCAAACCCAGACGTGTTCGCCCGTCGCATAGGTATCCGAGCGCTGCAGTCGGGCGACGATTTCGGCGTTAGCGCCCGCGAAGAACGTCGCAAAGCGGGCGTGCGGCGCGAGCGCCAGCGGCAAGGCGAGCTGCGTGCTCACGGCTGCGTCCAGCGCGCTGTCAGATTGCAGCGTTCGAGTTGCGCCATGCGCGCTTGCTCCAGCCCACGACGTAGTTCAGCCCGCTCGTGAGGCTCGTAAAGAGCACGGCCGCCCCGAGCACGGTCAGCACGGGTTCAGGCGGCCATCTCAGGGCCGCATCCGTGAGCGTGAACAGGACGAACGAAAGCTGGCAGGCTGTATTGAGCTTGCTGATGACAGTCGGCTCGCCCTGAACCGGGCCGATGAGCCACCGGTAAGCGGCTGCGCCACCGATAATGACGACGTCCCGCAGTACGACGACGACAGTCAGGAACACCGGCACGAGTCCGAGCACGGTCATCGTCAGAAACACGGAGACGATAAGCAACTTGTCGGCAGCGGGATCGAGCAGGCTACCCAGCGGCGTGCGCCAGTCGAAGGTCCGAGCAAGATACCCATCCAGCAGGTCGGAAAAGCCCGCGCTTGCGATGAGCACGAGCGCAGCGAGATAACGCTCGTCGAGCAACATGACCACGATCGGGCCGACGAGGAGTACTCGTACGATGCAGATCGCATTCGGCAACCACCTCAGGCTCATCGCGGCTCGGCTTCCTAGCGCGCAAGCGTATACGTCAGGTCGCCGCCGGCCGCAGGCCGCAGTACCTGGCCCAGCTCGAGGACACGGCGCAATGCGAACTCACCGCCGCGGGCTGCAACGCGCACGCG
>JBFJXA010000039.1:0-15034 GCA_041623375.1 Gammaproteobacteria bacterium | reverse complement strand
CTCGGGTGTGAGCCCGTAGCCGAGCTCGAATCGATCGGGGACAAAGAAATCGACGTCAGTGAATCCGAGGTCCTTGAGGCATAGCACCATGAGCGCCGAGCTCGTCGCACCGTCGGCGTCGAAGTCGCCGAAGATTACGATGTGGCTCTGGCGGTGGCGGAGCAGCAGCTCCACCGCAGCGTCGAGCGAGCCGAACTCGCCGACCGGCCTCAGGCCGTTCAAGCTGAGCTCCAACTCTCCCGGCGAGGCGATATCTCGACGCGCATAGATACGACGCAGCACCGGGTGGCAATCCTCGGGCCACGGCCAGGTCTCGGCGCCCGCGACCGGCGCTCGCCTCGCAATTAACGCCATGGCAGCGGGCCGGCGCCGCTCGAAGTCGTATAATTCGCGATAGGATCGCTTGGGGCCCGTCGAGGCATGCTGTTAAGCAAGGAAGATTCGCGCGTCAACTTGGTCAGCGCCTGGAAAGCCGGCGCCGTATGCATCGGCGAGGAGTGGTTGCAAAGCCACGTGATCATCAGCGCGCAAACTATCATTCGAGACTGGGCCGTGGATACCCCCGAATCCCTGGAGCTGCCCGACCTCGACCCGGCCATGGCGATGACTCCGGAGATCGTGCTCGTCGGTACCGGCGCGCGTCTGATTCTGCCGAACACCAATCTCATGCAGCAACTCGGCGCGCGCGGCATCGGCCTGGAGATCATGGACACACCTGCTGCGTGCCGCACGTACAACGTCCTCGCGCACGAGCAGCGAAACGTCGTCGCGGCGCTGTTCACACCGGACCGCTGAGGCCTCACTTGGGCAGATGAGCCAACGGGTCCACGGGCGTCCCGTTCCGGCGAATCTCGAAGTGCAGTTGCGCACGCCGCTCCGGGCCCAAGCCCATCGTCGCTATGACCTGCCCCGCCTCGACGACCTGGCCCTGGCTCACGAGCAGCCGCTCGTTGTAGCCATATGCGCTCAAATAGCTGTCGTTGTGGTTGATGATCACGAGCTGTCCGTAGGCCGGCAGGCCGCTACCGGCGTAAACGACGCGCCCCGCAGCCGCAGCGCCGACGTCCTGGCCCGCCTCGCCGCCGATCCCGATGCCGTTGACGAGACCGTCCGAAGCACCGAATGCCCTGAGTAGCGGGCCGCGCGTGGGCCACTGCCAGCGCGGCGGCGGCACGCGTGCCGGCGCAGGCAGCGGACGGGCCCGCGGCGCGGGCGAGGGTCTGGCCGATGCGCTCGCGAGGCTCGGCGCGCCGGGCCGAATTTGCAAACGCTGGCCGACGAAGATCAGGTCCGGATCGCTGAGGTTGTTCCAACGCGCGAGATCATCGTGATTGACCCGGTGGCGCCATGCGATCGAGTAGAGCGTCTCGCCGGCCTGAACGACGTGCACCGGCGTCGAATAATCGACGAGCGTGCTCGCGCAGCCGACTCCGAAGCACGCCAGCAAGATGAGACCGATGCGGCAAGTCGCCTCAGCAGCTACGCGTTGCCGTTCCCCGGAGCGCATCACACCTATCGGCCGATCAACGCAACTGTAAAACGACGAACACGACGACTGCCAGGGCAACGCTGCCCCAACCGACCGCGTCGATGTTCGTGCGCAATCGCTGCTCCATGGCCTCACCGCCCCAGCGCAGCAGCCCCGCGACCAGAAAAAAGCGCGCGCCCCGTCCGACCATGGACGCGAGCACAAATAAGGGGAAAAGCATATGCAGTGCGCCGGCCGAGATCGTGAATATTTTGTACGGAATTGGCGAGAATCCGGCGACGAAAATGGCGAGGACGCCCCAGGTCTCGAACCAGCGCGTGGCTCGCAAGTACGCATCCCAATAGCCCCAATTCATCAACAGCGGCTCGATCGACTCCAGGGCAAACCAGCCGATCGCGTATCCCGCGATGCCACCGGCCACGGACGCGAGCGTCGTCACGAGCGCGAGCCGCCATGCGCGCGCAGGACGCGCGAGCGCCATCGGCGCAAGCATGACGTCAGGCGGAATCGGAAAAAACGAAGACTCGGCGAAGCTCAGAGCGATGAGATACCGCTCTGCATGGTGATGCCCTGCCCAGCGCAGCACGCGATCATACAGTGGCGAAAAAACGCGCATCAATCCGTTCCTGCGACCAGTGGTACGAAGCTGACCAATCCCAAGCCTCGCTCGTGGAACTCGTCGCCATCGCGAGTGACTTGCACGAGCTTTTGAGCGCCTGAACCGCCGATCGGTATGACGAGACGTCCGCCGTCATCGAGCTGATCCAGGAGTGCCTGGGGCACTGTATCCGGCGCTGCGGCGACAACGATGCCCTGGAATGGCGCCTGACTCTGCCACCCGCGCCAGCCGTCCGCGTGGCGCACCGTCACATTGTTGATCTTCAGCTCCCGCAAGCGCGCCTTCGCGCGCTGGACGAGCGGCTGAATGCGCTCCACGCTGTATATGTGTCTCGCGAACGGTGCGAGGACCGCCGTCTGATAACCGCAACCCGTGCCGACCTCGAGGACTTTCGAAATTCGCTGTCCCGGCTCGAGGTCGTCGACGAGCGCCTGCGTCATGAGCGCGACGATATAGGGCTGTGAGATCGTTTGGCCGAATCCGATCGGCAAGGCAGTATCGTCATAGGCGTGACTGGAGAGCGCCTCGTCGATGAACAGATGCCTGGGCACGGTGCGAATACGGTCGAGCACGGCTTCGTTGGAGATGCCCTGCGCACGCAGACGTTCGATGAGCCGCTCGCGCGTGCGCGCGGACGTCATACCGATTCCGTCGAGATTGGACGAGCTCATCGCCGTCTTTGCTAGGCTCGGGCGAGCCAACCGCCCAGGCGCTCGACGCTACCGTGATCCGTCAGGTCGACCTTGATCGGCGTGACCGACACGCAGTCGCTCGCAATCGCATCGAAGTCCGTGCCAGGCCCTGCGTCCTGACCGGCGCCCGCCGGTCCGACCCAGTACACGGGCCGACCCTTTGGATCGAAAGCCTCGACGACGGGCTCGGATTTGTGACGGAAGCCCAGGCGTGTCGCACGAAGACCTTGGATGCGGTCTTCCGGTAGATCAGGGACGTTGATGTTCAAGATCGTGTCCTGCGGCAAAGGATCGCTCTCCATGCGCGCCAGCATGCGCCGAACGACGCTGAGCGCGCTCGCAAAATACTTTCCCTGCTCCATAACGAGTGACACGGCTATCGTCGGGAGGCCGAGGAAGCGACCTTCCATGGCCGCAGCGACCGTGCCCGAGTAAAGCACGTCGTCACCGAGGTTGGCGCCGTGATTGATGCCGGAGATGACCATATCGGGCTCTTCCTCGAGCAGCCCCGTAATCGCCACGTGCACGCAGTCGGTTGGCGTCCCGTTGACGTAGTAGACATTGGTCGAGACTTGTTCCACCCTTAAAGGCGTATCCAACGTCAACGAGTTACTCGCACCGCTGCGGTTACGATCAGGCGCCACGACGACGACGTCGGCCAGATCCGCGAGCCCCTGAGCGAGCAGGCAGAGTCCCCGAGCTTGGTAGCCGTCGTCATTGGAAAGCAGGATTCGCACGCGCCGGTCCCTGGAATCGCCACGAACGGCGTAACTATACTGGATGGTGTACGCCGGAACCTATTTCGAGACCCCGCAGGAGCCGACACAGTGAGTCACGACGACGACGAGGATGCGTTTGTCGAGGCCATGCGGGGCGTCAGGCCACTGCAGTTCGAGCAGCGCGC
Organism: Gammaproteobacteria bacterium; assembly: GCA_041623375.1. Classification (GTDB taxonomy): domain Bacteria; phylum Pseudomonadota; class Gammaproteobacteria; order Steroidobacterales; family Rariloculaceae; genus JAHEEM01. Next base: position 11,330 of record JBFJXA010000039.1, on the reverse strand, counting down.
AACGACCTCGAGGCGCCCTACGCCACGGGCCCGCAATAGCAAGCGGGCGCGCGAGGAGTTGCTCGCGGAAAGCCTGCATGGACCGGCGGAGCCCTCGACGGACGGTATCGAGCAACTCGGCGTCGGTGTCGCCTTTCGCCGGGATGCGGTGCCGAAACGCGTCTTTCGCCTGCTGCGCAGCGGTCGTTTCGACATCGAGGACGAGATCGATCTGCACGGCCTCTCGGCGCTTGCGGCCAAGCGGGCGCTGCGCGAGTTCGTCGTTGACGCGGCCAGGCAAGGGCTCGGCTGCGTCAGGATCGTGCACGGCAAGGGCCTGCGCTCCGGTCCCGGCGGCCCCGTGCTCAAAAATTCGGTGCAACATTGGCTGAGCCAGTGGGACGAGGTACTCGCATTCGTGTCCGCGCAGCCCCGCGACGGCGGCAGCGGCGCGCTGTATGTGCTGCTCAAGCGACGCTAGCCGCAATAAATGGGGTCTGACCCCAATTTATTGCGGCTGCGGTGTGATCTGAAAGAACGTCTCGCCTGGGGCGGTCATGCCGAGATCCACGCGGGCGCGCTCCTCGACGGCGGCCAGGCCCTGCTTGAGATCCTGCACCTCAGCCTCGAGCGCGGCATTGCGCGCGGCTAAACTGGCGTTTTCCTCGGTACGCTCGGCAACCTGAGCCCTCAATTGCCGGACCTCCCTGACGCCCTCGGCCGAGACCCAGAGTCGCGCCTGCAGTAACAGCAGGCTCAGGCACAAGGCGAGGAGCAGCAGGCGCATGATTACAACGATCCTAGAGCGGCACCGGAAATGCCTTGTAGCCCGGGTACGCAGCGCGCCCATCGAGGCGTTTCTCGATACGCAACAGCTGATTGTATTTCGCAAGGCGATCGGACCGGCATAGCGAGCCGGTCTTTATTTGACTCGCAGACGTCGCGACGGCGATATCGGCGATTGTCGTGTCCTCGGTTTCACCGGAGCGATGCGAGACGACCGCGGAATAATCGGCATCCGTCGCCATGTCGATCGCTTCCAACGTCTCGGTTAGCGTGCCGATCTGATTCGGTTTGATCAAGATACTGTTACCGATGCCTTCTGCGATTCCACGCCGGAGAATTTCCGTGTTCGTAACGAAGAGATCGTCCCCGACGAGTTGCACACGAGAGCCCAGGCGCTCGCTGAGGACCTTCCATCCCGGCCAATCGTCCTCGGCCATGCCGTCCTCTATCGAGATGATCGGATAACGCGCGACGAGATCCTCGAGATAAGCGCAGAATTCCGGAGCCTCGAACTCACGCTCTTCCGAGCTCAATCGATACACGCCGTCCGAGAAGAATTCCGAGCTCGCCACGTCGAGCCCCAGATAAATTTCCCGCCCGAGCGTGTAACCCGCGTTCTCGACGGCCTCTGCGATCGTCTGCAACGCCGCTTCATTGGACTCCAGATCGGGCGCGAAGCCGCCCTCGTCGCCGACGGCCGTGTTTAAGCCGCGACTGTTCAGCACCTTGCGCAACGCATGAAAAATTTCGGCACCGTAACGCAATGCCTCGGAGAAGCTCGGAGCCCCCACCGGCAGGATCATGAACTCCTGAATATCGACGCTGTTGTCCGCGTGCGCGCCGCCATTGACGATGTTCATCATTGGCACGGGCATCGTGAAATCGTCGCCGACCGCGAGCGACTCGAACAGCGCCTGACCCCGCTCGCTCGCAGTTGCCTTCGCCGCTGCGAGCGAGACGGCCAGAAGCGCGTTGGCGCCGAGGCGGCTCTTGTTGGGGCTGCCATCGAGCTCGATGAGGCGGCGATCGAGGGCGGTCTGGTCTGCAGCGTCGAGCCCGACAACGCCGTCACGAATCTCGACATTGACGTTATTGACAGCCGTCAGGACACCTTTGCCAAGGTAACGTTTTGGATCGGCGTCGCGCAGCTCTACGGCCTCGCGCGAGCCCGTCGATGCGCCCGACGGTGCAGCAGCGGTCCCGCGCGCGCCGGTCTCGAGGACAACCTCGGCCTCTACAGTCGGGTTTCCCCGCGAATCGAGAATCTCGATACCGCTGACGTCTTTGATCTTACTCAACCGTTCTCACTCCCCCGCTGCCCGCGGCAACTTCAAGCCCTGGCACGACCGAGCTGCAGTCACAAAACTCGTGAACAGCGGGTGGCCATCGCGCGGATTCGACGTGAACTCCGGGTGAAACTGACACGCGAGGAACCACGGATGGCCCGGCAGCTCGACGACCTCAACGAGACCGTCGTCCGAGAGACCGGAAAAGACGAGCCCAGCCTGACTCAATCGCTCCATGTACGTGTTGTTGAACTCGTAGCGGTGGCGATGGCGCTCATAGATCGAGTCGCTCCCGTAGATGTCGCGCGCGCGCGGACCCGGCTTGAGATTGCAGCATTGCGCGCCGAGGCGCATCGTGCCGCCGAGATCGGATTCCTCGCTCCGCTCCTGCCTGACACCGCTGGCGTCCTGCCATTCCGTGATCAGCGCTATGACCGGATGTTCGGTGCCTGGTGCGAACTCGGTCGAATGTGCACCTTGGAGTCCGACGACGTTTCGTGCGAACTCGATGACGGCAACCTGTAATCCCAAGCAGATACCGAGATACGGAATACCTTTCTCGCGTGCGAGCTGCACCGCGCGAATCTTGCCTTCGATGCCGCGGTCACCAAAGCCCCCGGGGACGAGAATCGCGTCGACGTCGGTCAATTCGCCGACGCCGTCTTCCTCCAGATCCGAAGCCTCGACGTAAGAGATATTGACGCGTGTGCGGGTTTGGATTCCAGCGTGTCGCAGCGCTTCGGTCAACGAGATATAAGAATCCTTCAGATCGACGTACTTGCCGACCATCGCGATCGTAACCTCGGCCTCGGGTGTGGCCCGCGCCTCGACGACGGCACGCCATTCCGAGAGATCCGCGTCTCTGGTCTCGAGCCGAAGCTTGTCGATCACGATCGCATCGAGCGCCTGCTCCTCGAGCATGAGCGGAATCTTGTAGAGGTCGTCGACGTCGATGGCCGAGATAACGGCTCGCTCTTCGACGTTAGTAAACAGCGCGATCTTCGCGCGCTGCTCCGCGGGCAGTAACTGCTCCGAACGGCAAACGAGAATATCGGGCTGGATACCGATCGATCGCAGCTCCTTGACAGAGTGCTGCGTCGGTTTCGTCTTGATTTCTTTGGAAGCGGCAATATACGGCACGAGCGTCAGATGAATGTAAATGGCACGCTCTCGACCGAGCTCGACCCCCATCTGGCGTATTGCCTCGAGAAACGGCAGGGATTCGATATCACCGACCGTGCCACCGATCTCGACGAGACAGACGTCGGCGTCGTCCGCACCGCGCACGACACTCTGCTTGATCTCATCGGTGATATGGGGAATGACCTGTACCGTAGCGCCGAGGTAATCGCCGCGCCGCTCGCGCGCGATAACCTCGCTGTAAATTCGTCCCGTCGTGAAATTGCTGTCGCGTCCGGTCTTCGTGCGGACGAAACGCTCATAGTGCCCCAGGTCCAGGTCCGTCTCGGTGCCGTCCTCGGTCACGAATACTTCACCGTGCTGGAACGGGCTCATCGTGCCCGGATCAACGTTGATGTACGGATCGAGCTTCATGAGGCAGACCTTGAGTCCGCGAGATTCGAGAATCGCGCCGAGCGACGCTGCAGTGATGCCTTTGCCGAGAGATGAGACGACACCCCCGGTGATGAATATGAATCGCGTCATTCCCCGTCCATAGCGTTTGATGAGGCCGCTGCTCAGGCCGCAGCCCGTTCTTCCAGTCATCGATTCCAGCCCGAAAGGCCTATCGGGCAGCTGCTGCGAGCTCAGAACCTATCTCAGGACGGTATTGCAAAGTACCAAAAGAACCCCGCCAGAACCAGCCCAATCGGCGCAACGGTGGCGCCGCTACGCGGCGCATCAGCGCAGCGGCGGGTGCTCGCTCCAGCGAACCTGCCAGGCCGTCTCGCCGCTGCAGGCCTCGCGATCGCCATCGCCGACCCAGAGATCTCCGACGGCGACGAGCGTATCGTCACGGTAAAGCAACGGGATCCGCGAACGCATCCACGGCACGATGCCGGCCTCCTGCAGGAGCTTCTTGAGCGCTCGATGATGTGCGGCACCGCGGGGCCTGAACCGCTCACCGCCGCGCCGAAAACGAACCGACAGGCCTGCCTTGGCCCAGGTATCCGGAAGCGCCGTCGGTTCGCGCGGGTCCGCGGCTTCGACGAGTGTTAGCTGTCCCTCGGGGCCCGTCCACGGCCTGTCCGGGCTCACGCTGCCGGCGTCGTCGCTCGAGGAGCACTCGGGCAGCGAACGCATGAGGTAGAGATGGCCGTCGTGAATACGCGCGTCGGCGCCGGGCCAGGATACGCAGGTCTGGGCATCCGGCCTCACGACGCCAAGCGCCGAGACGACCTCCTCGAGCTGCTTTGCGCTCGGCAACGGCAAACGCATCGACTCGAGCAGAAAGCGCAAGAGATTTCGCTGCCGCACGGCACCGAGCGGGAGCAGTTGCCCGACCGGCACACGCGAGCGATCAGCGATGCCTGCCGCGTCGGCCTCCGCGGCTGCAGTCAACAACGCTTCAGCGTCAGCCATTTGCCGGGCGGCTCTCGAGACAGTCCGCGCTGCCGCCGGCCATCGCTGCTCGAGCACCGGCAGCACGGCCGCACGCAGGTAGTTTCGATCGAAGCGCGCGTCTTCATTCGACGGGTCCTCGATCCAATCGAGCGCCCATCGATTTGCAGCGGCGGAAATCTCGGCTTTGGCGAACGCCAGCAGTGGGCGGCCCACGTAACCACCCGCGAGCGGCGCGCTCTCGAGAATACCGCGAAGACCCCGAACGCCCGCGCCACGCAGTAGACGCAGCAATATGGTCTCTAGCTGATCGTCCTCGTGATGCGCCGTCAGCAGCATCTCCGCCGGCTTCAACAACGCGCCGAGTGCAGCGTAACGGGCCTCGCGGGCGGCGGCCTCGACGCTCTGCCCGGTACCGACGTTTACCGTGACGTTCGAGATCTCGGTCGGGATACCGAGTCTGGCGGCCGCATGTCGACAATGCTCGGCCCAACGCAGAGATTCCGGTTGCAAGCCGTGATCGACGTGCAGCGCCCTCAGCGGCAACCGCAGTCCGAGTCGATGACAGCCCTCGAGAAGCACGCACGAATCGAGTCCGCCACTGAACGCGACGGCGTAGCCGCTCGGCGAGCACGCTTGTTCGAGCCCAGCCAGTTGCTGACGGAGCTTGGCTAAAAAGGCGTCATGGCTCTCGGACATCCGCAGACTTCGCGCTCGGGTTAACCCTCTTTGAAGTCCCCGTAAGCCAGTAAGCGATGCTGCCGTCGTTCCATGAGCTCCTCGAGCGACAGGCTCTGCAGTTCCGTCAACGCCTGCAGCAATGCGTTCTTCATGGTCTCGGCCATCGCCGCCGGGTTGCGGTGTGCACCACCGAGCGGCTCGGGCAGAACCTCGTCGATGAGTCCGAGCTTGCTCAGACGATCGGAAGTCACACCGAGCGCCTCTGCGGCTGCCTCGGCCTTGTCGGCACTTTTCCAGAGTATCGACGCGCAGCCTTCCGGCGAAATCACCGAATAGATACTGTACTGCAGCATCAGGACACGGTCGGCAACGCCGATCGCCAGCGCGCCACCCGAGCCGCCCTCGCCGATAACGACGCTGACGATCGGCGTGCGTAATGACGCCATGACGAGCAGGTTTCGCGCAATCGCTTCGCTCTGTCCGCGCTCCTCCGCGCCGACGCCGGGATACGCGCCTGGCGTATCGATGAGCGTCACGACCGGCAACCTGAACTTCTCCGCCAGGCGCATGAGGCGCAGCGCCTTACGGTAACCTTCGGGCCTGGCCATACCGTAGTTACGCTCGACGCGCTCCGTCGTGTCACGTCCTTTCTGGTGCCCGATCACGACGACGGGCTGCCCTTCGATGCGTGCGAGCCCGCCGATCAGCGCCTTGTCGTCCGCATACATGCGGTCACCGTGCAACTCCTGGAAATCGGAAAAACAGCTCGCGATGTAGTCGAGCGTGTAAGGCCGGAGCGGATGTCTCGCGAGCTGCGTGACCTGCCACGCCGAAAGACCCGAGAAGATACTTTTCGTCAGCGCGTCGCTCTTGCGACGCAACCGCTCGATCTCCTCGCTGATGTTGAGCTCCGAGTCGTCACCGACGAACTTCAGCTCGTCGATTTTCGCCTCGAGCTCGGCCACGGGCTGCTCGAAATCCAGGAACTTCAAATTCATCGCAGACCCTATCTCAGCATCCCCCATGAGCCGCGTTTGCAGTCCCCCAGGCCGAAATCCATCCGGGAAGCGGCTTTGCGGGCGCTCTACTGCGTCGCTCGTCACTCATGTGGTACGACCACACCACGATCCTCGTTCCTTGTAGCCTATCCCGCAATGCCAGCTTCACGGCCATGCGGGATGCTGAAATAGGGTCTCGCACCTTACTCGCAACCCGTAAACGCTGGCAAGCCGGCTGTGGAGCAGGCGTGCAGCGGGTCACAATACGCGCTCACGCGCTCGCGGCGAAGCTGACATCGACGTTAAACGCAGTGACGGGGATAGTGGATCGAGTAACGCTCGGCACCGGGAAGCTGGCTCAAGCGCTCCCTGAGCTCGCGCGTCGGACGCACGCTCCAGCTCTCGCCAAGCGTCAACATCGCCTTGGCAGCAGGGCCCGCATACTCGATACAGACCTCGCACTGCCCATGCGCGAAGGGCTGCAAGGTCTCGCGCAGGTTGCCGATGAGCTCGAGGCTCGCCGTGTTGCAGTGAATCGTGAGCCTGCGTGCGTACTCTTCTATCGCATCGTCGACCGAGCGCACGCGCTGTGCGGTCACTCGCCACGCACCGATAAAGTCATCGAACCGCAGCGATCCGTCGACGACGAGCACGGCATCCTTCGCGAGCAAGTGCTTGTATTGCGCTAGCGCGTCCTCGAACAGCGTGACTTCGAGACGCTCGGTATTATCGTCGAGCACAACCGATACGCGACTACCGCGACGACGGATATCCATGACGAGTCCCGCAACGGTGACTGTTCGGCGCTCCCTGTACGCCGTACCGTTACCGTTCACGCCGCCATCGACCGGCGGCGCGCCGACGACGTTGGCGATCGCGCCGTGCGTGAAATGACTGCAGTGCTCGGCGTATTGCTCGAACGGATGACCGCTGAGATAAAGCCCGAGACTTTCTCGCTCGGCCGCAAGGCGCTCGCGGTCGGTCCAATCCCGCAGAGGCGTCAGCTCGAACGCCAGCGCTTCGGCGGCATCGCCAGCGCCGGGGTCTGTAAACAGCGCCCCCTGCCCGGCCGCCCGCGCATGCGCCGACCGCTCTGCGAGCTTGAGGACATCGCCGATCGCATTGGCGAGCGTCGCCCGATTGGCGCCGAAACCATCCAGCGCGCCCGCGCGCACGAGCGCTTCGAGGACGCGTCGGTTGAGCTTGTGCGAATCGATGCGCTTGCAGACATCGAGCAGATCAATGAAAGGCCCATTCGCTTCGCGTTCGGCGACGAGCGCTTCGACCACGCTGCGCCCGACGCCCTTGATCGCACCGAGGCCGTACGCGATCGAGCCCTTGCCCGCTACCGTGAACCCATATTCGGACACGTTGATGCCCGGCGGCCTCAGCTCGATGCCGAGCTTGGCGCAATCGTCCTTGAGCAGGACGAGCTTATCGGTGTTGTCCATGTCTGCCGTCAACACGGCTGCCATGAAGGCTTCCGGATAATGCGCTTTGAGCCAGGCTGTCCGATACGCGATGAGTGCGTAAGCGGCCGAATGCGACTTGTTGAAACCGTAGCCCGCAAATTTCTCGATTAGATCGAAGATCTCACTGGCGCGCTGCGCGTCGTAGCCTTTGTCGGTCGCACCTGACACGAAAACCGAGCGCTGCTTCGCCATCTCCTCGGGCTTTTTCTTGCCCATCGCCCGCCTGAGCAGGTCGGCACCGCCGAGCGAATATCCCGCGAGCACCTGAGCGATCTGCATGACCTGCTCTTGATAGAGGATTACGCCGTACGTCGCCCGGAGCACGGGTTCGAGATCCGGATGCAGGTAATCGATCGGCCCGTGCTGGCGGCCGTGCTTGCGATTAATGAAGTCGTCGACCATGCCCGACTGCAGAGGACCCGGACGATAAAGCGCGAGGATCGCGACGAGATCGTCGAAGTTATCGGGTTGCAGCCGCTTGACCAGATCACGCATCCCGGCGGATTCGAGCTGAAAGACCGCCATCGTCTGGCAGTTTCGCAGCAACTCGTAGGTCCGCTTGTCGTCGAGCGGGAGCGACTCGATGTCGATCGGATCCAGCCCGCCTTCGGCGCGAGCAGCATTTACGGCCTTCAGCGCGCGGTCGATGATCGTAAGGGTCTTGAGCCCGAGAAAGTCGAATTTGACGAGGCCGATCGCCTCGACGTCGTCCTTGTCGAACTGCGTCAACGAGGTCCCGCCGGGCTCGAAGTAGACCGGCATGAACTCCGTCAACGCCGCCGGCGCAATAACGACACCGCCCGCGTGCGTACCCGCGTTTCGCGCCAGACCCTCGAGCGGGCGCGCCATGTCGATCAGCGTGCGAACTTCGTCATCGGTTTCATACAACACGCGCAGCTCGTCGTCGTTCGCCAGCGCTTTCTCGAGCGTGATTCCAATCTCGAACGGGATGAGCTTCGCGATTCGATCGACGTATCCGTACGGATGCCCGAGTACCCGCCCGACGTCCCGAACCACTGCACGCGCTGCCATTGTTCCGAACGTGATGATCTGGGAGACGTGATCACGGCCGTATCGCGACGCGACGTAATCGATGACCCGATCCCGGCCCTCGATGCAAAAGTCGATATCGAAGTCCGGCATCGATACACGCTCGGGGTTGAGAAAGCGCTCGAACAGCAGGTCGTGAGTCATCGGATCGAGATCCGTAATACCCAGCGCATAAGCGACGAGCGAGCCCGCGCCCGATCCGCGACCCGGGCCGACCGGCACATCGTTCTCCCGGGCCCAACGGATGAAGTCGGCGACAATCAGAAAATAACCCTCGAATCCCATGCGGCAGATCGTCTCGAGCTCGCGCGCCAGGCGCGCCGCATAAGGCTCAATGTCAGCGTCGCGCAGCTCCAGCCTGCTCAGTCGCGCCTCCAGACCAGCGCGCGACTGGTGGCCGAGATGGTCCGCCGCCGTCGTGCCCTCGGGCAACTCGAAATCGGGCAGATGGATATCGTCGAGCTGCAACTCGAAATTACAGCGCCGGGCGAGCTCCACGGTATTCTCGAGCGCCTCGGGAATGTCCTCGAAGAGCTCCGCCATCTCCTCGGCAGACTTCAGGTACTGGTGCTCGGAGTACTCACGCGGGCGCGTCGGATCCGCCAGCGCACGACCGTGCTGAATACATATCCTCGCCTCGTGGGCCTCGAAATCCTCACGGCGAAAGAAGCAGACGTCGTTCGTCGCGACGACCGGCAGGTTTCGGCCGGCAGCGAACTCGACGGCCCGACCCAGGTACTCCGACTCTCCTGGCCGTCCCAACCGCTGAAGCTCGACGTAGAAGCGATCCGGAAATCTCTGCAGCCAGAAATCGGCGCTCGATCGAACCCGCTCGGAATCGCCACCGAGTGCACGACCGAGATCGCCACGCTGCCCGCCCGATAGTGCGAAAAGCCCCTCGAGCGCCGCCGGTTCGAGCCACTCACGCAGCACGAGCGCCCGCCCGTGCTGTTGCCCCTGCGCGGACGCCCGCGTCAAGAGTCGACTCAGATTTCTAAAGCCATCCCGGTCCGCGCACAGCAGCGTCAGTCGGCTCGGCGCGCGATCCTCGGGCGCTGCCGCGATCCAGACGTCGGCACCAACGATCGGCTTGATACCGCGCGCAACCGCCCCCCGGTAAAACTTCACGAGTGCGAAGAGATTACTCTCGTCCGTCAGCGCCAGAGCCGGCATCGCTCGATCTGTTGCGCCGTTCATGAGCGCCGGCACGGATAAGACGCTGTCGACGAGCGAGTATTCCGAGTGCACGCGCAGATGCACGAACGCCGTCACGAGCCCACCTCGAGGCACTCTCGTACAGGCGCAAACGTTCTGCGGTGAATCGGGCATGGCCCGTGAGCGGCCAGCGCAGCGATATGCGCCCGCGTCGGATACCCCTTATGCCGGTCGAAGCCGTAAGCCGGAAAGCGTCGATGCCAGCGCCGCATGAGACGATCCCGGCATACCTTCGCGAGAATCGATGCGGCGCTGATTGCTGGAACGGACCCATCGCCGCGGACCACGGCTTCGATCTCGAACGGTTGCTCACCGCCCACATAGCGCGGGGTCTGTGCGCCATCGACACGAACGACAGCGGGCACGATTGCGAGCTTGCCGATCGCGCGGGTCATTGCCAGCAACGAAGCTTCGAGAACGTTGATCGCGTCGATCTCCGCGGGCTCGGCCAACGCGACGGCGAATGCGCGCGCCCCGTGACGCACGGCGCGCGCGAGGCGATGTCGTTGCGCCGGTGTGAGGCGCTTGGAGTCGGCGAGCCCCGCGATCGGGCGCTCCTCGTCGAGAATGACGGCAGCGGCAACGACGGGCCCTGCGAGCGGCCCGCGTCCGGCCTCGTCAACACCGGCCACCGCTAGCGAGGTTTCCGAGCCGAGAACGAGTTGACGAGCCACAACGTCAGAGCCTTTTCCGTGCGGCGAGCAAATCGATGACCGCGGCGGCTGCCGCCTTGCTCGCTCCGCGCCGCAGCCGCTCGTGAATCGCTTGGACGGCATCATACCAGCCCGTGCGGTCCGCAGACGCGGCGAGCTGCGCCTCGAGCGCCGGGCCCATGAGCTCGGCGCGTACCCGTCCCTGCAGAAACTCCGGAAAAAGCTCGCGGCCTGCGAGCAGGTTCGGCAAAGCGACGTGTGCAAGCTTACGCAAGCCCAACGAACGGTAGATGCGGTGCGTCAGGCCGGCGAGGATGTACGCGACGACCATCGGACGCTTCATCAGCGTGGCCTCGAGGCTGGCCGTGCCCGATGCCGTGAGCACGGCCGTCGAGGCCGCGAGAACAGCGCGCGCATGCCCCGCAACGACGTGGGCGGGCGGGTCGAGCTCGATGCCGCGCGTCATCTGGAGAAACAGTGGCCTAGCCGACTCGTTCGCGAGCGCGACGACGACAGCCACATCCGGGTGGCGCTTGCGCAGCCACTGCACGGTCTCCATGAACGGCCGGGCGAGGCGCGCGATCTCGGAGCGCCGGCTACCCGGCAGAACGGCAACGACCGGCCCATCCGGCTCGAGGCCGAGCACCGCGCGCGCGGGACCGGTATCGACGTCGAGTGGAATGTCGTCGG